>JAFGCA010000801.1 GCA_016932895.1 Sedimentisphaerales bacterium | reverse complement strand
GCAGAGCCCCCAGGACGTCGAAAACCAATAAGCAACCGGCCCGCTCGTGATCGCAGGACCGCGTTGCACTTCGCATGTTAATGCGCCCCTATTCTTTGGGGGTGTGAATTGCGTTATTCTTGTGTTATTGTAGTCTTGGGTGCAGGCTCTCAGCATGGGCAACGAGTTGCCCATCCTACCGCTGCGGGAGACCGTCAATCCAGCCCTGGACTTTCGCCACCATGTGCGCCATGCCGATCCGCTCGTACAGGCCGACCGCCTTCTCCCAATACTCGCGCGCCCCGGCGACGTCGCCTCGCTGTTTGTAGATCAGGCCGAGGTTGGCGTAGTCGCTGGCCATGCCTTCGAGTCGCCCGAGCTTCTTGTTGATTTCGAGGGATTTCTTGAGCATCTCTTCCGCCCGGTCGAGGTCGCCCCGTGTGAGGTAGATCAGGCCGAGGTTGCCGTACTGGTTGGCCACGCCTTCGAGTCGCCCGAGTTTCTCGTTGATTTCGAGCGCTTTGGTGTGCATCTCTTCGGCCCGGTCGAGGTCGCCGCGTGTTTCGTAGATCAGGCCGAGGTTGCCGTATTGGCTGGCCATGCCTTCGAGGCGCCCGAGCTTCTCGCTGATTTCGAGCGATTTGGTGTGCATCTCTTCGGCCCGGTCGAGGTCGCCGCGTGTGAAGTAGATGCTACCGAGGTTGCCGTATTCGCTGGCCATGCCTTCGAGTCGCCCGAGCTTCTTCGCGATTTCGAGCGATTTAGTGTGCATCTCTTCGGCCCGGTCGAGGTCGCCGCGTGTCTGGTAGATCAGGCCGAGGTTGCCGTATTCGCTGGCCATGCCTTCGAGGCGCCCGAGCTTCTTTTCGATTTCGAGCGATTTGTTGTGCATCTCTTCGGCCCGGTCGAGGTCCCCGCGTTTGCGGTAGATCAGGCCGAGGTTGCCGTATTGGCGGGCCATGCCTTCGAGGCGCCCGAGCTTCTCGTTGATTTCGAGGGATTTGGTGTGCATCTCTTCGGCCCGGTCGAGGTCCCCGCGTGTCTGGTAGATCAGGCCGAGGTTGCCGTAGGCGATTGCCATGTCTTGGAGCCTGTCGGGCTTTGCCCAATCCAAGTACTTGTGATGCGCCTGTTCGGCCTTATCCAATTCCCCAAGGCACTGGTACAGGTAAGCCAATTCGTTCAGCCATATCAGGACGTGGTCCCTCAATTGCCCCTTCGGCGTTTCGCCCACGTCCTTGATCCGTTGCTCTAACTCGGCGATGCGCAAGTGCTTTTCGTGAACGTCGAGGCTCCCGGCCAGGGTGAGATCTCCGGCGTAGCGGTCTTGCAGGCCGGCCTGTGCCGTGATTTGTTCGGAAACGAATTCGAAGCTGTGACTGATCCAGGACCATAGATCGCGCGCCCGCGTAGATAGCAACTGGGTGACGTATTCCGGGCCCCAGAACACCACCGGACAGGGATACGCCGCACGCCACGATTCCCTGCTGACATTGAGGGCCTGGAGAACTTTGTCTCGTTTGTCCGTACCGAGGGCCTTTTCGAGATCGACAACGAAGACGCCACGTGGATTCTCGTTGGACACCTGCCGCCTTGCGGAAGCGAAGACGTCTGGCGTTTCCTCGGTCACGCGGACGATTTCGATCGCATCCATCTCATTTCGGATGTGTGCAATCAGGTGGTCGCGCAGAGCGGGGCTGTTGCAGATGGCAATGCTCAGTGAGAATGTCCCTTCGGAGATGCTGAGCATGCGCCGCAGGGCGTCGATCTCTGCGGGTTGAAACGCAGTTTGCGCCAGTGCTCGCGGCTTTGCTTGGCTCTTGCTCATCCGGTGGTTCGCTTTGGGAGAAGCGGATTCAGGCCGTACCATTCTTCTTTGTTCAGATATTGCAGGACGGCGCGACTGGCCAGCAACTCCATACAAAAGGCGTCGTTGGCGGTGGTCCGCGTAAGCTTGTGTGTCTTTCGCACCTGCTCGATGACTTCCCAGTGCTCTTCGCGCAATTGCCGGGCGTAGGAATGGGTGGCCTTTCTCGCCACGCTATCCAGTGTCAACTTACTGATAGGCAAGTCGCCCTCGACGAGACAGTCGCGGAGGAGCGTGACGAGGAAGCGAGGTTGGCCGCCGGAATACTCGATAATCTTGTCTCTCACCGCCGCAGTTGCGAACACTTCCTTGTCGCCGGCGTCCGCCCCGTTGAGCCGGCGCGCGATAATGTCTCTGAACTTTTGGAAGCCGGGCGTGTGTTTCTTTCCGTCGGCTCCTATCACCTTGGTCATGGGAACCACTGGGGGGGCCGTAAGGCCATACAGACTGGCAATCTCGCCTTCTTTGCACGAGTACGCCAGCGCGATGGGAATCGTGCAGATCATGTGACACCTGAACGCCGTCAGTTGCGCGTGTCTGGTAATGAAGAGACGCTCTGCGACGGACCGCCTGTCGCGCCCGCGCTCGTCCGGGGACAGCTTGTCCAGGTCATCGACGATAATGGCAAGGCCCGCATACTTTTTCTTGGTGAGTTTCTCGACAGCTTCGCCGAGTACTTCATTGGCAGCGCCGATCCAACTGTCGGTCCTGGGCTCCAGGGCCAGGCGGACTTGCTCCCGCGTGCTCGGACTGCTCTTGAGAGCGGTTGTTATCTTGGCCAGTCCGGCCTCCAACTCAAGGGTGCTCAGCTTCACGTCGGAACCCAACACTGCCTTTACTTCTTCCCATCGTTTCTTGAAATAGCCTGGTTGTAGCTTGATCCCAAGACGCTCGCGCAGTTGACAGGCGACTTGGCGCACGATGGCCATGAGCACTTCGGGAAAATCGGCATCACTGGGGTCGACGTCGTCCAGGATTGTGCAGAAGACCGTGAAGAATCGCTCGTCCCCGTGCTCAAGCTCTGCTTGCACACGGCGCAGTTCGGTGCTCTTGCCGCTGCCGATGTGACCGGCCAGGAGTTGAAATGTTGCCTTGCCCGACATGCGGATCGGTTTGCTCAGGCTGTTCACGAGGCCCGAACTGCCGCGTACGTCGTCCAGAGGTACGTAAAGCTTGCTATCGGCTCCGGACAAGGGGGCCGGGTCAAATGCCTGGTAGATCTTCTTGAGGTCAGCGGCCATATGCAAACTCCATTGCAGTCAGTTGTCTCCAGAGTATTATCGTTTCCGCCGTAGCCTCTGTCAAGGTTCACGAAATGCCCCAGATACGGCGAAGACAGAGGCTAACGGCGGCATGGTGCCGTAGGAAACAGCTTGGAGGGCGATCCAGCAAAATTGCCCGACGAATATTCGTTGTTCATCCATCCGCGTCTCCTCGTCTCCTCGTCTCTTGTCATGCGACTCGCTGCGTGCGGTTGTCTGTGCCGCTTCCGGGCATCCGCATGGGCTAAAGCCCATCCTACGCATTACGCGCCGATAGCGGGAGGAGCTCCCGGTCGCTTGCGAGTTGGAGGCCATTGTAGCAGAAAGGCCGGCCGGGCCAAGGGGAAAAGCGGGCGGGCTTTGCGCAAATGTCTGTGCACTACCCCACAACAACTGGAAGCTCTTTCCGGATAATTTCAGCAGAGGTCGATAAGCCATTGCGAACAGTAAGGTCATGCCTCTCGCAAAGACGCAAAGATCGCCAAGCTCGAAGGGTCTTTTCATTGGGGCCTTCTTTGCGCTCTTGGCGAGAGGTATTTGGTTGCGGCCGAAGGCCGCGCTGTGCAGTCTTTCGGGCATCATGGTTTTGGACCCTGGACGGCCCCGGGTGGCAGCGTCAAGTCTGAAGGACTTGGCGATGGCGCAACGCCCGGGGCTCGTATAGCGCCACACGCGGCAGGCAAGTCCACCATCGCCAAGCTGCCGCTTGACGCTGCCAGGGTGTTCTCACATACCCATTTGGGGAGCGGACGGGTGCCGAGAGACATCCGCTTGCCGATCCGGCCTCTTCGGGGGAGACCGGGGAGATGTCACGCGAGACTTATGGGACGCACAGTCGCTACAGGCGGTACAGACCGGCGTTGGGGGGCGAATTCTCGGGGTTCGGTTAAGCGCGGTGTGCCCTGCGGCCGATGAATACAACGGCAAGTATTCTGCAATCATAGGAATCCTATTATGGCCAAAGGCAAGAACGTATTGACAACCGGAGACGTGGCCAAAATCTGCAACGTGGCGCCGCGCACGGTTTCCAAGTGGTTCGACAGCGGTCAGCTCGGCGGCTACCGCATCCCCGGCAGCAAGGACCGGCGCATCCCGGTCAACGAACTGCTGCGGTTCATGAAGGCCCACGACATGCCGACCGACGCCCTGCCGGTGGGCAAGATTCGCGTGCTGTTGGTGGGACGGGAAGACCACCTGCACGAAACCCTGCCGGAGGACCTGGCGGCCCGGGGCGGCTACGAGGTCCACGCGGTCCAGACGACGTTCGAGGCCGGGGCGGCCGTGCAGAAGTTCGCCCCGCACGTGATCCTGGTCAACCTCATCGCCCAGGAGATCGACGCCCGGGACATCTGCCGCAGCGTGCGCAGCAGCGAGGATTTCGAGACGATCAAGCTCGTGGCCCTGGCCAATCCGTTGAACGACCAGGAGGGGGACGCCCTGATGCAAAAAGGCTTCGACAGCTACGTCTGCGATCCCTCCGACGCCCGCGAGATCGTCAAGCGCATCGAAGAAACCACCGCCATCATCTACTGAGGCACGTTCGCCCATCCGCCGATTGGCGGACTCATACAGATTCTGATTCATTCGTGCGCGGTATGTCATCCCTTCACTCGCGCCCAGGGCAGGCTCTGAATGCAGCGCAGCGGAGTGAAGGATCCGGGCTGCGGCTTTGAAGACATTCCCGTTCGGGGGCCAGATCCTTCGCCTACGGCTCAGGATGACACAGTCTCATCGCAGAAAGATCTCTCTCAATCCGTATCAGTATTCTTTCAGACCTTTCATCCACTCGGGCCAGTCGGCCGGCAGGACGCCGCCGGCTTTGGTCCACTCGGCCCGTGTGTTGAAGTTGCGATGCCACTGGAAGGTCCACAATTCCTTCGCGCCGATCTTGCGCACGGAAAAGTCCAGAAAGACGCAGTTGGTCCCGCCCTGGTGGCGGTCCATGCAGTAGCGGGCCATCGTGCTGTTGATCAAGTCGGGCAGCGACGGGGGCGCATCGTGCTCGCGGGGCCAGCCGTCGAGCCACTTGCTATCCATGAACAGCGGGATGTTGCTTACACCCTTGACGTGGGGGGTGCGCCAGAAATTGGCGGGCTCGCCCGAGGCCATCTCGTCGGGCGGGTTCGTCGCCCAGCTATTGACCGCGTAGCTGCCCCCGCTGAAGGCGTCGCCGCTACCCTGTCCCCAAGCGTAGGTGGCCCCGCCGACAAGCCCGGCCCACGTCGCCGAGCCGATGGAACCGGCGTTCTTCTCCACGCGGTTGCGCCGGGCGACCGGACAGAAGTTGATCATCTTGTCCTGGTAGTATTCTTTCAGCGCCTTGTGCCACTGCGCGACGTGGCCGCCCTGGTGGTAGCCGGCCAGGAAATAGCCGTTGTTGTAGTCGGTGTACATCGAGAAGATCACGCCCCACTGCTTCAGATACGACTGACACGTCACGCTCTGCGCCTGCTTCTTGACCCGCTGCAGCGATGGCATCATGATCGACATCAGCAAGGCAATGATGGCGATCACCACGAGAAGCTCGATCAGCGTGAATCCTCTGCGTTGGGACATCAGCGGCCTCCAAACCATGCGCGACTACCTAAAAGAAATGCCGACCCGGCGGGATCGGCATGGGTTTGGCGAAAGAGCGCCGTCAATAATCCTTGTAGTGTCTCATCCACTCGGGCCAGTCGGCCGCCAGGACGCCGCCCGCTCGGGTCCACGGGCCGTTGGTCTCATAGCCGACGTGCCATCTCAGCGTCCACAACTCCTTGAGACCCGTCTTGCGAACCGACCAGTCGCAAAATGCGAAGTTGGTCCAGCCGGTGTGCCGCTCGATGCAGAAATGATTCATCTCATCACCGCCGACGGACTGACTGCTCCATCCGTATCCATACGCCTGCTGGATGGGGGGATCGGTCGCGAAGGGCCAGGCGTCATGCCACGTGGAGTCGGCAAGGAGGGGTACCGTGCTGGGATCTTTGACGTTCTGCGTACTCTTCCAAAAACTTCCGACCGGGCGAACGCCGCGGTCTCGAATCATGTAGTTGGTCCAATTGTTGATCCCGTAGCTGCTGATGAACTCTTTGCTTGACCCTTCTTTCGGAGCCGGGTAGCGATTGGAAACGGTTCGGGTCCACGCCTTGAACGTGCCCCAGTCGGCGTTGCTCTCAACGACCCGTGTAGCCGTTGGGCAAAGCAGAAGATCCCACTCATCCTCGTAGTAGGGTCGCAACGCGTTCATCCATAAGCCGTACTCTCCATTGCTGCCGTGGTGGTCCGCATATCCCCAGCCCTCGTTGAAATAGCCGTTGCTGTCGTCGGTATAGAGCTTGAACAACAGTCCCCACGTCCTGAGGTTGGAGATGCAGGCGACGGCCTGGGCCTGTTTCTTGACGCGGCCCAGAGCGGGCATCAGGATGGACATGAGCAACGCGATGATCGCGATGACGACCAGGAGCTCGATCAGTGTAAAACCCTTGCGGTTAGTCATGAACCACTCCTTATCTTTCGGTACTGCGACACAATTCCCACGATCTAATCATCAACACCCTCCATTTTATCACACCCTGTACGCCGATGCAAGGACGGTGTTCGCTCGTGCTGGCCCTGCGACCACGGCTATTTGGCCCGTTCGCTGAGCATGCGTGCCTGGAGCGTTATGAGCAGGCGGGCGCTGACTTCGCGCGGCGAGAGATCGCCGAGGATCACGCCGTACTTGCCGTCCGGGAGCTTCCAGTGCATCACCACCGCGTACTTGTCGTCGAGATCGACGTCCTCGTAATACACCACCTCCCGGCCCTGGGCCACCAGGGCGTCGCGGAAACGCAGCAATCCCTCCAGGACGTCGGCCTGATAGGCCTTCTCGCCGCCGAGGGCGTATTTCACGAACATCTTGCTGTCGTCGACCATCCGGGTCCCGACCGCGTCCCGCCCGCCAAAAAAGGTGCCGATCAGAAACATGGCCAGCACGATGGCCGCGGCGGCCGCCAGGCGGCTGATCCGCAGGTCAACGATGATGTTGATCGTATCCATGCGATGGATCGAGAGCCGGTGCGGAATGCGGTTCTTGAGCTCCTCGGCCAGCCCCGGTCGGGCCCGCTCGATCCCACGTTGCGAGAACGCTCTCAGCAGTTCTTCAATCGTTCTTTTTCCCATAATCGCCTCGCCCTACTTGCGACCCATTTCTCTTCTCAGGGCCTCCAGACCGCGATTGAGGCGGCTCTTCATCGTTCCCGGTCGAACGCCGGCGGCGTCGGCCGCTTCGGCGATGGTCAACTGCTCCATGTAGTGCAGCACGACAGCTTCCCGGAGCTTCCAGGGCAGCCGGGCCACCGCCCCGTGCAAACGAGCGAATTCCTCGTTCTCTCCGGCCTGATGCGAGCCGTCCCTTTCGGTAGCCGGCGCTTCGCCGACCTCGGGGCTCACGTTGTCGCCGTCCTTGTGCCGGCGCCAGTACAGCCGCGAGACGTTGCCGGCGATGCGAAACAGCCAGCCGTTCAGGGCCTTGCTGCTGCGGAGCTGGCCGATATGGTGCCAGGCCCGCAGGAACGTTTCCTGCACCAGATCCTCGCTGGTATGCCCGTCGTGACCCACGGCCCGCATGAACAGGTAGATCCGCTCGTAATACTTGTCAACGAGCTCCCGGGCCGCCTCCCGCTCACCGGCCCGCAGCCGACGGGCCAGCGAAGCCAACTCCACCCCCGGCGCAGGGGCGCTCCTGCAAACGGCCTCTGATCTGTCAAGATGCGCCGAATCTCGTTTCTGTTCTGTCGTCTGCACGTTTTTTCGCATTATTTCGCCGGTCGCGGACCTTTCCATGCAGTATATCCGAATTTGGCCTCCAACTCAATACGCCGGCGTTTGATCAGCCGCGTGTAAGTTCTGCGGAACCCGCATCCCGTCCTGTGTCGCCGTCAGGGGCCGCAGCGTCAAGGCCGCAGTCCTTGGCGATGGCACAGCAGGCCATGGGATTGCGACGCCGTCCTGTAACGCTATAGTATAGACGGTTTGACCGACACAACCACAGAGGCCCAGAAATGCGACTGTATCTCATTCAACATGGCAAGGCTACCTCCAAACAAGAGGACCCGGAGCGTCCGCTGACACGCGAGGGCCGTGAGGAGGTCGAGCAGGTGGCGCGGTTTCTCCGGCCGCTGGCGCTGCGCGTCGATTGTCTGTGGCACAGCGGCAAGGCCCGCGCCCGGCAGACGGCGGAGATCCTGGCCGGGGCGCTGGCGGCAGGCGAAGGGCCGACCGCCCGGGACGGGTTGGCCCCGAACGACAACGTCGCTTTGCTGCGGGACGAGCTGGCCGTGGCGAGCGATGAGACGATGATCGTAGGCCACATGCCGCTGGTCAGCCGGCTCGCGACGCTGCTGCTGACGGGGTACGAATCGCCGCCGGTGGTGAGCTTCATCAACGCCGGCGTCGTCTGTATGTCTCGCACCGGCGACAACCGCTGGCAGGTCGAATGGATCGTCACGCCGGAACTGCTGAGCGAGTCAACGGCGCCATGATCGACCTCGAGCCCTTCAGCGAAAACGTCAGGCGGCTCTGGCAGCGGATGAGCCCTTGCACGCTGTGTCCCCGCCACTGCCGGGCCGAGCGGGGCGAGGGACAGACGGGTTTCTGCGGCGTCGGCGCGATGCCCGTGGTCAGTTCCGTCGGCCCGCACTTCGGCGAAGAGAGCGTGCTCGTCGGGACCGGCGGCTCGGGCACGATCTTTCTGGCCGGCTGCAACTTAGGCTGCGTCTTCTGCCAAAACTACGACATCAGTCACCACCGCGCGGGCCGGCCGGTGACCGTCGATCAGCTTGCCCAGTCCATGCTGGAGTTGCAGCGGATCGGCTGTGCCAATATCAACTTCGTGACGCCCACGCACCTGGTCGCGCCCATCGCGGCCGCCATCGAGCGGGCCCGCGCCGCCGGCCTGGACGTCCCGACGGTCTACAACACCGGGGGCTACGACTCGGTCGAGACCCTCCGATGTCTCGAAGGCCTGATCGACGTCTACATGCCCGACATGAAATACGCCGAGCCCCGCGTCGCCGAGGAGCTGTCGGCCGCGGCGGATTATCCGGCCGTCAATTTCGCGGCCGTGCGCGAAATGCACCGCCAGGTCGGTGATCTGCAAATCGAGCGCGGGCTGGCGACGCGCGGCCTGCTCGTGCGTCACCTCGTTCTGCCCGACGACTGCGCCGGCAGTTGCGAAATCGTGGACTTCCTCGCCGACGAAATCAGCGTCGACACCACCATCAACGTGATGGGACAGTACCGGCCTTGCTACCAGGCCCACGCGCATCGGCACATCGACCGCCGCCCCACCGTCGAGGAGATCGCCTCGGCCCGCCGGTACGCCCGGCAGACAGGCCTCAACCTCCTCGATTAGCCGGCGCAAGCCAACATCGAACGCAAGCCTTGTAGGTTGCCACACACACACCATCGCCAAGGCCTGCGGCCTTGACGCTGCCACCCGTGGTCCGGCTGCTCCCGCAATTTGCGACAGGGTGCGAAACCGCCAGCACCGCCCTCGCCAAGTGTCTCTGCGAACATCCCGCATGCGCGTGGCAGCGTCAAGCGCCAGCTTGGCGATGGCGGACTTGTCCGGGTCCCATGCCGCGAATGAACTCTTTGGCGCCTCGCCATCGTCAGGGCCTGCGGGCCTGCCGCCGCCACGCCGGAGGGCGACGATGCGGAGTGTCCAGGTTTTGCAGGACTCTCACACGCACTTCGCAAAAAACATCGGCAGTATCCGCTTTACAGGGGTGGGCGGAATCTCTAGAATGAGTGGCATTGTCTTCAAGCGGATACGGCGTATGAGATACAAACCGAGAGCCCAGTTTGCCTTGCCGGGGATCATCGCCCTGATCGTCCTGATCGGCGTGAAGGACCTGCTGCCCGAGTGGCTGCGTTTGTACGCGGTGATCTCGGTGGCGGTGACGTTGATGATGGGCGTGCTGACCGGGCAGGTGGCGCAATTGTCCTCGGAACGAACGCGCCGGTCGGCGGCGTCACCCGAGACACAGGCTCGGCGCCGCGAGGGGCTCAGCAGCATCGTCCTGGCCCTTCTGGGTCTGACGGTCGCGGTGGCCCTGACCGCGTTGCTCTGGTTCTTCGCGGACCGGCAGCATACGCCCGCTTCGCTGTTCGGAACCGCGCTGGTGGCCGGCTTCATCGGCTCGCCGTTCGAGATCGGGGCCCTGCTCGTCGGCTTCCGAACCCGCCATTCCAAGTGGGGCCAGACCGGCCTGGGCATCGCCCTGCTGGTCGCGGCCGCCCTCGCGGCCGCCTGGATCGTTCAACTGCTCCGCCTCCTCCTGCCCCGCTGACCGGCCCCCCGAGCCGGCTCGGCACTGCCCTTCGCAAGTAGCGTCGCATTTCATGAAGCGTGCGATGAGCCCCTGTCATCCTGGGCCGCAGGCGAAGGATCTGGGCTGCGAATGGGAAATATCTCGAGGTCACAGGCGAGATCCTTCACTCCGCTGCGCTGCGTTCAGGATGACATGCTGCGCCCGAACGCGTCCATCGCTTCTTCCAGTGTCCGGGCGTTGTGTATGGCGTGGCCGTCGACGTCGTTGTTGAAGTAGGCGTAGACGGCGCGGGCGGTGCCGGTCTGCTCCTTGAGCCAGCGGGCCCATTGGCCGAGCATGGCGTCGGTATAGTTGCCCGCGTAGCGCCCGCCGGCGCCGTGGAAGCGGACGTAGACCATGTCACCGGTCACAACGCGGGGCGATTCCCGGCCCGCCATGTCGTGAACGCAGAACGCCGCGCCGTGGTGATCGAGCAAATCGAACGTGTCGGGCTCGTACCAGCTCGGGTGGCGAAACTCGAAGACGGCCCCCGACTCCGCCGGCAGCAGGCGAATGAACCTCTCGAGCAGCTCCAGGTCCTTGGGCATGCTGGGGGGCAACTGGTACAGCACCGGGCCGAGCGTATCGCCGAAGAGCTCGATGACGTCGAAGAATCGCTTGACCTCGGCGGCCGTGTCCTTGAGCCGCTTGATGTGCGTGATGTAGCGATTGGCCTTGACCACGTAGACGAAGCCCTCGGGGGCCTTGGCGCGCCAGTTCTCCACCGTGGTGGTTTTCGGCAGGTGATAGAACGTGTTGTTGATCTCGACGGTATCGAAGTGCTGGGCGTAGTGCTCGAACCAGCGGTTCTTCGGGAGCTTTTCCGGATAGAACCGCCCGCGCCAGTGGTCGTAATGCCAGCCGGAGGTGCCCACCCGAATCTCACAACGCCGCGGGTCCATGATACGCTCCTCGAGAGAATCTCGATACCGCCATTATAATCGGGGACAGTGATACGGATTAGAAGAAACTCTTGTGCCGTCAGACTCTGTCATCTTGAGCTGAAGGCGAATCCCGGCGCGCCGGGATGGGCTGCGACCGGGAAGTATCACAAGTCAGAGCCCAGATCCTTCACTTCGCTGCGCTACGTTCAGGATGACAAGTGCTCGGCAGGAATAATCACCACGAAGATCATTCCTCACTGAAGCAAGCCTAATCTCCATTTTCCAGAAGTTCGGAATCAGTTACTTTCGCCGCTGACCTTCCCGGCCTCCTCCGTCTGTGTTCCCACCGGCCTGTAATACAAAGCCTCCTTGTCCGACAGGCGTCCCTGTTCGATCAGCGCGCGCATGCGTTGGACATCCACATCGCGCGACTGGCCGGCCGCTCCGGTCGCAGCGGGCGTGTCCTCTATCACGACGGGCATCACGCGTCGAAACCGGCTCAGAGAGACCCCGCCCACGAACAAGCCGAACACGACCACGGTGACGACGAACGGGCGCGTCAGGACCGGAAGGTGCGGCGTGCGGGCCTCTTTCGCCGATACCGGGACCGCCCCCCGGCTCCGATAGCGGCAGCGGTCGCAGTAGATGCAATCGAGATGGTCGCCGGCGGTGAGCCCGAACTCGCATCTGCCGAAGCGCTGGCGCGGCATCCAGCGGCGCAGCAGACGCGCGTGATTCAGCAGCGAGAGAAACGCCCCGACCGGGCAGAGGTACCGGCACCAGAAACGAATGAAGAACAGCGCGCCGACTACCGCGATCGTGAGCACGACGAGCATCCAGTCGGACCACGCCGCGACGCCCTCTCGCAAGCCCGCCACCGATGGGCGGAAGTTGAAGACCGAGATCAGCGGGTCGCCCGCCAGCGTCGTGCGGTTGCGCGAGAGGAAGAACGCCGCGATGAGAACGAAGAGGACGACGTATTTGACGAACCGCCCGGCGCGCATGTCGTCCCGGGCCGGCACCGTCTTCAAACGTCGCGGGACAACGTAGCTCAGCAGTTCCTGGCCCGCACCGAAGGGACATACATAGCCGCAGTAGAGATTCCCGAACAGAAGCACGAGCACGGGCACGCCCACCGTCAGCAGCAGTGTCCCCGTCAGTTGCAGGGCGGGCGTCTGGAGCGACAGAAGCGTTGCGATCTGCTCGCTCGAATACTGGGCGTTGAGCAATGCGCCTCCCGCCACGAACGTCGCGGCGAGGACGGCCAGGCGGGCCCGGAAGCCGCCCCAGCGCGTCACGACAACGGCGGCGGCAAACGCCCCCATCAGATACAGCCCCGCTGCATCGAGCCCGGAAGGCAGCCACCGCCTCGTGGCACGCCGCTGCGCCGATGCCTCGTCGCTCGCGACGGACCGTCCCAACACCCGCGCCGCAAATCGGCGCGACGATTCCCGCAAGGCCGCCAGGACCGCTTCGGAGCTGACCGTTGCGCCGGTCACGGCCTCGATACCGGCAAAGGGCTCGGCGACGAAGAGGTCCCGCCCTTTCAGCGAGTCGAGCCATCCGCCGAGCAATTCCAGGTACGAAGGAGTCTCGTTCGAGCGGACGATCAGGAAGTCGAGCAGCTTGCCGGAGGCATCGGTACGAACGGCCAGATCGATCCGGCCGCCGAAGCCGCGTACGCCCGGCGCCAAGTCGCGGGAAGCGAAGATGTAGCCGGCGGACGGTTCGTTCGGCTCGGCCACGGTGTAGTACCGCATGCGCCGGCCGCCATCGAGGGTGACGGCGGCCTCCTGCCTCGGCCGTTCGCCGGCGAGGGCCTCGACCGCGTACGGCGGCAGCGCCGGCTGCAAACGCTCGGCCGCCGCCGTAAGAAGATTCGAGCAGATGACGACGCAGGCCCCGGCGCCGAACAGAGCGTACCCGGCCCGTTTCAATCCCTCGCTCCCGACGGGTGCCGCCGCGGACTCGCGTTTGCCCGGTGTCACGACCGCCGCCGGCATATTCGCCAGCAGCACACCGGCCAGCACGAGCAAGGTCGCGCCCGTCCCGAGCACCGGGATCATCAGCAAGCTGACGACAAGCCCTCCGACGCAGGCGCCGAGATGGTCGGCGGTCTCCAGGCGGCTGCCCGCCTGCGCGGCCTCGAAGCCGGCGCGGCCCAACTGTCGCGCGGCGATCGGCCAATAGAGCCCGCAGCAGAGGCCGGCGGCGGCAAAGGCCGCCGCGAACAGGCCGTGACCGGCCCCCCGAAGCATCTGCGATCCGCCCAGGGCCACGAGAACCAGCAGTCCGGCGTGCGCGGCCAGGACGCCCGGCAACGTCGCTCGCGCCAGCCTGGACGTTGCGGAATTCAGAGCCGCCGCCAGGACCGCGCCGGCGGTCAACCCCGCCATGAACAGCGCCGAGATCAGGCCCACGTGAAGGTACAGCGAGCCGAACCGCGTTTGATAGAGATACATCAGCACGATCATCACGCCGATCCCCGCCCCGCCCGCCGAGAAGACCAGGAAGCAGCTATCGAAGCTCGAGCGGCCCGGGCCTGTACGCTTCGCGCCGCTGGAGAACAAACGCAACGCAACGAAGACAAGGACCGGAACGAGGAAGGGCCAGAGACCCGCCAGCGTCAGGAGTCTGACAAAGCGCGTGACGGACGCCCCCGATTGACGGGCCGCCAACAGCAGGCTGTACAGGTGCGTCAAAGGCCGGGCGTCGCGGTTGACCAGCAGTGCGTCCGGGAGATCGACCTTGTCATACAGCTCCAGCGCCCGTGCGGCGCGGTCGGGGAGATAGACCGACAGCAGACCCGTGGACGGAAAGATGCTCTCCGCTGCCTCTATCGTCGCGAAGCGGTCCCGCAGCGTGGCCGGGTCGCCCGTGAGGTTGGGGGTGTCCGAGGCGAGGAACCAGCTCCGGTCGCCCGGCACCAGGACCAGGTTCGCAAAGACCAGCTCCAGCGTCCTCTTGACCGAGGCGCCGAGGCGGAGCAGCTCGGGCCCCATGACGTTCTCTCCGCCCGCGATGCTGACGCTCAGTACGCCGCCCGGTCGCAGCGAGGCCCGGACCTGCTCGTAGAACTCGCGCGTGTAATACCGGTTGAAGGCGGAGCTGGTGACATCGGGCAGGTTCAGAACCGCCAGATCGAAAGAATCCGCCCGGCCGCGCAGATACTGACGGATTTCCCGTGTGACGGGATGAAAACGATCATCGGCGATCCTGTATTCATCGGGCAGATGCGCGCCGATACGCTCGATGTACTCGCCGTCGGCGTGCGTCCAGGCCAGATGCTCGACCTGCGGCAGCGCGAGAAACCGGTCGCACAGGGCCAGGCCCGATCCGATCACTAAAATCCGCTTTGTCTGCGGATTCTGACACAGGCCGATCGCGGCGGTCTGTCCGGCCGCTTCTTCGTCGGGCATCGCTTCGCACACGCTGCCCTCGCGCACGACGACCCACTGCCCGCGATACGTCCCATAGAAATACTCGGCCTGGGCGGTGTGGAAGGCCCCCTCCAGAGCGTCGGGCGGCAGCAGGCTCGCCCATTTCAGCAGGCGCAGGCGCCCGGCCGCCACGCGGTCGAAACCGGCCAGCAGCGATCCGCCCGCCAGCAGCGCCAGCGCGAGCGATACGACGGCAGCCGCCGCCCGGCGCCGCCCTTTCACCGCCGTCCCGAACAAACCGGCGACGGCAACCGCAGCGACTGAGAGCGACAGGAGCAACGCCAGCAGAAACAGTACGCGTACCGCAGGGACATGCTGCGACAACAGCAGCGTCACAACCAGCCCGCCGAGGAGGCTGCCCGTCGCTTCGAGAATGTAGACACGCGAGACCGGAAACGCCTCCGTCTTCTCCACCCAGCGGCAGGCGACCGGGAACAACACTCCCGTGACCAGGCTCACCGGGGCGTTGACGACGACGGCCCACAGCACGATGGCCTGGATGGACATCAGGTCGTACGAGGCGACGCCGGCCAGCTCGCGCACGCGGGCGATCAGAATGAGTTGAACCGCCAGCGCGGGAACGTAGGCCAGAAACAGAAGCCGGGTGTAGCGTGCCAGCCCGTCGGCCAGTCGCCCCGAGCGGCGCACCAGGATCGCCGCCAGACCGACCCAGAGAAACCACGAGCCGAAGAAGATACCCACGCTGATGTCGTTGCCTTCGAAAGCGGTGACAAACTCGCGAAAGAGCACCGTCTGGGCGCCGATGGTGAAGAAGCCGTAGCTCAGGATCAGCAAGCTGCGTAGCAGTCTCATCGTTCCTCACCAAAGACGTTGGCCTGAAAGACCTCGAAGCTGGCGCCATCCTGCCAGGCATCGGCGGCCAGGCCGGCCTTCTGCGACAGGTGCGTCAGCGTCGTTTCCAGGTCCCAGCCCTGCTCCGGGGCGACCTGGGGCAGGAACACCGCCGAGCGTCCGTCCTTGCGCAGGACCATCCCGTCGGTGCCGATGCGAATCTCCTGGGGCGAGGCCACCGCCTCGGGCACGGTCAGCGCGGAGATCTCGATCTCGATCTCGTCGAACTCGTCTTCCTGCAAAGGCTGAAACCGGCGGTCGGCAAAGGCGGCATAGACGGCGTTGCCGATAACGGATTTGTACAGCGGACGCTGGGGGAAAATATCGCCGATGCAGCCGCGCAACTGCCCATGCTTCTTCAGCGTCACGAAGGCGGCGCGGGGAGCCTTCATGGCGTCGGTGATCGTGACGTCCAGATCCGCGGGCTGCGGGACCTTCTGGTGGTCCAGCCCGTATCGAATCGTCTTCCGCGCCAGCGACAGCAATGTCTTCTTGTCCTGCTCGGTCAGGTCGGCGCCGAGCGCCGGACTGCCGAGGTCCCCTGCGTCCTGCCAGGCGCCGTTGAACGTCACGGCCAGGTAGCTCACGCAATTCGTGTAGTCGCCGGCCAACTCGCCCGACGTGGTATAGCAAACGAGCTCGGCCTTTGTCTCGGGCGAGAGCACCGACAAGAGAACCGCCACGGGGACGCAGCCGCAGATGGTCGCGCCGGTGCGGCGCTTGTAGTCGAGCAGGCCGGCGGCGTCGATTTTCGCGATGAATTCGTAGGCGCCCATGTCGAGCTTGCGGATGTTCTCCGGGATGTTGTCGGTGAAGGGAACGTACTGATAGCGCGGTCCGTAGTGCACGAAATCGGAGCTGGCCACGAGCAGGGTTTCCTCGTCGATCAGGCCGCTGAGGATGTGCCCCGCTTTCGCCACCGTCTCGGGCGAGCACTGTCCGGCGACGATCGGCACGAGCTGGAAATCGCCGAGCTTGTACTGGAGCAGCGGCACCTCGATCTGCACGCTGTGCTCTCCCTGGTGGGCGGCCGGCACGTTCTGAAACAGCGGATGCTCCAGCAGCCGCTCGATGAACGCGGTATCCAGGGCGACCAGTCCCAGGGGCGTTTGATAGTGCGTCACACGCGGTACGCTGAGCACCTCTTCCATCGGCAGGCGATGCGTAGGACCGATGACGACGACGCGTTTGAACGCGCGGCCGAGCGACTTGACGCCATGGGCGGCCGTCGATCCGGAGTAGGCGTATCCCGCGTGCGGCAAGACCAGGGCGGCGATATCGGCGCGAGGCTCGACCGGTGCCTTCTCGAAATAGCCGGCGATTTCCGCCCTCAGGGCGTTGGGCTCGGCACTGTACCACGGGCCGGCCAGCGGAGATCGAAACACCTCGACGCGCACCGGTCTGGCCGGGCCGGCCGGGGGCTGCACCTCTACAACCGGCACCGGCCTGACCTTGGGCGGAGGCTGGACCAAACGCAGGACAAGCGCCCCGCCGATCACGGCCAACAGTGCGATCAACGGAACCACGACAGCCGGAATGTTCCTCGTGTACAGTCTCATATCAGCCGCTCCATTTCCCTTCTTCGCGCACGTCGGGCATGGGTACGAGCGTGCCCGGATACTTGTCTCGGCGTGCGGCCCGCACGAACCTTCGCGGCAGGACCGCCCGGGCCAGGCCCCGGAAGCCCGCCGCAACCAAGGATGCACAACTTGCCAAACGAACCGTGAATTCTCTTCGTGTCATCGCCACACCCCGTAAATTTCCGCCCCGCAATTCGGGCACTTGCCGCTTGCGAGCCGATTCTGCGTCACCGTGTATCCCACGCGCTCCACCAGCAGCCGCCGGCATTGCGGGCAGTACGTGTTCTCGCCCTTCGCGGTGCGACGGTTGCCGATGTAGACGTACTCCAGACCTTCGCTGACCGCAATGTCCCGCGCCGTTTCCAGGGTTTGCAGCGAGGTCGGGGGCAAGTGCCGCATGCGATACATCGGCGTGAAGCCGGAGAAATGCAGCGGCGTCTCCTTGCCCAGGTTGGACCTGACCCACTGCGAGAGCTCCCGGATTTGCTCGGGCTGGTCGTTGAGCGTGGGGATCACGAGATTGGTCACTTCGACCAAAACGCCCATCGACTTGGCCACCACGAGGGAGTTCTGCACGGGCTTGAGCGTGGCCGAGCAGATGTCCCGGTAGAAGGCGTCCGAGATGGACTTCAGATCGATGTTGGCGGCGTCCACGTATTCGAGCAACCGGCGCCAGGGCGCCTCGTTGGCGTAGCCTGCGGTGACGAGCACGCTCTTGATCCCCGCCTGCCGCGCTCGCCGGGCCGTGTCGTAGGTGTACTCGTAGTAGATGATCGGCTCGGTGTACGTGAAGGCCACCGACGGGCAGTTGTTCTGGCGGGCCAGGGAGACGACCTTCTCGGGCGAACACGAGAACGCCCGGCTGTCCTCCGGGTTTGCCTGCGAGATCTCCCAGTTCTGGCAGTTCTTGCAGTGCAGATTGCATCCGACGGTCGCGATAGAGAGGATGCCGGTCCCGGGCAGGAAATGAAACAGCGGCTTTTTCTCGACCGGGTCGATGCTCGCCGAGCACGGGTAGCCATAGACGACGCTGCGCAGCACCCCGTCGAGATTGACGCGGACGCGGCACTCGCCGCTCTGGCCCGGCGCGATGATGCAACTCTTCGGACACAGCTCGCACTGAACGTCCAACACAAGCCTCCATTTCTCATCCGGCCGCCGGCATCGCCCGCAGCCTTCTCCTTACGAGGCATCCGCCCTCCTCGACCCTATTATAACGTCAATCCACCGGCCCGCTAACAGACCATACAGGATTACCACCGATCGGGCCGGTGCGGTAGCATTCGGCGGCGGTACCGCCGCTCATCGAGTTTCCCCGTATGGGGCAGACAAGAGCCGGGGATGGCTACTGCTGCAATTTCAGTTCGGCAAGGCGCTTTTCGTCACCGAGATAAAAACCCTGGGCCAGCAATCTTTTCTGAAGCTCTCGAACGTTCAGATCGCGCGGCGCAACACCACTTTGGGCGCACATCGCTGCGGCCGTGCCGCCGGCCTGTCCCATGTAAATCACGCTTTCGCAGATGCGCAGCAGTGTATCGGGAATGCAGGACGCACTTCGCCCCACGGCGATGACGCCATCGATTTCCTTCGGAATCATCACGCGATAGGGTACGTCGGTCCACTTGAACGGGACTTTCTGTTGGGCCTGCCACCGGAGGGCATGAGCTTCGCCGTACACATAGATCACATCGTCGAACGTCTTGCCCTTGTAACATTCCGGCATGGTAAGCGTGTATTCGCCCTCGATGCACGGACCGCCTCGCGCGCACAGGTATGGAGCGAGATAGAGCAGATAGGCATTCTCGCAGCCGGGGACCTGCCGGCGACATTTTTCAACAAACTCGACGCAATACTTCCGGATGCCGGTCTCCAGGGCGGATATGTGCGTGGCATTGCCCGCGTTGACCTTCGGATGCGGACGAACGAGCTGCACCTTGATCGCCCTGAGGCTCGGATCGGGAGCCAGCTTGCGCAAGCCGTCGCAGGTGACTTCGGCCAGACCAGCGATATCCTGCTTCCATAAAATCTCGCGAACCTTGCCGTTATCGAGCTTTTCATCGTCGATCCCCGCCACCATGGCCCAGATGCCTATCCCGGTAGGTGCGTGGGAGTCATATTCGTGGTAACTCCCCTTCGGTTGCAGCATGGGCGCACCGGCCCGGCGGCACACGTCGGCTTCCCCGGTGGCATCGACGACGACCCTGGCCCTGACCGCCTGGCGGCCGGACTTGTTTTCAACGAACAGCCCGCACACTTTGTTCCCTTCCATGATTGCATCGCAGGCGTAGCAACAAAGCATCAGATCGACCCCTGCTTCCTCAAGCATCTTCAACGTCATGTACGAGCAGAGCTTTGAATCGGCAAGGCTGCAGCTCTGACGCCCGCCATGCAGAGCAAAGAACTTCGCGGCAAATTCCCTGGCTATGGCGGTTACTTCGCCTTTGACGTAATCATACGGCGCGCCCTTGATGTACGTGTTGGGATCGTCCGTCAAGAAGACTTTCTGGAAATGCATGCCCGGCCCAAAGCTGCCACCGACGGTGCCCTGGCGTTCGATCAGAACGGTCCTGGCCCCCTGGCGGGCGGCGGCGAGTGCCGCAGCGATACCGGAAAAACCGCCCCCGGCGACCACGACATCAGCGTCGTATGCGACAGGGATGCGTTTGGCCGGTTCGAGCACGACCTTCGCGGAAGAACGGTCGATAGCCTGGTTGCGTGCGACGGCCTCCTCCGGCTTCTGCCGGCCCTGCAGAACCTGAGCCAGGCAGAGGAAAACGGCGATCGTCGCAATACGTATCTTGGCATGATTGTCAGCCGGGATGTCCCATTTCCTCTTCAAAAAAGCTCTCCTGCACACTTGAAAGCCCACAACATCGGAATCTCGTCGCGATTGCCGGAACGTTCCAGCAGTTCCGGCGCACGACACGCCAGAAAAAGTAGAAGAAGCCCACGAATTGTGTCAGGGACGCATTCATTCCTACTACCACCGCATTTCGCGAGTTCCGCGACTCTGCGGGAGGAGATTGCTTCGTCGCTGCGCTTCTCGCAACGACCTATACCGGGTTCTCCCTGTCATTGCGAGCGAAGCGAAGCAACCCACAGTCGCACGATTTATGAAACGCGGTATTACTCTATTTCTCCGTTCCCTGCAACATGCCGGACCGCAGCGCTGCCGGCGGCAAGGCAGTTGGTGGTTTGATTTCCGGTGGGGGTCGGTATAATCGTCCGTATGAAAAATGCAGTCCTTAGTGAGATCCTCGAGCAAATGGCTGATGTCATGGAGATCCTCGGCGAGGATCGCTTTCGCATCAACAGCTACCGGAAAGTTGCGCGCATCGTGGCCGAGATGCCCACCGACGTGGAGGTTTTGCTCGAAGCGGGGAAACTCGCGGACATCCCGGGAATCGGCAAGTCGAGCGTGGCCAAGATCGAGGAATTTTGCAAGACCGGCGGCATCCAGGCGCACCGGGACCTGCTGGGAAAAATTCCCGACACGCTTCTCGAACTGCTCGCCATCCCCGGCATGGGTCCCAAGGGCGTCAAAACCATTTATGACAATCTCAAGGTATCCAGCATAGCGGAACTGAAAGAGGTTCTGGCGGACGGTCTGGTCGCCGCGCTTCCCGGTTTTGGCGAGAAGAAGGCGGCTGCGATCCTGCGAGGGATCGAATTCATGGAGAAATCGTCCGGCCGCATCCGGCTGGACCAGGCGTTGGACGCCGCCGAACGGGTTATCGCTCATCTCCACGAGATCAGCGGGGTCGACAGGATACAGCCGGCCGGCTCGCTTCGCCGCCGGGCCGAGACCATCGGCGACGTGGACATCCTCGTCACGACCGACGCGGCCCAACCCACGGGGGACGAGACGCCGGAGCGGATCATTCGGCACTTTGCCGGGGCCCCGTTCGTGGAACGCGTCCTCGCCGCCGGCGAGACCAAGGGCTCCGCCGTCATCCAGACGGAGACCACCCCGGTGCAGGTGGACGTGCGCGTGGTGCCGCCCGAGAGTTTCGGGGCGGCCGCGCAGTATTTCACCGGCTCCAAGCAGCACAACGTCCGGCTGCGCGAGATCGCCGTCAAGGCGGGACTCAAGCTCAACGAATACGGCCTGTTCAAGGGCGACAAGAGAATCGCCGGGGCCCGCGAGGAAGACATCTACCAGAAGCTCGGTCTCGACTTTATCGATCCGGTACTGCGCGAGGACCGCGGCGAGATCGAGGCCGCCCGGAATCATGCTCTGCCTGAGCCGGTCGCGCTCGACGACATTCGCGGCGATTTCCACATCCACACGCGGGCCTCCGACGGCAGCGCCACCATCGCCGAGATGGTCGCGGCCGCCCGGGACAGGGGATACGCGTTTCTCTGCATCACCGACCATTCGCAATCGTCGGTCATCGCCAACGGGCAGACGCCCAGGCAGCTCGCCCGGCAAATCGAGGAGGTTCGCAAGATCAACGCCACCCTCAAGGGCATCACGGTCTTCGCCGGGGCGGAGGTCGATATTCTCGCCGACGGGTCGCCGGATTTCGACGACAAGCTTCTGGCCGAGCTGGACTTCGTCGTCGCCTCAATCCACTCGGGGCTGCAAAGCCCCCGCGCGAAAGTCACCGCCCGCACGCTCAAAGCCATGGACAATCCGTACGTCACCTGCATCGGGCATCCGACGGGCCGACTCCTCGGCCAGCGCGAGGCGATGGACCTGGACATGGCGGCAGTGATCGAGCACGCCGCCCAAACCGGGACCGCCATGGAGATCAACGCCAATCCGTACCGCCTCGACCTGAAGGACACGCATTGCCGGATGGCGATCGAAGCAGGCGTCAAGCTCGCCATCGGCACCGACGCGCACCACCCGGCCGGCCTGGGCCTGATGCCCTTCGGCATCGCCACCGCCGCCCGGGGCTGGGCCACCAAAGGCGACGTCCTCAACACCCTGTCTGTCCCCAAGCTCAAAACCTTCCTCAAAGGCAAACGCGACCGATAAGCTGAATTCTCACTCTGCCGCAGCGAGCCTGCGCGCCAACGACCGGGCGTTGGACCCAAGACCTCCCATTTGGTACAATACTCTTGCAGGAACACGACCCCTGGAGATCTCTGATGCGACAAAAACGCTGGATTCGGCTGGCAAGTATCGCCGCGACCCTGTGGGCCGTGACGTGCTGCGTTGCCGCCAGGACCCTGACGGTCTCGGTCGATCCGCCGGCGGAGTTCCGTACGATCCAGGCCGCTATCGACGCGGCGGTCGACGGTGACACCGTCGTCGTCGCGCCGGGCACGTACACCGGCCCGGGCAACTGCGATCTGGCCTTCAACGGCAAGGCCATCACGGTCCGCTCGACGAACGGACCGGGCGTGACCATCGTCGACGGCGCAGGCACGGGGCACGGCTTCTACATCCGGGACAACGAGAGCGGGCCGGCGCGGCTGGAAGGATTCACGCTGCGCCGCACGATCCGTGGCGCCGTCAAATGCTACAGCAGCTCCCCGCCCCGGGCGGCAGCGCTGAGCGCGAGCGCGGCGCCGGGCCCTTGGGACTACGCGCCCATCGTCATCAGCGATTGTATCATCGAAGACAATCTCGACAGCGGCATCCTCATGGACGGGCACGACAAGGTCACCGTGGCGAACTGTATCATCCGTCGCAACGGCACCGCCGGCCTCTGGGCGTTTATGAGCTTCCCGACCATCCGCAACTGCACCGTGGTTGAAAACGAGGGGCACGGAATCAGCGTCACAGGCGGGCAAATCGTCAACTGCACCGTCGCCGCGAACACGCGCATCGGTCTCTGGGTCGACCAGGCCTCTGTCACCAACTCGATCATCCGCAACAACGACCTGCATGAGATCTACAATCCCCGCGGCGGCGTATCGGTTGCCTACTGCAACGTGCGGGGAGGCTGCGAGGGAACGGGCAATTTCGACGTCGATCCCTGCTTCGCCGATCCCGGAAGCGGCGACTACAGCCTCCAATCGCAAGCGGGCAGGTGGGACTCCCGCGACCGGCGATGGGTACAGGACGAAGCGACGAGCCCGTGCATCGACGCGGGCGATCCGCGCCATCCGGTCGGCTTTGAGCCCTTTCCCAACGGAGGGCGAGTCAATATCGGCGCCGGCGGCGGCACAACCTGCGCCGGCAAGTCCTACTTCGGCGCGCCTCTCTGCGAGACCGTCATCGCCGGTGACATCAACGGGGACTGCCGCGTGGACTTCGCCGACCTGCGTCTCCTGGCCCTCCACTGGCTCGAAAACGCCCTTACCGCTGCCCCGGGTCCTCCCGCGAGCCCGATGCCGCAGCCGTTCGTCGTCGGCGACACCGGATTGCAGGAGGACTGAAAGCCTGCCAATCCTCTACTTCCTGTTTCACCCCCGGCAACCGGAAAAAGGCGGCTCTCGCCTTTGCACTGAAGGCGCGATTATGGTATGCTCAGGTGTCTGGATCTCATATCCAGGCTTGAGTTGCGGGTACGCAGGCACTGTGATAGAGGAGGTCCGGAGAATGATCGCCACAGCATTCCGAACGGGCAATCCGGCCGGCACCCCTTTTTGGCACACGAGACGTGATTGTGCGGAAATGAACCGCATAGGTTGGAGGCCAGGAAATGAACTTTCGCATCCGTAGCAGAGCACTCCTCGGGGCATCCCTTGTCGTTTGCCTGTTTTCGTCCGTGGGGCTCCGGGCCGAGCCGGTCGGCGTTGAACGCGTCCGCGCCGCGGCGGACACGTTTCTCAGCCATCTGCACCGGGAGAACCGCCGGGGCGCTCGTGGCCTCTCGGTCACAGCGACCAACGCCGCGCCGGCGATGGCCGGCCTGCGCGAAATCCGCAATGACGAGGGGACCGTTGTGGCCTTCGTGGCCGAGCTGCAACCGCGCGGTTTTGTCGTCATCAGTGCCGATACGGACCTGCCCCCGATCCTCGCCTATTCCGTCAAGGCCGCTTTTTCCATCGACCCGAGGAATCCGTTGTGCAGCCTCTTGAAGGAGGACGTGAGACGGCGGACGCAGGCCGCGGCCGAGGGCAAGTTGTGGGCCGCGGAAGCAAACCGTCGGCTCTGGGGCGTTGTCGCCGGCGGTGGCGGGGATGATCCCGGCAGCGAAATCTTCCGGCAGTGGCCGGCCGAGGGCACGACCCCGACCGGCGGATGGGTGGCCACCACCTGGGACCAGTCCGACCCGTACAACCAGTTGTGCCCGCTGGACCCCGTGGACGGGGCCCGCTCGTACGTCGGCTGCGGCGCTACGGCCATGGCGCAGCTCGCCCACTACCACCAGCAGTGCAACATGAGTTTCGAGGAAAGCGATTCGTACACGACCTACAGCGGCATCGACATCGACGGTGACAGCGAGCGCTACGACTTTCCTTCGTTCGCCGAGCTCAACGAGCATTTGGCCGCGGTGCGACTCAAGTACAGCCGGGGGACGGAGCTGGACGATACGGATATCGCCGCCTTGAACCTCGCCTGCGGGGTGGCGGCCTTCATGGACTATTCCAGCGAAGGTTCGGGCGTCTCGCCCTACGACATGGAGACGGCGCTGGCCCGCAAGTGCGGCTTCTTCTCGGCGGACATGACCGGCGGACTCTCCGATGAGTTCACGCTGGTGTTGCAGGAAAACATCGTCAACGGGCTCCCCGCCCTGCTCGGCATTGCGACCCCGGACGGCATGAGCGGACACGTCATCATCTGCGACGGGTACAACACCGACGGTGAATACCACCTCAATTTCGGCTGGGGCGCGCCCCATCCAAACGAGATCACGGAGGCCTGGTATCGCCTGCCCACCGGCATCCCGACCGGCCTCAGCGCCATTGCGGAAATCATCCTGAACATTCGACCGGTTCCACCCGGTCTTGCGACCGACCCGGGCACGCTGTTGTTCAACACCCTTCCGGGTGAGGTCTCGGAGCCGCAGACCCTGTTCGTTAGAAACAACACGATGGGCCCCACGTCCATTCGCTCGATATCCAGTCCGGACGGCTTCGCGATCTCTCTCGGGGACGACGGCTATTCGGACCGGATCGAGGCGTTTGAGATCGCGCGCCCGGGGCAGGAGCGGGCCGTCAACGTGCTATTCCAGCCGGAGACGGCCGGCGGGTACGGCGGCACCCTGGCCATCGAGTACAGCGACGACAAAACCAAGTACGTCGTCCTCAAGGGGACCGCCGTGGCCGGCGGCACGGACGTTGAGGCCGGGACCGTGTCCGGCACCTGGACCGAGGCGGAGTCGCCCTACTACGTCTTTGGCGACGTCAACGTTCCTACCGACGACGAACTGGCGATCGAGCCTGGCGTGCGGATCGTCTTCATGGGACCCTACGGTCTGACCGTTGGCCAGGATGCCCGCCTCTCAGCGGAAGGCACGGCGGGCCGGCCCATCGAGTTCACCGCCATCAGCAGGGAAACCGGCTGGAGGGGGCTGCGATTCCTGGACTCCGGCGACGACGACGTCCTGAGCTACTGTGGGATCACCTTCTCCCGCAAAGGCGCCGGGGAGATCGGCTCGTACGGCTCCTACGAGCCCGACGCCGATTGCTACGGGGGAGCCATCTACTGCTCCTATTCGAGCCCGACGATCACCCATTGCCGCATCACCAACAACATCGGGGACAAAGGCGGGGCCATCTACTGTATGGACAGCGCGCCGCTGATCAGCAATACGCTCATCGCCAACAACACCTCCGCCGGCGGCTCTCCTCAGAGCGGAGGCATTTGCTGCGGCGGCGACAGCGCCCTGCAAATCGATAGCTGCACCATCGTGAACAACTCCCCCGGCGGCATCTTCGGCACCTCGTATTACTGGACGGAAGTGACGAACACCATCCTCTGGGGCAACAACAAGTACCAGATAGAAACCTATGAGTCGGTGGCCACGGTATCGTTTTGCAACGTGCAGGGCGGCTACGCCGGCGAGGGCAACGTCGATGCGGACCCGTGTTTCTTCGACCCCGCCGCCGGCGTGGGGGCCGACTACGACGGGATGGCGGCCAACTGGGCTTTGCGAAGCTGCTCCCCCTGCATCAACTCGGGAAGCCAGATGGGAATGCCCGAGGAGGACCTGGCGGGCAACGCGAGAATCCACAGCGACTTGGTCGACATGGGTGCGTTCGAGAATCAATCGGATTTGCCTCTGCTGACGCTGGCTCCGGCCGGCACGGTCGATACCGGTTTCGTCCCGGTCGACACCAATTCCCTGACCTCCCTGGTGATCGAGAATACGGGCAGTGCGAATTTCGAAATCCAGAGCGTCAGCGCCTCCGACGAGCGCGGCGTCTTCTCCATCGCCGATGCCCCGGCCGGCCACGTGCTCGCTCCCGGAGAGTCCGTCCCGGTGGAAATTGCCTTCGCGCCGGCGCGAGAGAGAACATACACGGGCGTCCTGGAGGTCGTCTCGACCGCCAGCAACGCTTCCCACCGGAGCATTCCGCTGCGCGGGGTGGGCGTGAGGGGAACCGTCGTGCCGGGCGGCAACGTCAGCGGCACCTGGAAGCAGGCCGAGAGTCCGTACACCATCACCGGTGACGTTCGCGTCGCCAAGAGCCGCACCCTGACCATCGAACCCGGCGTCACCGTCAAGTTTGCCGGCCACTTCCGTTTCGACGTGGGATATCGCGCCACCCTGCGCGCCAACGGAACCGCAGAGAAGCCGATCGCGTTTACGCCGATCGACGCCAACGAAGGATGGTTCGGCCTGCGCTTCGTCAACACGGGCGATGAAGACGTCCTGGAACACTGTACGGTGGAATACGCCAAAAAGCCCTACGCCGGTGCCAGCGACTACGAGGATTTGCTGGGCGGCGGGATTCTCTGCTGCATCTCCGAAGAGCAGGACGCCGGCTTCCCCACGCCCTCCAGCCCCACGTTCGACCACTGCCTGATCGCCAACAATCACGCCGCCTACGCCGGCGGAATCTACTGCACCGACGACTCCGAGGCGGTCATCACGCACTGTACCATCATCGCCAATTCGACCGACACCTACGGCGGCGGCATTTGCCTGGACTTCTCCAACGCGATCATCACCAATAACGTGATTGCCCACAACTCCGCCGAAATCGGCGGCGGCCTCGCCAACTACCTGGGAGTCCCCTCCATCATCAACAACACGATCGCCCACAACCGGCCCAGCGGGTTGCAGTTGGATGAGGCCCTCTGGTCGCTCTGGGGCGACTTCGAGAGCGTGGCGGTCCGGAACAACATCATCTGGGAAAACGAGATGTTCATGTCGGACTATGTCATGGCCGACGAATACGACATTCGCTTCAACGACGTTCAGGCCGGCTGGGAAGGAGAAGGCAACATCGACGTGGACCCGCGCTTCGCCGACTCGGGGAACCTCGATTATCATCTGAAATCGGAAGCCGGACGGTGGGATCCGAGCACGGAAAGCTGGGTTCTGGACGATGTGACGAGTCCCTGTATCGATACAGGCGACCCTGAATCCGAGTGGACCGAGGAGCCCGAGCCGAACGGCCAGCATCTCAACATGGGCGCCTACGGCGGGACGGCGAAAGCCAGCAAGACGCCCGAGACCGACACGGAGTGAGGCCTGTAAGGTACGATCGAACGCGGCTGACGCGAAAAACACCCGGGGGCGACGGCGAACGGTGTGCCGCCAACCGGGGATTTTTTGCCCACTTTCGTCTTTCCTTGTCCGGTTTTTCGGCTATGATAGTACAACATGACGGGGTGGCCTCCTTCATCGCCGGGTACGACGGGCCAACCGAACGATAGGGATGCATTTCCAGATGGCGCAACGATGGACGGACAACAGAATGCGGAAGTGCACTGACGCATCGAGTCCCATACCTCGATGGCAGCGCGAGATTCGGCCCCCTTCGCAATTGGAGTCGGCTGCATGAACACGGTCCTGAAGCATCGCAATTTGATCGAACTGTTCGAGAGATCGCTGGCGAACGTCGCTGATCCCGGGAAGATCTGCCTGGAGATTGTGCGGCCGGACCGCCAGGAAACTCTCACGTTCGGGCAGTTGAACCGACGGAGTGGGGCGTTCGCCACGTGGCTGCTGCGCGACTCGGGCCTGGCCCGGGGCGACAAGGTGGCCATCTTAGGTAAGAATCGCTCTGACTGGGACATCGCCCTGTGGGGCACGATTCGCGCCGGGGCCGTTCCCGTGCTGGTCGATCCGGAACGCGGGCCGGAAGGCATCATCGCACACCTGGAGGCCACCGATGCACGTGGCATCGTCATGGCCGACGACTACGAAAGCGAGGAGGCCCGCCGCGACCTGACCCTCTTCGCCGAAGCGCGTGATATCAGGCTGGTCGTGATGAGCGACAAGCCGCTCTGCGACCCGGTCGAGCCCGATGCAGAGGTCCTGGCGCAGATTGGCCGGGACATCGCTCCCGACGACACCGCCGCGATTCTCTGCACGTCCGGCACCACCGGCGATCCACGCGAAGTGGAACTGACGCACACCAACTTCGTCGCCAACATCGAAGGGTCCGTGGCGAAGGTCGAGCTCACCAGCGAAGACGTCCTCGGTCACATCCTGCCGCCCCACCACTCCTTCGGGCTCACGGTCGGCAAGTTCCTGCCGCTGGCCGTCGGGGCGACCAATATTTACACCAACAAATATCGCGAGGTGCCCGATCTGATGCGCGACCGCGGCGTCACGATTTTCATCGCGATCCCCGCTCTTTTCACGACGCTGGCGAAGAAACTCGACGACGGCCTCAAGAGACAGAAGCGGGAAAAGCGTCTGTTGCGCGTCCTCGACCGGTTCTGTCCGAAGCTCGTCGGCAGAACGATCCGCCAGAAACAAGGCTGGACCCGGCTGCGGTTCTTCCTTTCCGGCGCCGCCCCGATGCCCCGGTGGGTCCTGGAGTCGCTCTGGAAACGCGGCTTCCGCATGTACGAAGGCTACGGGACCACGGAGAATTCCCCGGTCTACGGCTTCAACAACCGTCCGGACAAGCTGGGCTCGGTCGGCCGGCCCATCGAGACGCTGGCCGTGAAGATCGTGGATGAAAACAACCTGGAGCTGCCACCCCACGAGCGCGGCGAAATCTGCCTCGGCGGGCCCTGCATCATGAAGGGCTACTACAAGAATCCCAAGGCCACCGGCGCGGTTGTCAGCACCGACGCCGACGGTATCCGGTGGCTGCACACGGGCGACCTCGGGGCCCTCGATGAAGACGGCGACCTGCACATCACCGGCCGCAAAAAGTACCTGATCATTCTCCCGGGCGGCAAAAACGTCAATCCCGAGCGGGTCGAGACGGCGCTTTCCGAGGCGCACTTCGTCAAGGAAGTTCTGGTGGTTCCCACGCGGCGCATCGATCCCAACGGCATCATGGAAGAGACGATGCG
>JAFGCA010000800.1 GCA_016932895.1 Sedimentisphaerales bacterium | reverse complement strand
TGGGAGATCGGCCCGGCGACGATCCGCGCCGCGTCTTTGCCGACTGGCTGATTACCCTCGACAACCCGTGGTTCGCGCGCAACATCGTCAACCGCATCTGGTCCTGGCTGCTGGGCCGGGGGCTTATCCACGAGCCGGACGATATCCGCCCGGACAATCCAGCCGTTCACCCCGAGGTCCTGAGCTATCTCGAAAAAGAGCTGGTGAAGTCCAACTACGACCTGCGGCACATCTATCGCCTGATTCTCAATTCTCGCACGTATCAGCAGTCCGCGATCCCGCGCAGCGACGACCCCGAGGCCGAAGCCCTGTTTGCCTGCTATCCCGTGCGCCGGCTCGAAGCGGAGGTCCTGATCGACGCCCTCTGCTGGATCTCGGGGACGAAAGAGAGTTATTCCAGCGCGATTCCGGAGCCCTTTACCTTCATTCCGGAGGAGCATCGCTCCATCGAACTGGCCGACGGGAGCATTACCAGCCAGTTCCTCGAGATGTTCGGCCGGCCCTCGCGCGATACGGGACTGGAATCCGAGCGCAACAATGAGCCCAGCGACGCCCAGCGGCTGCACCTGCTCAACTCCACGCACGTGCAGAGCAAGATCGAGCGCAGCCGGCGGTTGAGCGGGCTGATTCGGACCGCCAAGGGCAACCGGCCCATGCTCATCAACATGATGTACCTGAACATTCTGTCGCGGTATCCCACGCCGGTCGAACTGGCCGCAACGGAGCGCTATTTCCAAACCAGTGGAAACAACACGAAACTGGCGGCGAACGATCTGGCGTGGGCGCTGATCAACAGCAAGGAATTTCTTTACCGGCACTAAGTAGGGGAGCACTCCTATGGAAAGGCTACGGGACACGGATCGCATGACTCGGCGCGAGGCGCTACAACGAGGAGTTCTCGGAACCGCCGCACTGGCGTTGGCCGATCCCTTCGGGCGCCGCGTGCAGGCCGCACCGGTGTCGGGCAAGGCCAAGTCGGTAATACAGATCTGGATGTGGGGCGGCCCGTGCCATCTGGATACCTTCGATCCCAAGCCGGACGCCGGCTCGGACTACTGCGGCCCCCTGAACAAGCCCATCGCCACCAACGTGGACGGCATCCGCATCGGCGAGCTGCTCCCCAAACTCGCGCAGCAGGCCGAAAAGTACGCCATCATTCGCAGCATGACCCACGGGATCAACGCGCACGAGACGGCCTCGTACATCGTGCAGACCGGACGCGAGCCCGGCCGGCTTGTCTTTCCCTGCGTCGGCGCCGTCGTCTCCCGGTTCAAGGGATACGAAGGCGGGTACAAAGGATTGGTCCCGCCTTACATCGTGCTGACCCAGCCGCAGGGCCGCTTCTCCGAGGCCGGCTTCCTGGGCCCACGCTACAAGCCGTTCGCCACCGGTAGCGATCCCGCCCGGACGCCGTTTGCCGTCGAGGGGATCGTGGCTCAGGGCATCTCCGACGAGCGGCAGCGCAACCGGCGCGAGTTGCTCGGCGCCCTCGATTCCCTCGGCAAGGCCATGCCGGAGAATTCGCACTTCGCCAAGATCGACGAGTGTGAGAAAAATGCCTATGACCTGATGTTCGGAGACGCCCGGAAGTTGTTCGATCTGTCCGACGAGAAGGATGAGGTCCGGGATCGCTACGGCCGCAACACGTTCGGGCAGTCCTGCCTGGTGGCGCGTCGACTCGTCGAGCAAGGCGTGCCCTATGTCACCATCAACTACAAGGGCTGGGATACCCACAAGCAACACTTCGAGACCATGCGCCGTAAGCTGCCCGAGATGGACGCCGGGATGGCCACGCTGCTGGAGGATCTGTCTCAGCGGGGCCTGCTGGAGAGCACGATCGTCTGGTGGAGCGGGGAGTTCGGTCGCGGCCCGAAGGTCCAGTGGAACCCGCCCTGGAACGGGGGCCGGTCGCATTACGGCAAATGCTTCTCCGCTGTCGTCGCCGGCGGCGGATTCAAGGGCGGACGCGTCGTCGGCGCCTCCAGCGAGAAGGGCACCGACGTGGCCGAGCGTCCCGTCTATCCGCAAGATCTGCTGGGCAGCATGTACCAGTTACTCGGCATCGATCCCGACGGGCCGATGCCCAACCCGCGCGGATTGCAGGTCAAGGTCATGCCCGCCTCCAAAGAAGGCGCCGGCCGTCTCACGGAGATCATGTAAGCACCGCGTCCGAGGCCCCGCAAAGCTGGCTTGCTCATTGTGCTGTCGGCCCGGTTATTCTGAGCACGACGCCGGTGCTGCCGTACGGGCCCAGAGCCGAGCCGGCCAGGACGTATACCTCTCCGTAGCGGTCCTGTCCGAATCCTCTGACGTAGAGGCCCAGGCTCTGCTGGTCCGGGCCGATGAGAAGCTCCTCAATCCGGCCGGTAAGCAGGTCGGCCACGAACAGCCGGCCGTCAGGCGCAGAGAAGCCCCGCGAGAAATCCCCAAAGACGTACAGCGCCCGCAGCTTCGGAACGAGCGTGCCGTAGTACATGTGCCCTCCGATAGCCGACAGACCATCGTCGTGGTCGTACTGGGCCACCGGGTCGGTCAGGGCCGGGTCCTCGAACGGGATGCCGACTGCTGCCCCGTCCGGGTCGAACAGGAAATCTCCCTCCTTGAGGCGCCAGCCGTAGTTGAGCCCCTTGCGCACGATGTTGATTTCCTCGACGTGGTCCTGTCCCACGTCGGCGACGATGAGCATGCCGCTGAGCTTGTCGAAGCTGAAGCGATAGGGGTTGCGAAAACCGTAAGCGTAGATCTCGTCGATCCCGTCGACGCCGACGAACTCGTTGTCCCACGGAATGCGATAGGCGCCGTTGGCGCTGATGGGGTTCCGGCTCTCGGGAGTCTGCCCCGGCGATGTCGGGTCGATGCGCAGGATGCTGCCGTGGACGGTCTGGAGGTTCTGTCCGTTGCCGTCGGGGCCGTGCCCGGGCGCGTCATCGTTAGCTGCGCCGCCGTCGCCCAGCGCGATGTAGAGATACCCGTCGGGACCGAAGGCGAGCTGGCCGCCGTTGTGATTGAACTGAGGCTGATCGATTCGCAGCAGCACGCGCGCCGAGCCGGCGTCCACGTCACCCCCATCCGACGTTGCCTGCCACTGCGTGATGACGCTCTGGTGATTGATCTCGTCGGCAGGCACGTCGATGGTGAAATCGGCCGGAGTTTGTGCCAGTTCGCTGGTGTACGTGTAGAGAAGGCGGTGCCCCGCGCTCTCGGGGTCGGCGAAGCCCGGGTGGAAGGCAAGACCCAACAGGCCGCGTTCGTCATAGTCGTCTTCGTCGAAGCTGCCGAGAATGCCCAACGGTTGCACCAGGCGATCGCGCACGTCCAGGAAGGGCGCCTCCAACAACTGGCCCTGGTCGACCACGCGGACCAAGCCTGCCTGATCCACGATGTAGAGCCTCTCCGACCCTTGCGGATCGGGCACGAGATCAACCGGCGCCGTCAGGCCCGACGCGACCGGTTCCAGGTCGATCCGGATCGGGGAGAGTCCGATGCGTTCGGCGATGGGCAGACCGGTTACGCTGAAATTCCCCCGCATCGTGGAGGCATGCGGCCGGCAGCGGTAGCCCGGGATGCGGCCGCCCTCCAGCATGGCCTCGTAGAGAGCGCCCGTAAACGTGAAGCGCACGGTGCCCTGCCCGTCATCTTCCCAGCCCACCTGCGGATCGAACTCGAAAGGCCCCGCGATCGCCATCGACAAAAGCACCTTGTCCTGCGAAGCCGAGCTGCCTTTGGCCAGGACCTCGAATGGATGGGCTCCGTAGTTGGTCACCCTGACCTGATAGCGCCGTCCCAGCGCCAAAGGCAGCGTTGGGTCCTCGGTGCCCAGCGGGGGGAAATCGATAGCGCCGGGCTCGAAAGCGTCCAATCGATAGGACGAAAAACCCACGTTCCCAAACGTCCAGGCCACATCGGGCGGTTGCCCGGCGGCCACCGTACAGATCGCAAGCAAAACGCTTGCCAGAAAAGAACCGGATTTAGTCAATTCAGAAGCATTCATGATGTGCCTCCTTACGCGTCTGTACCGGGATACGAGTGCCCACGTAACTTCGTTAAGCCCATAGTCATAATATAGTAGTACTGCGCAGAAGAAGGACAGTTCACAGATTCGCAGAGATCCCCATCAGTCGTGCGCGAAGTGACTTCCCCCGGCACATCAGGCCCCAGGTGAGGACCCACAAAGGGGCACAACCCGTCACACTCTGAAGAAGCCCACAAGCTTTTCAAGGTCCTCAAAGCGGGGAGCCAAAGCCGCCGCTATAAGTTGGTTCAAGGACACGGCCAAGGATCACATCCAGAAGATAAGGGAGATGGCCTTCATTCTGGAATCTCACGGAATCACGACAGAGATGATCCAAAGGCAAAGGCCTGGGTATATCGTATAAGGATGAATTTCAGGTGGCTGCAGAGCCATACGCAGACACTGTGACGTGAGATGTCCGCCGGAAGGTTTCCGGACGGCCGCTCCGATACACTGCTCAGCCGGAGGATCGGCCGTGAGCAGGGCTTTGATCTGGATGGCGAAATGGCGTATCGGCACCCGGACGCTAACTCCCGGCATCGTCATCAGGCAGCACTTGCGCTCCTTCCCGGCGAACGATTTCGAGCAGGGGTGTGGCTGAGTCTTCCGTCCATTGGCGCTGACCACAGGGAATTGGCTCGATCCGGCTGTCCGTTCGGGCGGCCACCCGCCATAGACAGTTCACGGCCTCGCGCGAGAACGTGCCGTCGAAAACGGGCGAGACTACCAGCAGATCGATATCGCTCCACTGGTCCGGGTGGCCCGAGGCATACGAGCCAAAGAGGACTCCCATCCGCGTGGCAATGCCCTGTCCCGCGAGGTTGCGCAGGTACCGCCGAACGATCGCTAAAACTGACGGGTCAGCCATGCGAAGATCTCCTCAGACACTGCCAGGTAGTTTGCCGCCTCCTCGCCGGTGGGGGGCGCCGTAAGAAACTCCGGATAACGTCCCTCCGTGTTGAACTGGTTCATGTCGGCCAACGCGTCGGCTTGCCGAGCATCCGGGCTCAAGCCCGCCAACTCGCCAAGCCGCGTCAGGTTGTGTATGCGAGGGGGGACATCGCGGGTATGGCGACAGACAAGAGCTTTGAGCATTTTCTCCAGAGCCAGATGGGCAAAGAAGAGTCCGTGCCGGCACTTGCCGTCTCCCACCAGCTTGACTGCGACTTGCCAGTCCTCAACGGCACCCTGACGCCAGTAATCGACTTGTTTTTCAACGTCAAACATTAGCGTAGTCTATATTCTAACTGAACTTTTGCGAAAATGGAGATTAGGCTTACTTCAGGGAGGAAAAATCTCCTTCGTGATTTTTCCTCCCGAGAACGTACGTGCTTTTCGTATAGGGATATAAGCCCCTTCTTCAAGGAAATCACACCAACGATTTC
>JAFGCA010000799.1 GCA_016932895.1 Sedimentisphaerales bacterium | reverse complement strand
GCCCCGCTTACAGTGCCCCAATCGAACAGCGTTGGAACGTCGGCGCACACGGTCGCACCCGAGGGGGGACTGTACAATGAGGGTGAGGACCCAGGTCCATCCGAGACCGTGAACGATCGGCTTGACGACCATGGGCCGTTGCCCGAGCCGTTGTACGCTCGGGCCCGCCAGTAGTGCAAGCCAATGGCCCCGGTGATGAGCTCAAAGCTCGATGTCGCGCCGGTGTCGATCGGTGTTTCGCTATCAAACTGGATTTCATAACCGGTAGCGCTGGTCACATTGCTCCAATCGAACAGTGTTGGAGTATCGGAGCAAACGACGGCCCCGTTGGCCGGCTCGTAGAGCGTCGGTGCTGATGGCTGCGCCAGTGCCGCTGGACCTAACAGCGACGATATCACGACAGAAACGTAGATCCGCGGGCCATGATGCCAGCATGCCGATGGTCGCCGGGACGGAAAGGCGGGATTGCTATTTGCGCGCATACTTAGCCTCCTTGTAACAAGTAGGTCATTCCGGCTTTGGGGGCGCCAACGGTACATTTACACATACAGAACATGCTGTGGCAAGACGCACGGTATGCCCGGCGCTTGCTAACCCAGATGTCGCCGGCAGCTTGTACATCATCATGGGAAGCTGTGGATCGCTCGCCACAGAGGGCGCCGGTGACCGTCCCACCGATAGCAGCTCCCCCGACCTCGCGCTGCTCAATACTATCACGTCTGCGTACTCGCGGGCGGCAGCGAGCGCCGTCTGCGCCGCCCCAGGATCCTCAGCGTCCAGCTGATTCTCAACGAAGTGCAGCCCGTTCCAGGCGGATTCCTGCCGGGCTGCCAAGATAGCCGCCGGGGATACGGACGATCCGCCAAGCGTGCCATGGCTCGTCCAAACACCGCGGACGCTGACGGGTAGACGACAGAATACGTCTTGCGGCCGCAGATCCAGACAGTTGACACCGACAAACAGCGTCGGGTAGCGGAGTGCCACTACGCCAGCGACCCGCAGGAGTTTCTGGAACCCGATGTCCTGGTTGACCAGAAAGACGCCATCCATGCCGGCTCGCTTGGCGTCACTTGCAGCCTGCAGTGCCGATTCCTCCTCAGACGCCGGAACCATTGCGAGCATGATCCGGTCGCACTCGGGGAAATGCGACCAGAAGCGCTTTCGTCTTGCAGCCGGGTCCGCAGAACACGTAGATTTCTTGAAGTTCGACATATCGCCACGGCTTCAGAAGAGGCTCGAAGATGCGAGAAACACGCTAAATTGCACGACTCAGCCTGACAAGGCGGCCCAAGCGAACGCGGTGCCCACGATGACAACGACGATCAGGAGTGCCCAGCCGATGCTCAACTTATTTGGATCGAATGACGCGGGCTTATCGTCGGGCGTGTCCTGCTTCTTCGTCTTGTTTTTGGCGCTCTTGACGGCGCCGTAGATGCCCATGCCGAAAGCAAGGACGATCGCGATCGGCAGGATGATCTGCATGAAAACCGCGCTGTCGAATGGGGTCGAGCTCATCAACATGGCGTCGCTCCTTCGTTCTTTGGTTTTTCAGGGCGGATGATGTTCATGATTACCAGGCTCAGGAAGCATGCGGTGTGGGTCGCAAGCGGCACATACGAATGTTCGGCGACGGATGCCCCGCGGACACCCAGCCAAAAGCCGATTGAGAAGCTCGCGACCCAGCAGATAGTCACGGGGGCGAGAGCAAGCCAGCCCCAGCCTCGCTTCCACGCGGTCCAAACCAGGACGATTTCAACGAACAGGCTCCACATTCGTAGATCTCCCGCAAGGCGTGCCTTTCCAAACAGCCCGGCGCATCCTCCGATTTCAGATTCCAAAGGACTCTTACCCAGACCTTTTCTGCACGACGCGCCATCTTTCAGGGGTTTTGCGAAAAAAACCTGCTTGCGCTGGCCGCAGGGTGCCCCGTGGTAGCCGGAGAATGGCGGGGCATCGCTAGGCTCCAGCCCGTGCTGTCGCCACCGTCGTCGGCGAAGTGTAGTTTGAACCGTTCCCACGAGATGGTACAGTGAAGCCGAGACACGTCCGTCTCGTCGCAGCGTAGCCGTTCCCGTGGGGCAGGAGCATGCTCTCAGACGACGACTGGTCCAGGACAACCATCGACAGCGATTCGCTGGTTCAACGCTTGCGCGATCCCGGCAATCGTGAAGCTTGGTTCCTCGTAGAGGGTCGATATGGCCCCATGGTCGAGGGCTTCGCCCGCCGTTTCGGGTTGAACATCGAGTTCGCCAAGGACGCCCGCCAGGACACGATGGCTGCCTTCGCAGAGGCCCTTCGTGCCGATCACTTCGATCGGAACCGCGGTCGATTGCGCGACTTCCTGTTTGCCATCGCCCGGAACAAGATCCGGAGCATCCGCAGACGGGAGATCACGCGTTCACGACATGCGATGCAACCGGATGAGACGGGCTTCTTCGACGATGCTGCGAGTGAAGAGGGCCTCGATGAGCTTTGGGACAAGGAGTGGCAGCTTTCGGTTCGGGCCCAGTGCCTGAAGGAAGCACAGGCCCATTTCTCTAACGACACATACCTGGCGTTCCATCTCCGAGCGATCGAAGGGCTCTCATCAGCTGACGTGTCTGAGCACCTGGGTAAGTCGATCAACGCGGTCGATCTGGCGACGCATCGTGTACGCACGTTTCTTCGCAAGATCCGTCCCGTGATTGAGGAGATCTTTTAGCGTGTCGGATCCGGACGAGTCGTTG
>JAFGCA010000798.1 GCA_016932895.1 Sedimentisphaerales bacterium | reverse complement strand
GGGTATGGACCGTGGAAAGTGCCGCCGAGACACCCCTGATCTACAGGGATTGGACGATCCGAATGGCCAAGGATCTAAGCCGATCCATCGATTACCTAAAGACCCGTGACGATATCGACAGCGACAAGATCGGCTACTATGGATACAGTGCCGGCGCCCTCTCCGGCCAGATCATGCTGGCGGTGGAGGATCGTATCGACACCGGGATCTTCGTGCACGGCGGGTTTCTGCCCATTGACCTGCCTCGGTCTTTCGACCTGGCCCTCTATGCGCAGCGGATCCATGTCCCGGTCCTGATGATCAATGGCGCCGAGGACGTTCTTATACCGGCGGAAGTAGGCCAGAAACCGATGTATCGAATCCTGAAAGAGGCTCACCCGGATACCCGGTACGCGGTCTATCCCGGTGGCCACGGGGAATTCTCCCTGTTCTACGAGCAGATTCGAGGAGACGTCCTCGCCTGGCTCGACCGCTGTCTCGGTCCCATCGAATAGAGACGGGCCGGGAGAACGGGGCGCCGACCGGTCCGGACTTGCTCGGCGCGATTGGCTTGACGGCTCGAAGATCAAGATGAACTGCATTGCCGCACTGAGGAAAGGATGGCAGGAAATGGATGCGACAAGAACAACACGGAAAGCCAAACAAGCGACAGCGTCAGGCTTGCGGGGCTTGAGTCTGACGCATGTGGTTGTCACCGCGATACTGGCGTTGCCTGTGGCGGCGTGGCCACAAGCGCCCGAGTGGACGGTGTACAACACCTCTAACTCCGGACTGCCGTATAACGGCGTCACGGCGCTTGCCATTGACGCGCAAGGAATTGTATGGGTGGGAACGGGCCGGTGGTGGGCCTTTGCAGGCGGGGGCCTGGCAAGATTTGACGGAGAGAATTGGACCGTCTACAACACGTCAAACTCCCAGTTGCCAAACAACGATCACACGGGTCTTTCCATCGATGCCGCCGGGAACGTATGGAGCGGAACGGAGGGCGGATTGTCAAAGTTCGACGGCGTGAACTGGACAGTCTACAAGACTCACAATTCCGGACTGCCGAGCAATCAGGCCCTCGCTCCCACCTTTGATGCTGAGGGGAACGCATGGATAGCGACGTTTCCGGACGCCGGCCTGGCGAGGTTCGACGGGCAGAACTGGACGGTGTATCACACAGGCAACTCCGGCCTGCCCAACAACTTCGTCTGTAATATTGCCATTGACGTTCACGGGAATATATGGGCGAGCACTTTCGGCAGCGGGGTGGCGAAATTCGATGGTCAGAACTGGGTCGTCTACAACCGTAGCAACTCTGGTCTGCCACATAACGATGTTTGCGTCGTCCGGGCCGATGGGAGGGGGAACATCTGGGCCGGGACCTACGGAGGCGGCATAGCCAGGTTTGACGGCGCCGTCTGGACCGCCTATACCAGCGCGAACTCCCAACTGCCGCACGACTGGATCTGGAACCTCAACGTCGATCCCCAGGGCGGCGCGTGGGCCGGTACGAGGGCTGGGCTGGCAAGGTTCGACGGGGTCACCTGGACGGTGTACAACACGGGGAACTCCGGCCTGCCTGACGATAACGTCTACTGTGTGGCTTTTGACGTCGAGGGCAACGTCTGGATTGGGACTCAAGATCGCGGCTTGGCTCTCTTTCGTCCGCGGCCCGTTGTCGATTTCAACGGCAACGGGAGCGTGGATATCAACGATATCGTGCGACTGATCGAGTCGTGGGGACAGCCCGATCCGACGTGTGACATTGGACCCACGGTGTTCGGCGACGGCATCGTGGACCGGGCGGACCTGGAGGTCCTGATGAGCTGCTGGGGCCAGGAGGTCCAGGACGGCACACTCCTGGCCCACTGGCGCTTCGATGAGCAAGAGGGCCCGATCGCCTGCGACAGCAGCGGCAGCCACAACGGCACTTTGATCGGTGTCCCCGCTTGGCAGCCTGACGGCGGGGTCGTGGGCGGGGCATTGGAATGTGGCGGAGCGACGTTTGTCGTGGCCGACTCCGTTCTGAACCCGAGCGGTCCCTTCAGCGCGTTTGCGTGGGTCAAGGGCGGCGCACCGGGAGATGTGATCCTCTCCCAGCAAAGAGGCGTCAACTGGTTGATGTTGGACCCGGCCACGGGTGCGCTCATGACCGAGTTGCGCAGCGGCGGCCGACAGAGCAAGGCGCTGTCCTCTGATGCCGTCATCACCGACGACAACTGGCATCGGGTGGGCTTGGCCTGGGACGGCGCCATCCGCAGGCTGTACGTCGACGACGTGCTCGTCGCCGAGGGAGCCGATGTCGGTTTGGAGGACTGCACGGGCGGTATGAACATCGCCTGCGGCAAACTCATGGCCCCCGCCACCTTCTTCTCCGGCCTGATCGACGATGTGCGGATTTACAGCCGCGTGGTACAGCCGTAGGACATCTTACTCATGGGGCATCCAGGGAAGGGCCGGCGGGAAACGGAGCTGCCGGCCCTTTGGCCTTTATCCGGCGTGTCGTCACACGCGTTCCGGCGGGGCGGATTGTGGCGAACAAAACCCTCGACGCGACGCTATCAATATGCGATAATGCGCTCGAATCGGTGGTTCGAATATAAGGCAGAGAGCTATGGAAACGAAAACGGGTCTGAAAATCCGCGACAAGGGGAACGTCGCCGTCGTGGCGTTTACGCATAGCTGCATCAGCGACGTCGAGGAGATCAGCAACGCCTCGGCTGAGTTGAAGAACTACGTCCAGCAGAAGCGGCCCGGCAAGATGATCTTCGACTTTGCCGGCGTCAAGTTCTTCTCGTCCCAGGTCCTGGGTCTGCT
>JAFGCA010000797.1 GCA_016932895.1 Sedimentisphaerales bacterium | reverse complement strand
CTTCACGGCGGTTGCCAGGTCCCTCTCGGCGCTTACGCAACTGTGGCCGACAACACGGTGCACCTGAAGGCCCTGCTCACCGACCCTTACGGGAAGAGACACCTCGTGGCCGAACATGTCGGCAGCGCCGACGAGCCTGAAGCCCTCGGCCATCTGGTGGCTCAACAGTTGCTTGATCGAGGCGCGCGCGATATTCTCGCCCAGGTCCGTCCCAATCAACAAGAAACGTGACCCCCAACCCACAGCAGGAATTCTCGTGAACCGACCCGGTATTGTATATCTCGTAGGCGCAGGTCCGGGCGATCCCGGCTTGATTACCTGTCGTGGCCGCGACCTACTTCCTCTCGCTGATTGCATCATCTACGATCATCTCGTCTCGCCCAATCTCCTTACGCAACTCCGCACTGACGCCGAGCGAGTTTACGTTGGCAAACAGGCCGGCCGGCACACGCTCGCCCAGGATGAAATCAATCGCCTGCTTGTGGAAAAAGCCTCTGGGGGGCTTACTGTCGTTCGGCTCAAAGGGGGCGATCCTTTTGTGTTCGGCCGCGGGGGAGAAGAGGCCCTGGCCCTGACGGCTGCCGGCATCCCCTTTGAAGTGGTCCCCGGCGTTACGGCGGCCGTGGCGGCAGCCGCCTACGCAGGCATACCCGTCACCCATCGCGGTCTTGCCAGTGAAGTCGCCTTTATTACCGGCCATGAAGACCCCAGCCGTGACGATTCTCATATCGACTGGCCCAGTCTCGCTCGCTGGCAGGGTACGCTCGCATTCTACATGGGCGTTCGCAACCTGCCCAGTATCTGCGAAGCCCTTCAACGTCACGGGATGGCGTCCGACACACCTGCTGCCTTGATCGCATGGGGCACGACCGCTCGCCAGCGCACCCTCGTCGCCGATCTTGCCACTCTTGCCGGCCGGGCCCAGGAGGAAGGTTTCACGCCGCCCGCCGTTGCCGTCATCGGTCGCGTCGTCAGTCTCCGCGAGCAGCTCGCCTGGTTTGAGCGCCGCCCCCTCTTTGGCCGACGGATTGTGGTCACTCGCGCCCGCGCCCAGGCCAGTGATCTTGCCGCCTGGCTCACCGCGCTCGGGGCCGACGTTCTCGAATGTCCCACGATCCGTATCGAACCGCCTGAAGATCCGGGCTGTCTTCTTGACGCCGCTCGCCGCGTGTGCGATTTCGACTGGCTTATCCTGACCAGCGTAAACGGCGTCGATGCTGTTTTCGGAGCCCTTGCCCGGCTGGAACTCGACGCCCGCCACCTCGCCCATACTCGCGTCTGCGCCATCGGCCCTGCCACGGCTGAGCGACTTGCAGCACACGGCATTCGTCCCGACCTTGTGCCCGAACGCTATCTGGCCGAGGGCATTCTCGAAGCCTTTGACCGCACGGGCTCGCTTGTGGACAAGAAGTTCCTGCTCGCACGGGCCGATCTTGCCCGGGCAGACCTGGCCGACGGTCTGGCTCAGCGCGGTGCTCACGTCGAACAAGTTGTCGCCTACCGCACCGCGGTTGAAGCTCTTGATAGGACCACGCTCGAGGGGGCTCTGACGGAGGATGCGATCGACTGGTTCACTTTCGCCAGCGCCTCAACTGTCAATAACCTCATGGGAACACTGGACTTGCGAAGATTTCCCGACAAAAAATTCCGCATCGCCAGCATCGGGCCGATCACTTCGGCTACAATACTGGAGCATGGCCTAAAGGTTCAAGCCGAGGCTGTCGAACATACGATCCCCGGCCTCGTACAAGCCATCGTGGCCGCTGAGAATACCGCCAGACTCTGATTGCGCGAGCCGCTGGGAAGAGAGAGAACGCCCCCATGATTGGTATCTCCAAGTTGTATTGCTCTACCGTCGAACCCTCCGACGCGCTGCGCTACGGCCGCCGGTCCCGCGACCTGCCCAGCCATCTGCTGCAGTTCTCCGCTGATAAGAAACCCGTCGTCGTGTGGAACGTCACCCGCCGGTGCAACCTGGCCTGTCGGCACTGCTATTCCTCTTCGGCCGATCGCCAATACCCTGACGAACTCACCACCGACGAAGGCCTGCGTCTGCTCGACGATCTCGCCGCTTTCGGCGCTCCCGTTGTGCTGTTCAGCGGCGGCGAACCACTGCTTCGCCCGGACATTCTCACCCTGATCGCCCACGCCCGTCGCCAGGGTCTTCGCGCCGTCCTTTCCACGAACGGGACCCTCATCGATCCTGCCACGGCGGAGTCTCTTTCCCAGGCCGGCCTGAGTTATGTCGGGGTCAGTCTCGACGGGATGAACGATACCAATGACACGTTCCGCGGCTGTCGCGGCGCCTTTGAAGCCGCTCTTGCCGGCATCCGGAATTGTCGCGATGTCGGCGTCAAGGTCGGCCTGCGATTCACCATCAACCAACACAATGTCGCCGACGTTGCCGATATTTTTTCGTTGCTGGAAGGCGAGGATATTCCTCGCGTTTGTTTCTACCACCTCGTCTACGCCGGCCGGGGCGATCATTTGCGCAATGAAGACCTTTCGCATGACCAGACTCGCCGTACGCTTGATCTTATCATTGATCGCACTGCCGACCTCCATGCCCGCGGCTTGCCCAAGGAAGTCCTCACCGTTGACAATCACGCCGACGGACCGTACCTGTTTCTTCGCATGCTGCGCGAGAATCACCCCAATACTCTCAACGCACTCGAGCTGCTTCGCATGAACGGCGGGAATTCTTCCGGCTGTGGGATCGGCTGTGTCAGTTGGGACGGCCGGGTTCATCCCGATCAGTTCTGGCGGCATCATACCGTCGGCAATGTTCGCGAAGTCCCGTTTTCTCAGCTCTGGGGCAACTCCGGCGATTCTCTTCTCGTTCAGCTCAAGGACCGCAAGGCCCACCTCACCGGCCGTTGCAGCACCTGCCGCTTTCTCGATGTCTGTAACGGCAATTTTCGCGTCCGCGCCGAAGCGACGGGCGATCTCTGGGCTCCCGACCCCGCCTGCTACCTCACCGAGGAAGAAATCAACGCTGCGAATTCGCTGCCGACCACGCCGGCACCGCAAGAGGCCTGAATGACCCAAGCCACGCCAGACGAAACACGCACCTCCGCATCCATACCCTCGCCGCCGCGCATCATCGCCTGGGAACTGACACGTCGCTGCCCTTTGAACTGCCGCCATTGTCGCGCGGCGGCTGTCGACAAGCCACACCCCGGCGAGCTTTCGACGGAGCAGGCCATCGCTCTGTTGGACAACATTGCCTCCTTTGCTCGCCCTCTCATGATCCTCACGGGCGGCGAACCCTTGCTTCGGCCCGACGTGTTCGACCTCGCCGATCATGCGAGAAATCTCGGGTTGCCTGCCGCGATTGCCCTGTGCGGCGCCGGCCTGGACGATGACATCGCCGCTCGCATCCGCCATGCCGGCATTCGCGCCGTCTCCGTGTCGCTCGATGGGCCCGACAGCGTCAGCCACGACGACTTTCGCCGCAGTCCCGGCGCCTTTGACGCCGCCCTCGCGGGTATCGCCACACTTCGCCGTCAGAACCTT
>JAFGCA010000796.1 GCA_016932895.1 Sedimentisphaerales bacterium | reverse complement strand
GACGCCTGGCACAGCCTGGGAAAGGTGTGGCTTGGGTCGATGGCCCCTGACCTCGAAACCATGACGCAGTCCAACCCGCCGGGGTTGGGCGATGACCGGCACGATCAACCCGACGAAGATGCGCTTGGGCTACTGTCGGGTGGAGTCCATGGCGGCCCCGGCCAGCCCTTCCTGGCCATTGCCCAATGTGGTGGCCAGCCCGGACAGAAGGCAACGCTGGCGGCCTGGATTGACTGGGACCACAGTGGCGACTGGGGTGGTTCCGATGAGTTCCTCGGCAAATACGATTGTGAGGCAGGGTACTCGACAGACAGCTATGCCTATTTCTGCGCGATTCCTCCTGCCGCCGCCGTCGGAGGGGCGACTTACCTGCGCGTTCGCGCCTATGAAGGGTGGAATGCATCTGTCAGCCCCAGCGGTGACGGCGGTCCGGGCGAGATCGAAGATCACGTCGTTACCATCTACGCCGGCGGCGCCGGGCCGGGCACATCGCAGGACGGCATACTTGTCGGGCTTAAGTGGAATGACCTCAACGGCGATGGCGTCCGCAATCTTATAGCCAACGGCGTCTGGGAGCCGGTTCTACCTGGCTGGACGATCCGCGTGGACAGCGATCGCAACGGCACGTTGGATGACCAGGACAGGTCGATGGACACAATAGGGGGCGTGTACTGGTTTACGGGGCTGGCGCCCGACACCTATATTGTCGGCGAGAAGTCGAAGCCGGGTTGGACACAGACCTATCCCGGCGGTACGGGGACCAAGCAGGTCGAGATCAAGGCAGGGGGAGTTGCCGTCGTGCACTTCGGCAATACTCAAGGCACCATCCCAGGCCCCGGCCCGACCCCCGGACCGGGACCCGGGCCGGGAACGGGCGGCCCGTTCGACTATGGCGACGCGCCCTACAATGGGTTCGATTACCGCTATCCTGACGCCTCGCATGATCTGGGCGGGCCGTATGTGTATCCGACCCCGCCGGATGGCGAGAACGGTACGCAGGCCGACCCACAGAACCAGGCCCTGGGCGACGACAACAAAGGCGATGATGAGGACAACCTCTATAGGCAGCCGTTCGTCGTAGGCAAGACTGCGCTCGTTTGGCCATGCTGGACATCCAGCACCAGCCCCACCACCATTGGCTTGTGGATCGACCTCGACCGCAACGGAGTCTGGGACCTAAGTGAGGGAAAAACATGGATGGTAACCTCAACAGGAGCACAGTTTCAACCAGTCAGCTTCTCGGTGCCTGCGACGGTCACACCGGGTCCGACCTACGCGAGGCTCCGCATTGCGGCAGGAAACGTCCCCTTAACGCCGCACGGGTACGGCGGTCCGGGCGAGGTAGAAGATCACCTCATCGAGATCCTGCCGGCCGGGTCAGGCCAGACACCCGGCAGCGGTGGCCCGCCCAGCGGCGGCTGGACACCCGGTGGTAGCGGGACGCCCGGCGGTAGCGGGACGTCTGGAGGCATCCCGCTACCGGGGGGCGCAGCCGGGCTGGGCGGCATGATTCACGGCTTCAAATGGAATGACGAGAACGACAACGGTGGGTGGGACCCGGGAGAAGCGCCTGTGCCCAAATGGACCGTCTGGCTGGACACGGATGGGGACGGCCAGCCCGATGATACCACCACGACCAACCAGAACGGTTGGTTCTGTTTCTTCGGCCTGGCGCCCGGTGATTACACGGTCGGCGAGCAGGTGCGGGCCGGCTGGAGGCAAACCTACCCGCCTACAGGGACCCATCCCGTCACAATCCACGCGGGCCAGTCCGTTTTCGACAGCAACGACTTCGGTAACCATCAGACCGGTGGGCCGGCACCGGGACAATTGCACGACTACGGCGATGCGCCGGATGGGCCCTACCCGACCTTGAGCGCCAGCGGCGGGGCCTGCCACGATGTGGACGCGACCTTCTGTCTGGGCACGTTCGTGGACGGCGAGGCCGATGGCGCGCCCTGGCCCGACGCGCTGGGAGACGACAGCACGGGTTCGGCCGATGATGAGGACGGCATCACGTTCCAAGGACCCTGGCTGGGCGGCCAGACGGCCTCCGTGGAGATCACGCTGCCAGCGCTGAACCGGCAGGGCACCTTGGAGGGCTGGATCGACTTCAGTGGGGATGGCACCTGGCAACCCGGAGAGAAGGTGGTTTCGCAGTTCGTCGGCCCCGCGCCGGCCGGGACGATCCCTGTGCAGGTTGCCGTCCCGAGCAATGCAAGCGGTATGATCTGGGCCCGCTTCCGGCTGAGCGAGCAGCCCACCGGCGCGCCGGGCGGTCACGGTGGCAAGGGTGAGGTCGAGGACTACCGGATCTGGTTGGGCCCGGGCGGGCCGTATCCACCGCCTGCAGCTCCGGATCAGATATGGGGCAGCAAGTTCAACGACCTCAACAACAACGGCACGCCGGACGCCGGTGATGTGCCGCTGCCGGGCTGGGGGATCTACCTTGATCTGAACCAAAACGGCTCCCACGACAGTACCGAACCCTGGTGTAAGACCGACGCCCTCGGGGATTTTCTGTTCATCAATCTGCCGACGGGGTCCTATGTTGTCGCGGAAGAACCCCGGCCGGGCTGGGTCCAGACGTCTCCCGGCGGTGCGGGTGTCCACACCGTGACAGTTGATCCTTTACTTGGCAAGCCGCTGGGCGTGCTCTTCGGCAACCGCCTCGCGGTTGGACCCGGAAAGATGCACGACTACGGCGACGCGCCCGATACGTACGGGACCTCCAAAGCCGCAAACGGCCCGTCGCATGTTGCGGACACCCTGCGTCTCGGTCCGACTGTGGACACCGAAGCCGATGGGATGCCCAGCGTCGACGCCCTGGCCGATGATGACACAGATATCGACGACGAAGATGGCCTGGTCTCTACCTCGCCACTGTATTATGACGGCCCGGCCTCGGTGGTGGTCTCCAACGTCGGCAACGCGAGCCAGGCGGGCACGGTTGCCGGCTGGGTCGACTTCGACAGCGACGGCTGGTTTGATCCCTTGGCCGAGCGCGTCGGTGTCTACCCGGTGACTGTGCCGGCCGGGGGGCAAAGAAACGTGGTATTTTATACTGGAATGCCCCACAACCCGGTCCCCGGGCAGACGTTCGCACGGTTTCGACTGTACTCTGACCCGGCGGCGGCCCCGATCTGGCCGACCGGGCCGGCAGACAGGGGAGAGGTTGAGGACCATCGGGTCGAGATCGCCGGGGACCTGGGTGACGCCCCCGAAGGGGCCGTAGCTTATCCTTCCACGGGTACGATAGGCCAGTTCCCCACCTGCAAGGCCGGGTCTGCGGGATATATCTATCACTGGCAGAGCTCCCACCATCGCTTTGGTCCTCTCGACGACTGCGAGACCGACGGCAACGGGGGACAGGGCACCGGATTTCCTCCCTACGATCAGGACGAGGGCTTCGATGATCGTGATGCCGGACTGGTCAGGCCCGAGCCCTACACAATCGATACCACCGGCAAGGTCGTACCCTGTCCTGGCGGTGTCGGCACGCCTCTGGGCAAGGCGTGTGAGACCGCCGTCTGGGGTTCAGACATCGATATTGAGTTGTTCAACGACTCCGGCCAGCCATATGTAAACGTCTTGATAGACTGGAACCAGGACGGCAAGTGGAGCGGCAGCTCACCCTGTCCGGGAGGCGGCACGGCGCCGGAGCACGTTTTGGTGAACCAGCCCGTAAACAAACTGGTCTGGTCCTTCCTCTCTCAAGAGAACCTGGGGACAAATAGAGAGTTCCGAATAGGGCCCAACGCCGGCTACGTATGGGCGCGGTTTACGATCAGCGACCGGGTCGTACCGGCCGACTGGGACGGATCGGGGACCTTCGAGTATGGAGAGACGGAAGACTACCTGCTCTATGTGGCCCCCGGCGATGGCGGCTCATATCCGCCGGTAGCCGAGCCGAATCATGTCAAATGGTCGCAGCCGCCCATCGAGATCGACCCCGACGTTGAGAGCACCCCGGTGTTCTGCGGCTGGGATGAATCTTCGACGTCTGTGCAGCTGCCGGGCGAATCACGGAACTGGCGGATCTGCTTCGATGACTTCCGTTGCCTGGGCCCGATCCCGATCACACGCATTCGCTGGTGGGGCTCCTACCAGGGCTGGGATTCGGAAGTGCCGCCTATCATGCAGCCGAATCTGTGGCTCATCACGTTTTGGGCCGGCGTGTTCGACGCGGCCGGACAGATACGGGCGGCGCATCAGTTGGAGGTTCCTGCGGACCGCGTTCAGTCCAGGCTCGCCGGTTTTGATGAATTCCCGGAAAAGCCGTTGGACACTTGCTTCCGCTACGAGCTGTCTCTGGCGCCGGAGGAGTATTTCAAGCAAGGTGATTTCATGACCGGCGACGAAACGTTCCGGATCAGTATCACGGCAGTCTATCCCGAAGACGTGGTTCCGCAGCACGAGTGGGGCTGGAAGACCCGGCCGCACCTCTGGCAAGACGGAGCCAAGGCCTTCACTGTGGTAGGTGACGCCCCGGCGCCCGGCTTCGTTCCGCATTACAGAGAGGACCGGATCGACGCCATCGCCAACGATTTGCTGTGCAACCGTCAGCAAGGCTATGACTTCTGCTTTGAACTACTGACGGAGAGCCCATGGGTCAAATGGGACCAGGCCTTCGTTGGCCTCAGAAAGTGGTCGGGCTATGTAGACCACGCGTCCACTGCGGTGGAAACTCCGCCCGGGACCCTGACCGTACAGCGTCAGGTAGCCGACGACTGGATCTGCGAGGACACCGCCCCAATCGTGGCAGTCTCGTGGCAGGGCTCTTACATCGGCTATGGATACGAAGCGTGCAAGTGCGAGGAAGCCGTGCAGCCGCGGCGACCCGACTACTTCCTGCTATCGATCTGGACGGATGCGCCGGCCGGTGGACAGGCACAGACGGGCCGTCCGGACCAAGAGTTCTGGCAGTACGCCGCCTATGATTACGATGAGGTCATGGTGGGATACGACCGGAACCCGGAGGGAGAGCCGAATGAACCGGTATTCCGTTACTGCGTGCGGTTGCCAGTCGAGGCGCGGTTCCAACAGGAAGCAGCAGAGACCGTCTTCTGGTTCAGCGTGATGGCGGTGTTCGAGGACTCGACAGACGAGGTTCCTTATCCATGGGGTTGGACGAATCACCGGCACACGTTTGGTTCGGCGGCGATGGCGATGGACCACCGTCTCAGCAACCCGCAATGGCAGGAAACGCTCGATCAGTCCGCCTGGCCGGTCGACATGTCATTTACGCTCTTCACCGGGTCCTACGGTCCCTTGGCGCACTATGAGTTTGAAGGCAATGCCAACGACAGCGCCGGCGGCCACCACGGGATCGAGGTGGGCAACCCCGCTTACGGATCTGGCGTGATCGGCATGGCGCTGGATTTGGAAGGCGCAGGGGACTATGTGGAGATCGTCGACGAAGCGGCGTTCGATTTGACTGAGGCAATCAGCGTCACGGCGTGGGTGAACCTGGAAGTGATCCGTGGCGACTTTCTTCCTGTGATCACCAAGGGGGATGCGGCCTGGCGCCTCTCGACGTACCAGCAGACGAAGCGGTTGCACTTTGCGGTGACCGACTCGCGCGTGGCTCGCCATGCCATCGACGGCGCCGAAGAGATTGGCTTTAACGAATGGCATCACGTCGCCGGGACATTCGACGGTTCGTTCATTCGTCTCTACGTGGACGGGATTGAAGACCCGGCCAGCCCCGTGCCGTACGTTGGTGCGGTCGGTCTCGATGATTTCCCGGTCCAGATCGGGGCCAACAGCGAATGGCCTGAACGTGGCTGGGTGGGCCGGATTGACGAGGTACGCGTTTACCACCGAGCCCTCGACGCCGCCGAGGTGGCCACCCTGGCGGAACCGTATTGACGTGCCACAGGCGCCGGAAGATAGCCGTACGCCCGCGACAAGCACGCTGGATCAGACGCAAAATGAAATTTTGGAAGGGGTAAAAAGATGAAACGCTGGATTACAGTTGCTGTATTGGTGGTGGGCACCTGTCCCGTGATGCATGCACAACCCGTACACTTTGCGGACCCGTGGCTTCAGATAGCCGTGGAGGCCGAACTGCAGGTGACCAATCCGACGGTTGCGGATATGGCGCGCCTCAAACGACTCCACCTTCCGCAAAGCAGTATCTCGGATCTCCATGGCCTGGAGTACGCCACCAGCATGACCTATCTGTTGATCACTGACGGCCAGATCACGGAATTACAGCCGCTGAGCTCAATATGGGATTTACAGGAACTTGTCCTTGACGCACAGAAGATCTCCAACCTGGTGCCGCTGAGCTCTATCACGGAGTTGCGCCTCCTTTCTCTCTGCGACAATCAGATCAGCTACCTGGCGCCCCTGAGCCCACTGGCAAAGCTACTCGAACTCGCCCTCCACGACAATGAAATCAGTGACCTCTCGTGGCTGGCCGGGTTGACGAACCTGGAGGGTCTTTATCTTGCCTTCAATCAGATCAGCGATGTGTCTCACCTGGCCGGGTTGACGAACCTCGTCCATCTCGAACTCCGTCATAACCAGATCCGCGACATCTCGCCGCTCGTAGGATTGATCAACCTGGAATTACTGTCCCTGCGAGGTAATCCCCTCAACTCGGACGCATACACGATCTACATCCCTCAAATCCAGGCCAATGGTACGCTCGTCGATTATGATCCTCGCGTGACGGTGCCGGACGTGGTGGGCATGTCGCACGCTGCGGCGGAGCAGACGCTTCAGGACGAGGGTTTTGTTGTGTGGATCATGATCGGTCCCAGCGAGACGGTGCCGGCAGACTACGTCATGAGTCAAAACCCCGTCGCCGGGACGCAGGTTCCCGCCGGCTCGGATGTGACGGTGACGGTCTCAACCGGCCCAAGCCAGGAACCCGGGCCCACGCCCGGACCGAGCCTACCGACTTCTGTGGCCCATTGGGCGTTGGATGAGACGACCGGTTTGACCGCCGCTGATAGCAGCGGTGCTCATGATGGACACTTACATGGTGATCCGATCTGGCTGCCGGACGGCGGCATCATCGACGGTGCGCTCCAGTTCGACGGTATCGATGATTACGTCAACTGCGGGACGTTCCATCCCTCGGCGGCTACGGGCAAACTCACCATCTGCCTGTGGGCTAGGTGGAACGGTCCAAATGGACGGGCCCAGGGGCTAATCAGCAAGAGAGACTTCTGGCAGCAGAACCAAATGATGTGGCAGCTTGACGCAGCCGTCGGCAGCGGGATGGTGGGCTTCCGCTCTTATGGAGGCGGCCCTCTGAATGCATTCGTGCTGCCGGTGGGAGAATGGGTGCACGTGGCGGCCACTTACGACGGCATGACCGCCATGGTGTACGAGGATGGGCAGCAGATGGTCTCCGCGCCCATGACGCTCGGTACCGGCACCGCCGCCAGCTTGGTTCTCGCGGCCCATCAGAAAGGTGGCGGGGACTGTTTCAACGGGATATTGGACGATGTGTGGCTTTACGATCAGGCTTTGAGCGAGCAGCAGATCCAGGTAGTGATGGGCGGGGCCGGAAAGATCCCGTGGATCCGGGCCGCCTACTGGGATACTCGCTATCCCACGTCCTGGGTGCAGGGCTCTTCCGTGCGGGACGTGCTGGCTGCGACCGGATACGAGATTCTCAATGCCGACCAGCTTGGTCAATGGATGGAGGCTCGAGTCATCGATGGTAAGCCAAGCGTAGTGGTGTTCTGCCAGGACATTGCGCCGGATACCGTCTACGAAGCGGTCTCCCCAACCTGTACCCTGCGAAAGTATCTCGACGCCGGAGGTAAGATCGTCTGGTACGGCGATATCCCGCTATACTACCAGGGGCACAGCGACGGCACCCGCACCGATTTCGGCACGGGCGGCTCGGCGGGTGTGCTGGGCTTCAACGCCGCCGGCGGAGATTGGGACAGTGGCGAGCAGGTCACCTTGACGGATGACGGGCGTGCCTGGGGTCTGACGCAGACGTGGTCCTCCGGCCGTCCCGCGCAGAGCCAGGGTCTGTTGGTGCTCGCAACGGATTCGGCCGGCCAGGCCGCCGGCTGGGTCAAGCACTTCGTGCCTGGCGACGTGGATCGCGGCTTTGTGCGGCTTTCGGATTGCGGTGCCGTGCCTGATTTTCAAGACGTTCAGCGCTTGGCGGAATACCCGAATAGCCTGGCCCCGATAGACCTCGGCCCCGAAGGCCTCTTAGCGCACTGGAAACTGGATGGTGACGCCACCGACAGTGCCGGAGCCAATCACGGCATCGTGCATGGTAATCCGGTCTGGACTACCGGCAAGGTTGACGGGGCTCTGCGCCTGGACGGCGTGGGCGACTACGTGGACTGCGTCAATAAGGCGGCCTTGAGCCTGACCGATCAGATGACAGTAGCCGCCTGGGTCAACATCGCGGCAGTCCACCCGGACTGGAAGTCGATCATTGCCAAGGGTGATTCGGCGTGGCGGCTCTCGACGCTGCCGGGCCAGAGGAAATTCCATTTCGGGGTCGGCGGTCCGCCGGACTACCCGGACGTCGATGGAGTCCGGGAGGTCTCGCTTGGCCAGTGGCATCACGTGGTCGGAACATATGATGGTTCGACGATTCGCCTCTATGTCGATGGCGTGCTCGATGCGACGCTGCCGTACACCGGTGGGATCGACGCAAACACCCAGCCGGTGTTCATCGGCGAGAACTCCGAGATGCGCGGACGCACCTGGCAGGGCCTGATTGATGACGTGAGAGTCTACAATCGGGTGCTCTATGCCGACGAGGTCGCCGCCCTGGCGGCGCCGTAGAAGCGCTCGCTCTACCTGTTGGAGAATGGTCGCACGCCCGTGACAGCCGTGCCGGATCAGACGCGAAGTGAGATCTCGGGGGATACGACGGTGAAACGGTGGATGGTAGGTGTTTTGATGGTTTTGGGTGCCTCTTGCCTGGCACACGCCCAGCCCGTGCACTTCGCGTATCCGGAGCTCACGCCGTGGGGCGGAAGCTGCAAATGGTCGATCCGATGCTCGCCCATATGGCGGTCTTGATCCAGATCGATGAAGTTCGCAACTTCGACCGAGGGCTCGCTTGGACAGAAAGAGAACCCTTGGCTGCCATCGACTTAGACTAGCCGCAGCGCGTCCACTTGGCCAATTCGGACATAGATAGCAGTGCATCAAGGCGACCCTTTTCTTCTCGGTACATGCTAAAGACGGGTCTCCTACGAGTGCGAAGCTCTTGTCAACAGGTACCTCTATACGGTACACCCGGTTGACCCACGGCACCTCCAATGCTCCAGCAGTTCCAACCATAGGGGCGTTCGCATTGCAACAATTGATTGATACGAATTCGGAGAAAACTCGCACGCATGTTAAAGTAGGAACCGGACGCTGCTCGCGCCTGTTGGTGCAGCGACATGGACCAACCCAAGCCGCGAAGCGCGCAACAGGCGCGCCACAAGCGGCTTTGTTTCGCCTTCGGCGCGGCTTCGGCTCCGCTTCGGCCAGCATCATAAGTCCTGTAATGTCAGTCGTTAATCGTTTTGCCACAAGCGCTTACAGACGTGGGCATAGTTCTTGGGGTCCTATGACCCCCTTAGGGCGACCAGCCAGAACTCTTTCTTTATCAATGATTTACGAACACATCGCATATTTCCTTTGCGTTCTTGTCTCTGTTTTGTCTCCACCTACCGCGTCGAAAAGACGCGCCGTGGAACTGAACGGCGAAAAGTGCCGATATCATGGAGGCTATGAGAAAGCCATGGGTCTACAAACGAAAGAACATCAAGGGCTGGTGGACAGGGTGGTACGAAGGCGGCAGGCGGAAGGCCAAAGCGTTTCCGACCAAGGCCCTCGCCGAGCACTTTCGCTACATCAAGTACACCCAGCTCAACTCTGACGTCTTTACGAGTGTCGTGGACGTCGACTGGAATCAGATGATCGAGGAGTATCACCGCGGCAAGCAGGTCGAAGGTCTGGCAGAGGCGTCACTCTATGAGGTTCAGCTGACGTTACGACATTTCAGGCGAGCGGTCGGTGCCAGTTCTTCAAGAGAGATCACACAACAGGGTTTGGACGCATTCATCTTGAGGCGGAGCGAAGAGGTCCAGAAGAGCACGCTGAACAAGGACATAAGGAACCTGCATGCCTTCGTCGCTTGGGCGGTTAAGAATCGCTTCGTCCCTTCGGGGTTAGTGATCAAAAAGATCAAAGTCGCGCAGAAACCTGTGGTTTCACTGTCGCCCAGGCAGGTCAGAAATCTCCTCGTCGCTGCCGAATGTTATCCGACTGTGCGCCTGAGGGTGCTGCTGGCCGTGACAACAGGACTCAGACGCGGCGATATCGAGGTCATTCGGGTTGGCGACATACACTTCGATCGGAACACGGTTGCGACGCGGAACCGCAAAGCGGGAAAAGCCATGCCGGAACGGCCAGTTCCAGGGCAAGTCATGACGGAACTCTCCAACTATGTTGCCACGCTGCCGGAAGGGCAGGAGCGGTTGTTCACGGATCGATTCACTTCCAAGAAATGGAACAAAGTGCGAGAGGCATTCGGAATGCCGGATCTGAAGTTCCACGATCTGCGGAAGACGTTCGCTTCGCTATTGGCGCAGCGGGGTGTGTCAACGGCGGTGACTCAGAGACTACTGGAACACTCCAGTCCGCAGCTGACAAATGAGGTCTACACCAACGTGGACCCGGCTTTGCGCGAAGCTGTGAACCTACTGCCGGTGACAGAGTGGGTGTGAGGGGTGTGTTGTGCATGTGTGCCACGTTTCTGGCAACCCTTGGTGGTCTCTGGCTCACATGACGAGAGTACATTCACATGATCTTTCTGCACTGGTATTACTCTAGGCTGTAGCTGGCTCTCCTCCTCGTCTTGCTGTAGATTTGCGCAGCATCGAAATCCGCAATGGAAACGGAGGAATCAGCCGGACATGTCAGGGAGACTGTCAACTCGCGTACGGGCATGGCCACACTG
>JAFGCA010000795.1 GCA_016932895.1 Sedimentisphaerales bacterium | reverse complement strand
TCGCTCGACATGCTCGGCATGCACGGCTCGGCCTACGCCAACTACGCCGTCCAGGAGTGCGATCTGCTCATCGCCGTCGGCGCTCGCTTCGACGACCGCGTTACCGGCAAGCTCGTCAGCTTCGCCCCCAACGCCAAAATCGTCCATGTCGACATCGACCCTTCGAGCATCTCGAAGAACGTGCACGTCGATATTCCCGTCGTCGGCGACGCCAAATTCATTCTCGGCGAGCTGGCCAAAGAGGTCGAGCATCGCCCGCGCGAAGAGTGGTTTGCAAAGATCGCGGACTGGAAAAGCAAATTCCCGTTCCGCTACGACGGCAATGCCGGGAAGATCAAGCCGCAGTACGTCATCGACGAGGTATGCCGCCAGACGAACAACGATGCGATCGTCGCCACCGGCGTCGGACAGCACCAGATGTGGGCGGCGCAGTTCTATAAGTTCACAAAGGCCCGGCAGCTCATCAGTTCCGGCGGCCTCGGCACGATGGGCTTCGGCCTGCCCGCCGCCATCGGCGCGCAAATCGCCAGGCCCGACGCCACCGTCATCGATATCGACGGCGACCACAGCTTCAACATGACCCTGACCGAGCTGGCCACCGCCGTGCAGTACGAGCTGCCCATCAAGGTCTGCCTCATGAACAACGGCTACATGGGCATGGTCCGCCAGTGGCAGGAGCTGTTCTACGGGCGCCGCTATTCGTGCAGCTATCTGAAGAACCCCGATTACGCCAAGGTCGCCGAGGCCCTCGGGGCCGTCGGGATCACCGTGGACAAGAAGGAGGATGTGCCCAAGGTCGTCGAGCGCATGCTGGCCGAGACGCGGCCCTGCGTCGTGAATTTCCACGTCGAGCCCGAAGAGAACGTCTGGCCCATGGTGCCGGCCGGCAAGAGCCTCGACGAAATGGACGGTCTCGACATCCTGGAACGACTCATCTGACCTTTGTGAAAGAAAGCGGGGTATCCTATGAAACACATAATCAGCGCACTGGTCGAAAACAAGCCGGGCGTCCTGGCCCACGTCGCCGGAATGTTCGCTGCCCGGGGCTTCAATATTGATTCGCTCGTCGTCGGTCGCACCGAAGATCCGAAGCTCAGTCGCATGACGATCGTCGTTATTGGAGACGATCGTGTCCTGGAGCAGGTCCGCAAGCAGCTCGGCAAAATCATCCCGGTCGTCAAGGTCCAGGACTACGTCGGCAAGCCGGTCGTCGCACGCGACCTCATGCTGGTGAGCGTCTCGGCGCCGCCCGAGAAGAGGCCGGAGATCTTCGCCCTGATCGAGATGTTCCGGGGCCGCGTAGTCGATATCGGCGCCAAATCCCTCATGATCGAGATCAGCGGGCCCGAAACCAAGATCGAGGCCTTCATCAACGTCTGCAAACCCTACGGCATCAAGAGCGTCGCCCGTACCGGGACCATCGCCATGCCAAGGCAGACTAAGGGCGAGGCATAACGAAGCGGCAAGTCGGCAGGCCCAAACCTCCGGGCCACGCCGAAAACCGACCAACCACGGGCTGCGGAATTCCACCGCAGCCCTTTCTCTTGCGCCGGAACCGGCCGGCCTGCGCCCGCGGCCAGGTCGCCGCGCTCGACGCCTGCCTTCCGGCCCGAGGCCGTTATGGCAAAGCAGCTCGTCCCGTTTCTCCCAAAGAGCTTTGTTTGGCCGAAGCCCACATTGGAAATTTCGGAAAAAGTAACACAAAACGCGCAGAATCGTAACAGGATGGTAATATTCTCATGACTAAGATATCTCGCTGGAATAATTGAGTTGAGAGATTTAATTGAAGGAGCCCCATGATGGACAAGAAACAACCGATGATCGCGGCACTTCTAATGTTCAGTTTGCTGGTGGCCGGGTGCGTGCGTGTCCGGACCAGTGTAAGGCAGGAAGACGGTACGTATCGCACGTCGAAGCGTTGGGTTCTCCGCTCCAGTTTGTTCGACCGCTCCTTCAGCAGCGAAGAGGATTACATGGTCGCGCATGAATTCCATGACGTGACGTACGTATGGCCGCAAGGCAAGGGAAGTTTCTCGAAGGGCTTCGACGAGATCAGCTTTCAAGGTCGCCAGATTACGTGTAGTGTCGTGGGGCGCCGGCTCACGGTTAATGAGCTACAGTTCTCCGGGTTCGAGAAAGGCGACCGCGTTCGCATAACCAGCGACGGCGAGGTCTTCGTGAACGACATCAAGCGCGAGCCGCTTGGCGATAGCTGACGAACGGCAATAGGCTACAGACCGGACAAAGGGCTAAAGGGGTCATGCCGTGATTATTGATTCTGCTGGTAAACCCATCCAAATCGCCAAAACACCCTCGTTTTTGATAGCGCCAGTGGATGTCACAAGGGGTTTTTCAGCGGAGTCGATTATTAGCCATATTGAATTGTGTTCTCACATAAGATCGAACAGAAGAAAGGGACATGCGAAGAATAGCGGCATGACCCCTTTTGAGACCCTAGGTCACCATGCGGCGTATTAATGCGCCTCTGACCTCTGGGTTTGCGGATTCGACGCGACCATGGCCACCATGGTCTGCTTTCAGCTTATCACGTGGCAGCGGCTTTGGGGCGTGGCCTGCTTTTGGAGGAGGAGGGTGCCGCAGAGGAAGAGGAAGCGGCAGAAGGGGTCTGCTCAGGCGGTTCTGATTCCGCGGCGACAACGGCCGGTGAAGCAGCCTCCGCCTGAGCCGCACTCTCTGTGGGGTAGAGAACCGCACAGTAATAGAACAACGCGGCCCCAAGCAGGATGAGAACACCAACGGTGACTATCTTCGCTTTGGCTGGCATGTCCATCTACCCCAAGGAGATTTCTATGTTGTCCAGACAAATCCTAATCTATCGTTGCGATCACGAGCGCTATTATTGTACAGAAAACGCGCCTTGGCCGCACCAAAATTACGGGAAAAATCTCCAGCACAGGACCGTCACAGCGAAAATACTCCAATAGGACATCGTGCTCAGATACAGCACCACCTGGACGCCGGGACTGAGTTTTCGCCCGAGCACCGTCCGCCGGAAAACCAGTACGGTCGCCGCCAGCGACACCAGCAGCAAGGCAATCGCTATAAAACTGACGGCCGGATCAAGTGCGTCCGTCGCAGATGTGTTCAGCACCAGCGTCCCGGCGACCATTCCCTGGGCGGTCTCGATTCCCTTGGGATCCGCCAGGACACCGGGCCAGTAGGGAATACGTGAGGACATCCTCAGTATGGACTTGAGGATATGGGCGCCTGCAATCGTGGGCAACAAGAGCAGCGTAAACATCTTGGCGGTCTCCCCGAAAGACACTCGCTCCCGCCCGCAGGCCAATCGCGCCAGAGTCGTCACCATCAGCAGCGCCAGGGCAGGCACCACGACGAACAGCGACGTTGACGAGACCAAATGGCCCATTGTCCCTGTCGTTCCCAGGGCCTGTGAGAGACGCTCGGGCCCCCACATCATCATTTCATAGGAAACCGGCCACTCGGAGAGGATTTCATAGACGACAAAGCCGCTGAGCACCAGGATGAATCCGGCCTGCGCCGCCCGCAGATCGACGCCGGCCACCAAATCGGCCAAAGGCCGCCGGGCGCTAAAGCGAAGGTTCTCCTGCGGGCATGCCTTCAAACATTGCGTGCATAACAGGCAGTCGCGATTGTCGGTGATCGAGGCCGGGTAAAGACCGCTCGTGCAGGAACGCCCGGCCAGACGATACTGATTCTTCTTCGTCACACAATCCTTGGTTCGACAGCTTCGGCAGACGGAACCGTCCTCCGCGCGCCACTCAAACGGTGACATGAGGGCATACAGGCCCAGCAAGTGTCCCACCGGACACACATAGCTGCAGAACGCGCGCCTTTCAAAAATCAAGGAGACGTCGATCGCCAGCAGGATCAACAGGAGCATATAGAGTGACATCTGACGAGGAATGCGATTTATCGCCAGAGTCTGTATCCCCACGATCCAAACGAGCGTGTAAAAAACGGTAACGACCCAACCACTCTTGAGGATGCCGGGGACTCGCCATCCGAGCCCTGTTCTTCCCGCCCAGTACGTAATGAACTCCATGGGACAGACGGCACACCACAAGCGACCGAACAGAACCGCGGCGATGATGATGACGGGCCACCAGTACGACCAGACGATCAAGTTCGCCAGGTTGGTATCGCGCAGATACTGGGTGAGGTCGGGGTCGGCGGTCGTCACTCCCAGACCGCCGAGGATCAGCAGGATGAAGACGGCCAGCAGTAGAAATTGGGCCGCGGCGGGAAACCACCCGGCCTTCAACAGCCACCCGATACATCTGTTTCTCAGCAGATTCATACAGCGCTCTTCCCCGCCTCTTGCCGTCGTGGGCAAATCAAAGGTGCCCGGGGTCTCCGGTGCACTGTTCTTCCTTCGGCGCAAGTCGCCGCCGGAGACTGATCCTTCGCTATGTCACTCGCAGGGTATCGTGAATGAGCGTTGGCCGCAAGGGCTATCCCGACGACTCGGCGTGGAGGACTTCGACGGGGCATTGGACGCCAGAGGACTTGGAGCCGTTGGGCGACGGGATCGCCGCCAGATGCACGTGATTGGTCATCAGACGGTAGCCCACCACCTCCAGGCCGTACTTATCCGCATGCCCGGCGCCACTCCGGGAGGAACTGCCACAAGCTTGCCTGACGCAACCGCCGATAAGTCGAGACTCTCGAATAGTACGGACACCTGTTTGTTGGGATGTCCTTTCAGGATCAGTTCGCCTCTCAATTCTCCCGGCCCGGCTTTCGCCAGGTCAAGGGCCATTTTGAACTCGACAACATCGTCCTGGGAGATAACCGCCCTGGCACATAATTGCTGAGTTGAGCCCACCACGAACAGCATTTGGCCTCGCGGCACGAACGCATCGGCGATGGCGACGGGATCTTGAGAAAGGACCTCGCCATCGATTGACGGGACAATTCGCGCCTGGCTCTTTAGCCACTGGAACCTGTCCATTTCTTCTTGAACCGAATCGGCCTGCGCCTGGTAGACCTGCATGTCTGCCACAACATTATCACTCATGGCCTTACGATGTTTCTTCAAGGCCACAGCGCGTTCGGCGCGCTTCTGGGCCAATTCCAGGAGAAGGGACCGGGTTTTGGGCTTCTGTATTCAGGTGTGTGTGTGAACCCGGGGAGAATTTGCATGGGTAATGAGTGAGCGTCCAGAGGGAGGGCCACCGGTTTCATCCACTCTACCCATGGCGGGCCGTTCCATTCGGTTCTTGCATGTGACGGATTTGCCACGAAAGAATAAGCATGGACAGAATCCGCCCATCCCACCAAACTGGCTCGTCGTTAGCGGCGTTGTTTGGCGCGTTGCTCTGTGGCGTTCTTCCGGCGGTCGGGTTGATGCAGCTTTCGGTACTTCAGGACACTGTCTTCGTCGATGAGGGCGGCGGCGCCCTTTCGGGCGATGGCAGCGGCCAGTTCCTCGGAGGAGGCCGTGACGATGACGCTGTCGAGGTGTGTCCTGTCGCGGATTTCGCCGTCGAGTTCGCCTTGCTCTATCATGTGTCGGAAAGTAGAAAGCGAGAACACTTTGACCACCAGGCTTTCGGCCGACGTTTCGTAGGGGGCGATGAGAAACGTTCGCTTTTCCGGGTCGTCCAGCGGCTCTCGCTTCTCAGGCTTTCGGGGCGTCAGAGAGAGAAACTTGTCCTCTCCGATGCGGGTGGTGTGCCCTCGGAAGACAGAGACGCTGAGGCCCTCGTCCGAGTCAATGTCGGCGATGCAGATGACGTCAAGGCCGCCGGATTTGTTCGCGAAGATCGATATTTGTTGCCGGTCGTTTCCTTCGCCAGGGGGCGTTTCCCAGACGCCGAGGATAGTCTCGTCCGCCTTACCGTCCGCAGGAGGGGGCAGCGGATTCTTGAATTCCGGAACGCAGGAAGTGGCGATCAGAACGAGAGCCGCCGCCAGTTCCAGTCTCAGTACCCGCCTTGTGATCGTCATGTCTGTCTCCCTTCAACTCAAAGAGTCCGGCCGGGACCAGGACCGAAGCCTTACAACCGCTTCTTCGCCTGCCCCATGCTCGATTCTCACAGAGCATCGAGCAACATAATCTGCCCCATGATAACGCGCGCACCCGTCCGAATGCAACAGCCGCTGGCGGAAGGAGCGTTAGTGGAGCAGGCCGGGGGTGAGCAGGCCGGCGGCGAGGGTTAGGGCGCCGATGTTGTGCAGGGCGATGGTGATCTGGTTGGCGCGGTACTGGCCGGGCCGGATGACGTCGGCGGCGTTGGCGGCGCGCAGGGCCAGAACCGCCAGCGGCAGGGTCAGGATATAGAAGAGGCCGCCGAAGAACGTGGCTTGGTGCAGCAGCATCGCCCCGGCCATAACGTAAGTCGCAATCAGGGTCGCGCGATAGATCCACACGCAGGCGGGCACGCCGAAGGAGACGACGAACGTGCGCTTGTTGACCGCGCGATCGGCCGGCAGGTCCGGGACCTCGTTGATGAGGATCACCAGGAAGATCAGGACCGCGACGATCAGGGCCGGCAGCAACGGCAGCGCATCAAGCGATTGGGCCTGGAGGTAGTAGGAGCCGTAGACCGGCAGCACGCCGAAGAGCAGACCGATGGCGATCTCGCCGACGCCGCGATAGCCATACTGCACGGGCCGGGCGGTGTAGAAGAAGGCACCCAGCACACCGATCAGGCCGATGCCCAGGATCACCGGGCTGCGCGTCAGGAAAACGATAAGCAGGCCGATCCCGCATCCGACGGCCAGATACCCCAGACCCGCCAGCAGAGTGGCTTTGGGCGAGAGGATGCCGTCCTGGATGAAGCGCCGGCCCCCGGAGAACGGGGTCGGGTTCTCGTTGAGCCAGTCGTTGCGGGAGAGGTGGTCGAAGTAGTCGTTGATGATGTTGGCGCCGCCGTGCAGGGCCATGATCGCCAGCAGGGCCAGCGTGAACAGGGCCGCATCGAACGTGCCGGCCACGGCGTACCCCAGCGCCGAGCCCACCAGCACCGGCGCGGCGCTGGCCCCCAGATACTGAGGCCGCGACGCCAGCAGAATCACACCCAATCCAGTTGGCAACGAAGCGGTTTTCATAGGCATCCAATGCTCCTAAAGCTTTGACAGAGGGGATTTTAGCGTTTGCAGGCCGACTGTCAACCGCAAGAGGCCGCCGGGCCCGCCGCCGTGTGTGTGAAAGCTCTGCGGAACCGGGATGTTGTCCTTCGTAGGCCTTCGCCGATGGCGCTTGACGTTGCCACAGGCCGCAATCTGGGATCGCCAGGATGTCTTCACACACACCGCCAGCCGGCGGTCCCGGCTGCCAGGGTGGCAGAGCGACGGTGGCAGCCTGCAATTTTGCCAGAGTCCGCCGGCGGTGCGGGCCTGTGCGTAAAGCTTTTTTGTAAAACGACTTGCGTTTCTTCATCGCCTGTCTTCGGCTTCTGGCACAATATTTGCACCTTAGTACGGCGACGGAAAACGTATGGTTGCTCAATGGTCACAACTCGATGAAGTGAACGTATTGGCCAGTGCGGCGGACTGGGCTTGGCCGCAGGCGGTGCGCAATCTCTTTCAGCCGCGCGGCGTGAACCTCATGGTGGCTCAGGACGCCGATGAGTTTGTCCACATCATCGGCCGGCGACGTATTCATGCCACAATCGTCGATATGGACGCCCAACGCCCCAGCGGCCTGGCCACCGTCAAGATCATCCGCATGGACTATCCGCTGGTCCCGTGCATCCTGCTGACCCGAAACGCCGATCAGGATGTGCTGGGCAAAGCGTTGCAGCTCGACGTCTTCGGCGTCGTTGGCAAGCCGGTGAACATGGAAATCCTGCGCGAGTTGCTCAACCGGGTCTTTCTCAAGAAGTATAACAGCAACATCTTCGCGGCGTAGCCGCGTCGATACAAAGCGGCGTCCCGGAGACGGTGCAGACGTCGATAACGAAGGAATATCAAACCTCTATCATGTTTTGAAAGGAGCACGGACAGATGAAGATTCGACCATTGGCAGATAAGGTGCTGGTTGAGCGCGTTGAGGCGGAGTCGACAACGGCTGGCGGGATCGTTCTGCCGGACGCAGCCAAGGAAAAACCGCAACGGGGCAAAATCGTCAGCGTCGGCGAGGGCAAGCTGCTCGAGGACGGCACCCGCAGAGAAGTCCAGGTCAAGAAAGGGGATCTTGTGCTGTTTACCAGCTACGCCGGAACGGAGATCAAGATCGACGGCAAGGAATACTTGATCATGGACGAATCGGACATCATGGCGGTCATCGAGAAATAACCTGGCCGATGTCTGTGGAACGGGTCATCCGCGAACCCATGAGAACAAAAGGAGAAAGCATAATATGGCAGCAAAAAAGATAGCATTTGGAACCGACGCACGCGGCGCGATCCGTAACGGTGTGGGCAAGCTGGCCAGCGCCGTCAAGATTACGCTGGGCCCGTGCGGGCGGAATGTCATCCTCGAGAAGTCGTTCGGCTCGCCCACGGTCACCAAGGACGGCGTCACCGTCGCCAAGGAGATCGAACTGGAAGACGCCTACGAGAACATGGGCGCCCAGATGGTCAAGGAGGTGGCCAGCAAAACGAGTAAGGACGCCGGCGACGGCACCACCACCGCCACCATCCTGGCCGAGAGCATCTTCGAGGAGGGTCTCAAGAATATCACCGCCGGCGCCAACGCCATGCAGGTCAAGCGCGGGATCGAGACCGCCGTCGAAGCCATCGTCGAGAAGCTCCACACCATGAGCATGCCGGTGGAGTCGACCAAGCAGATCGAGCAGGTCGCCACCTGTTCGGCCAACCAGGACGCCGAGATCGGCAAGAAGCTCGCCGAGGCGATGGACAAGGTCGGCAAAGACGGCGTCATCACGGTCGAGGAAGGCCAGTCCCTGGAGACCACCGTCGACCTGGTCGAGGGCATGCAGTTCGACAAGGGATATCTGAGCCCGCACTTCGTGAACAACCTGGAAGATATGACGGTCGTGCTGGACAAGCCCTACGTTCTGGTCCACGAGAAGAAGATCAGCTCCGTCAAGTCGCTGGTCCCGCTGCTCGAGAAGGTGGCCAAGCAGGGCAAGCCGTTGTTGATCATCGCCGAGGACGTCGAGGGCGAGGCCCTGGCGACGCTGGTGGTCAACAAGCTTCGCGGCGTGCTCCAGGTCGCCGCGGTCAAGGCCCCCGGCTTCGGCGACCGCCGCAAGGCGCTGCTCAGTGACATCTCCGTGCTCACCGGCGCCGAGCCCATCTTCGAGGACCTGGGCCTGCAGTTGGAGAACATCGAGCTGACGCAGCTCGGGCGGGCCAAGCAGATCACCATCGACAAGGACGCCACGACGATCATCGAGGGCGGCGGAGCCACCGAGGCGATCAAGGGCCGCATCGAGCAGATCAAGGCCGAGATCGACAACTCCACCAGCGACTACGACATCGAGAAACTCCAGGAGCGCCTGGCCAAGCTGGCCGGCGGTGTTGCCCAGATCAACGTCGGTGCGGCCACCGAGGCCGAGATGAAGGAGAAGAAGGCCCGCGTCGAGGACGCACTGCACGCCTGCCGTGCCGCGGCCGAGGAAGGCATTCTCCCGGGTGGCGGCGTCGCGATGCTGCGAGCCCTCTCGGCCCTGGACAAGGTCAAGGCCAAGGGCGACGAGGCTGTCGGCGTCGATATCGTCCGCCGCGCGGTCTTCGCGCCCATCAAGCAGATCGCCAAGAACGCCGGGCTCGACGGCTCCATCGTCGCGCAGAAGGTGATCGAGAGCAACGACGACAAGTTCGGATACAACGCCCTGCGCAAGGAATACGGCGACATGATCAAGTTCGGCGTCATCGTGCCGACCAAGGTCGAGCGCACCGCCCTGCAGAACGGCGCTTCCATCGCCGCGCTGCTGCTGACCACCGACGCCGTCGTCAGTGAGATTCCCGAGAAGAAGGAAAAGACACCGATGCCTCCCGGCGGCGGTGGAATGTACTAAAAGACGAACGCCGAGCGGGTCCCTGAGGGGACCCGCTTCTTTTTCATCGGCGGTCCTGTGAGAGGTTTCTGAGATGCCGTTTCGCTTCTACTCCAACGCGCTTTCGCAGGCCTCGCGGACGGTCGCCGCGAGCATTATGATCGTGGGCTTGCTGCTGATCGGCTTCGCGGTGCTCATTGCCGCCTTGCCCGAATTCTTCGCGTATTTGGCCGCCGGGGTGTTCTTCCTCGCCGGCATCGGCTGCGGCCTCACCGCCGTCAAAATCTTCTGGACCCAGCAACGCCTCGACCGCATGACCTCCGACGAGCCCCAGGCCTACCGAAAAAACGTCCGCATCCACACCCAAGACCACCAAGACCTCTGATTCCCCGCGGTCCGCAAAGCCTCGCCAGCACGAAGCCGACCGCCGACAAAAGCACGCACCGCCGTCATTGCCCCTTGCGGCTACCCCGGGCTGTCAAGTGTCAAGCGTTGACTCCCGTATCTGCCGTCGGGGAGAGTCAGGCGCATACGCAAATCACTTCTTCATTGCCCTCGACGAACACGATTCCGCGTTGCCGGCAGAAGGTGACGATCTCTTCGATGAGGGCGCGATCCAGGCCGGAATGGGTGCCGCCGGCGCAAGTGTTGAAGCATCGCAGCGTTTCTCCGGTCGGGATATGCGACAGTTCTCGCTTAAACGCTGCCAGGTCTGTGGTCCGGACGACCACGCCGCGGTCGTGAGCGTACAGTTCGAAGCGGGGCACAGCATCCGGCTTCCACCCTTCGCAGAAGATCATCATGCCGTACCCCGACTCCAGGACGGCATGACCTTCCGTTCCTTGGGCGGTCCACTCGTAGAATACGTACCCATGCCCTGCATAATTCTCGCGGTGCTCGGTCCATCCCTCCCTGCCCCACACATGAAAGACGTGGTGCATGGCGCGCGGCTTCCTCGTCTGCGTCGCCGGGCGCTGCCCGCGCGCCGCGGTGTTGTGCTTTATCGAGTAGCCGCCCCAAACCAGCAACACGCCCATAACAGCAAGAGAAATGATTGTCCGGTTCATTGCGATGCACTCCGCAACAGCCACTCGCGCCCCGTCGGGCAACCGCCGGCCCACACCAGTACATTCGGCCATTCAGGCGGAGAATCTCCAGTGGACAGAACGAAGCAAGAATTGTCTCCGATACGCTGGCTGTCAGGCTTCTTGAACGTGGGGCGTGCGGCGGTTAGCATGGACATTTGGTTTTACGGCGACCGGCGCGCCCGGACGGGGGGGCTGCCGGTGTAGGGGAGTTCAATGATGGAGGTCACTATGGACGTCAGAGACAGATCAGATACGTGCGGCTTGCAGAATCTCAGTCGGCGGGAGATGCTTCGCTGCGGGGCCATGGGTGCCATCCTCGGCTCGGGCCTTTCCGCCCAGGGTCTCGCGGGCGAGCGGGCCAGGCCGGTTGCGGCAAAGGGACGTCTAAATCAGTCGATTGCGTACTGGTGCTTCGCGAAGTACTGGGATCTTGAGAAGACCTGCCGGATCGCGCGGCAACTGGGTTGCCGCAGTGTCGAGCTGGTGGAGCCGGAACACTGGCCCACGCTCAAGAAGCACGGCCTGGTCTGCGCGCTGGCGAATAGTCATTGGTTTGACAAGGGGATGAACGATCCGAAACATCAGGCGATGTGTCTGGCCAAGATGCGCGAGGCCATCGACGCGTGCGCCGAGTTCGGCTTTCCCAACGTGATCACCTTCACGGGCCTGGCCGGAGGGATCGCGCCCGACGAGGGCGCCCGCAACTGCGTCGCGGGGTACAAAAAAATCGCCGGCTATGCGGAGAAGAAGAAGGTCAACCTCTGCCTGGAGATCCTCAACAGTCGCGTGCCCGTCGAGATGGTGGGGGTCCCCGGCTATCAGGGCGACCACACGGACTATTGCATGGAGATCGTCAAGCGGGTGGGCTCGCCCCGGATGAAGCTGCTGTTCGACATCTTCCACGTCCAGATCATGGATGGTGACATCATCGCGCGCATTCGGGAGTACCGGGACTATATCGGTCATTATCACACGGCCGGCAACCCCGGTCGGCACGAGCTCGATGATACCCAGGAGATCAATTACCGCGCGGTCATGAAGGCCATCGCCGAGACCGGCTTCACCGGCTACATCGGCCACGAATTCATGCCCACCCGTAATCCCCTCGAAGGCCTTCGTCAGGCAGTGACCGTGTGCAACGTGTAGAGGGTCACTTCTGTGCCTGTTCCCATCATCCCGCGGCGCAGCAGAAGCCGGAGGCAAATCTTGACACCTGACGGCGGGGCGTGTGGGTGTGGTATAATAGCAGGATCTTGCTGTTTTGAGGTTTTTGGGATGGTCTCGCAGGTGGAATTGACACGACTGCTGACGCCGGGGCGGTTCCGGCGGATGGAACGGCTGTTTCGGCGGCAGTTCGAGCTGGGCCTGGAGACGACGGGCCGGAACGGGGCGGCGGTCGAGGCGCTGTGCAGCGCCGATTGCCGGTCGGACTTCTGCGCCCTGGTACAGAGCGGCCCCGAGGGGCGGCGCCGGTGCCTGGCCGAGCGGCGGCGGGCGGTGGAGATCGCGGCCGAGACGGGCCAGTCGTACATCACGATCTGTCATGCCGGCATCGTGCTGGTCTGCGTGCCGGTGGTGGACAAGGAGACGGTCTACGGCGGGATGTTCTTCGGCAAGTGTCTGTGGGAGCCGGTCACGGCGGTGCTGACCCGGGACGTCGAGCGACGGCTGCGCGACTTCGACGTCGGCCGGCGCCGGATCGTCACCGCGTTGCACGCGCTGCCCGTGGTGCGGGGCCGGCAGATCCACACGGCCGCCGAGTTCCTGCTCGATCTGCTCTACGAGGTCAGCGGGTTCGACGCCCGCGTCATCCGCTGGCGGCGGCAGCGGTCGAAACAGCAGTCGGAGATCAGCGCGTTCATCCAGGAGCGCAAGAAGCTGAGCGCCGAGTGGCAATACCCGCTGGAGAGCGAGCGGGCGCTGCTGCAGAAGGTCAAGATTGGCGATCGGACCGGAGCCAAGGAGATCCTCAACTCCATCCTGGGGACGATCCTGTTCAAAGATATTGGCGATCTGGGCATCCTGAAGGCGCGGCTGCTGGAGCTGCTGAGCGTGCTGAGCCGGGCGGCGGTCGAAGGCGGGGTCAACATCGACACGATGCTCGAGCGCAACCTGTCGTACGTCGACAAGGTGATGCGGATCGACAACCAGGAGGATCTGTGCGCGTGGCTCAGCACGGCGTTGAACGAGTTCATCGAGCTGGTGTATTCGGCGCAGGACGCCCGCAAGGTCAGTCAGATCCGTCCGGCGATCAACTACATCGACGCCAACTTCGACAAGCCGATCGCCCTGGCCGAAATCGCCCGGGCGTCGCACCTGAGTGTGTCGCGCCTGGCGCACATTTTCAAGGAGCAAATGGGCGTGACGCTCATCGAATATGTCACGGGGGTGCGGATGGAGCGGGCGCAAGAACTTCTGCTGGGCACGAGCCGCAGTTGCACGGAGATTTGCTTCGACGTGGGGTACAACAATCAGAGCTACTTCACGCGGACGTTCAAGTCGCAGGTTGGGGTGACGCCGCGACAGTTTCGGATTCAGAATCGGCGTGGGGCGCTTCCGGAGGAGGCGTACTGACGCCATCCGCGGCCGGGCCGGCGGGCGGGTGCTCTTTCGGGAGGGTGAAGCAGAACGTGCTTCCCCGTCCGACTTCGGACTCGACCCAGATGCGACCGCCGTGCAGCTCGACGATCTTCCGGGCGATCGCGAGCCCGATGCCGGTGCTTTCACACTCGTCGCGCGGCGCGAGCGTCTGGAACATCTGGAAGATCTTCTCGAAGTATCTCTCTTCGATGCCGGGGCCGTTGTCCGCCACGGAGACGTTCCACGCCTCCGGGTCTTGCGTGCAGCCGATTTCGATACGCCCGTGACATTTGTCCATGTACTTGACGGCGTTGCCGATCAACTGCTGGAAGACCTGCTGGAGGTGGCCCTCTTCGCCAAGGACGGCAGGCATATTCTCGTCGACGGCGAACTGAATGGATGCCGGTGGACCGACCCGGGCGACGGCCTCCGCGACCACCTGGTTGAGCTCGATGTGCTCGCGTTGCGCCGAGACTCTTCCGATTCTGGAATAGTGCAGGACGCTGTCGAGCAGCTCGTTCATGCGGGAGACTCTTGCCTTGAGCAGGCTCAGTTGTTCCCGGCCCGGATCGTCGAACATCTCGGCATAATCGGAAGTGATCCAGTCGGTGAGCGTCCCGATGGCGCGCAGGGGGGCCTTCAGGTCGTGCGCGGCCACATAAGTGAGATCCTGGAGCTCCTTGTTCGAGCGTCTCAACTCGCGCACGGTCTCGGCGAGGTGCTCGTTGGCTTCGGCCAGGGCCCGTTCGGCTCTGCGGCGCTCGTGGGTCTCGAGTTGCAGGGCGATCATGTCGGCGATGGACGCGGTGAAGTCCTGCTCTTCGAGCGACCACTCTCTCGAGGGCCCGACATGCGCGCAGCAAACGAATCCCAGTGTCTTTCCATGCGGCCGGATGGCTACACCCAGGACTGAAGTGATGTTTTGAGGGATCACGTAGTCGTGCAGAAGCTCGCGCCCGCGCGGGTCCTCGCGCACGCGGGCGACCGCTACGGTTCGGGTGTTGTTCATTGCCTTGAAGAACGCCGGATAGTCGGCGGTCTTGAAGCACACACCCTTTTCGTGAGAGTTCGAGGTGGCCTTGTACAGATCTTGACACGCCAACTCCGAGCCCGTGTCGTCGAAGAACCAGACGCTGACGCGCTCGACGCAGAGCGTTCGGGCGACCTCTTCGGTTGTTCTTCGAATCGTGCTTTCGAGGTTGTGCCTGGCGTTTTTGGCCAACTGCTGCAGTGTACGCTGATGATGGAGGATGCGTTCGGTGCGCTGCTTCATCGCCCGTTCGGCGTCCTTGCGGAAGGCGATTTCCCGGGTGAGCCGGTCGTTGGCGGCGGTCAGCTCCGCCGTGCGGGCCTGGACCCGGACTTCGAGTCGCTCGTTGGCTTTGACCAGCGCCGCGTCGCGCTGCTGGATTTGTTCGAGCATTTCGTTGAAGGCCTGTACGAGGAGTCCCATCTCGTCGCGGCTGCGGTAGGCGGCGCGAATGTCGTACTTCTTTTTCTCCGAGACGAAATTGGCCACCCCGGCCAGGTAGAGTATGGGAGAGGAGACCACGCGCTGCAGCCGCGCCGAGACCAGCGCCGCGGCCGCGCACGACAGCAGGACAACACCGGCGATGACCGTCGCGGAGCGCTTGAGTCTCAGAGACATGGCCTCAAGCGTGGCTTTGAGACAGATGGCGCCGATTTCGCGATCCTGTCGGAGAATGGGGTGGGTCAACGTGAGAAAGCCGTCTTGGAAGCAGTGGCGGCTTTCGGCCGGGGCCGGCCGGGGGATCGTTGCGGTTGTCCCGTCACGAGTGTAGACGGCGAACAGCCTGCCGTCGCTGGTGTACACACCGGCGGCCACAATCGAGGGAAGGACGTCGACACTGCGCAGGACGTCGGTCGCGTCGGCCGGATCCTCAAAGGTGATCGCCGCCCGACAATTGTTGGCGAGGATCGCGGCGTGACTGCGAAGGTCGCGGACCATGGCGCGTCGCAGACTGTTCCATTCCCACGCCAGGAAGATGACGCCCGATATCGAGAGAGCCGCGACGCAGGTGATCATGATGACGGCCATCAGCTTGTGCCGTATGGACAGATCGCGAACCAGCGAGCGCCGGCGCCGTGTCCGGGCCGTCGAGTGCGAGTGGCTGTCTCTCGTTATCTTGTCCATGAGTACGCTTGCGTTGCAGGCTCTTTGCCGGTCGTTGTCTTCGGTATTCTATTGTCTGCTCCAAGCTTCATTGTCGCTTTGCCCTTGCCCCGCCTTGCCTTCGGATAGGGGCCCGGCATCGCGGTCGGCGGTTCCGTCGCCCGCGTGTACGGCGCTTCTGTAGTATCGTCCTGCCGCGGGGCCTGATGGAGTGGGGAAATGGCTGGGCCGACGGGGCCGCGTGGGGGCGCCGCCGCTGACGACGGCATGCCGGCTGCCCTGGGCCTCGGTTGGAGAGTCGCCGGCGTCTGATAAAAGCGGCTCTCTGTCTCCGCCGGGGACGGGCGGCGCGTTGCCGGCTCGTTCGGGCCGGGCATTCAGGCCGGCTCCCCGGCGTAGAGCGCCCGCGGTGCGCCTGCCGGGCAAAACGCGAGTGCGGAGGACTTTTTGCCGCACGTGTACGTTTCGTCGCGAGGCGCGTTTGGGGTCATTGTATCTTATCGGGCGCTTTGGGCCTTGCGTGGCCGGCGCCGGCTCTGCCCGCACTCGATACGGAAGTGCTTTGGCCTTGACAGTTTACCTATCCTCTCATACTATCGCGTTTAGCTTGTATGGACGTGATGAAGGCGTTTGGCTTGCCTTCCGGAAACGCGTCGCCAATGGAGTTCAAGCCTGCGGCGAGCGAGCCTTGATACGCTCGCCGAACGGCTGAAGAAAGGACTGCGCCGAAGAAGAAGCCTATGCGACGAGGCATCGCCATTTTAGGATCGACCGGATCGATCGGTCGCAATGCGCTGCGGGTCATCGAGGCTCTCGGGCCGGAGTATGAGGTCGTGGCGCTCAGCGCCCACAGCAGCGTGGAGCTTCTGGCCGAGCAGGCCCGGCGGTACCGGCCCCGGTTCCTGGCCGTGACCAACGGCGATTCGGCTGCGGGCCTTGCGGATCTCGTTTCCGATCTGGATCTGGAAATTCTGGTCGGGCCCGAGAGTCTGACGGAATTGGCCCGGTGCGCCGAGGCCGATACGGTCTTGACCGCGGTGGTCGGAGCGGCTGGCTTGCCGTCGGCCCTGGCGGCGGCCCGATGCGGCAAACGCCTGGCGATAGCGAACAAGGAACCGCTGGTGATGGCCGGGGAGCTTCTCACCCGTGTCGCGCGGGAGCACGGCAGCACGCTGCTGCCGGTCGACAGCGAGCACTCGGCGATTTTCCAGGCGATGCAGTCCGGTTCGGCCGCAGAAGTGCAACGCATTCTCCTGACCGGCTCGGGCGGGCCGTTTCGCGGCGCCAGCGCCGAAGAGCTGGAAGAAGTGACGCTGGAGCAGGCGCTGTCGCATCCCGTGTGGCGGATGGGGCCCAAGATCACGATCGATTCGGCCACGATGATGAACAAGGCGCTGGAGGTCATCGAGGCCCGCTGGCTTTTCGAGGTCCCGGTGGAAAAGGTCGAGGTGCTCATCCACCCGGAGTCGATCGTGCATTCGCTGGTGGAGTTCGTGGATGGATCGGTGATCGCGCAGCTCGGCGAGCCCGACATGTGCCTGCCGATTCAATACGCGCTGACGTACCCGGGCCGGGTCGCGGGGATCGCGAAACCGCTGCGGCTCGACGATATCGGGCAGCTCCATTTCGAGAAGCCCGCGCCCGAGACGTTCCGGGCCCTGACGCTGGCGTACGAGGTCGCCGAGGCCGGGGGTACGGCGCCGGCGGTGTTCAACGCGGCCAACGAGGCCGCCGTCGAGCAGTTTCTCGCCGGACGAATTCGATTCACGCAGATTATGGAATTGGTCGAGCACTGTTTGGGCCGGCATGACGACCGGCACACCGGTTCTCTGGACGAGCTGCTGGCAGCGGATGCCTGGGCGCGCGCCGAAGTCGGCGACGAGTTGCGCCGGACGGCCCGCCCGGCCGGGCGCTGAGCCGGGCCGGCCGAGCGGCCAAGCACGAAACCACAGGAGCCGGTGGTACACCATCGGGCCTGTCCTTGGAGTTTGTTGATGTCAGAGAGAGAAGGATCGTCGAACAAAATCTTGAGCGGCTTGTTCTGGGTCGCCGTTTTGGCCGTGGGTGGGTACCTCATCGCACGCAACGTGGGGGTCGTGAGCAACGTGCTCGTGGTTCTCGTGGGCTTTGGGGCCGTGGTGCTGGTCCACGAGTTCGGGCATTTCATCGTCGCCAAGCTCTCGGGGATCAAGGTCGAAGCGTTCTCGGTCTTCATGCCCCCGACGCTGCTGGGAATCCGCAAGACCAAGGCCGGGTTCAAACTTCGCTTCCTGCCGAGCTTCTACTCCCGCAAGGGCGCGGAATCTTCCGAGGAGGCCGAGCCACCCGAGGAGACGGAATATCGCATCGGTCTGTTCCCGTTCGGCGGGTACGTCAAGCTGCTGGGCCAGGAGGATACCGGGCCGGTGCGGCAGAACGACGACCCGCGGTCGTTCGCCAACAAGTCGGTGGGCATTCGCATTGCGGTCATCTCGGCCGGCGTGACGTTCAACGTCATCAGCGCGATCATCATCTTCATGACGGTGTTCCTGGTGGGGATCGAGCTGCCGCCGCCGGTGGTGGGGGCGGTACGCAGCAACTCGCCGGCGGCCAAAGCCGGTTTGGAGCCGGGGGACGAGTTTACCGTGATCGCGGGCCAGGACAAGAACCTGGACTTCAGTGACATTCAGATCGCCGCGGCCCTGTCCGACGTCAACGAGCCGGTCCCGGTGACGGTGCGCCGGGCCGACGGATCGACGAAGGAACTGTCGCTGGTGGCCGAAGATGTCCCGGGAGCGGACCTGCGGGAGTTCGGCATCAGCGCGCCGCTGAGCCTGAAGATGGCCAATATCGCCGAGCCCAACGTGCTGCGCGAGCGCACGGGCCTGCTTCCCGGCGATCGTATCACGGCCGTCGACGGCACGGCGGTCGCCGAGCACTGGGATTTTGCGGCCCTGGTAGAGAAGAACCTC
>JAFGCA010000794.1 GCA_016932895.1 Sedimentisphaerales bacterium | reverse complement strand
GGTCTCTGCCGCCGGACAGCCCGAACCCAAAGAGAACCGCGGGCTGCGGATGACGATCTCGGGACAGCCCGGCCGCCGCTTGATCTTCGGACAGGGCCCTGCCCAGCCCTCGTACGCGCGCTGGCCGCTGGTCTGCGCCCGGTCAACGCCCACGTCCGTGGTGGAGAGCGTTGCCGTGCTGGAACCCTACGAGACGACTCCCGCGATCGCCGGCGTCTCCTTCTCGAATCAGACCGTTGCCGTTTCGTTCTCCAACCGCGTGGACATCTGGAAGCATGATGAAGACAGCGGATCCATCGGCCGCCTCCGCGGCCAAACCGCCGAGTCCAGGGACTTTGCCGACATCTTCTTTGCCGCTTCCGCCACGCTCGATTTCATGCCCGCCGGCCGCGTGGAACCGCAGGGCTTATCCTCAGGCTGGATTCGCCAGAGTCGGGATGCCGAGGGCAGATACGCCTACCACGTGCAATGCTCGTCACCCGGCCTCGCCTTGACGCTGCCGTGCTCGCCGCCCAGCTTTGTCCCGCTCGTGGACGGGCGACTTCACACGTCCGTTGAAACCGTAAATAGCCAATACCTGCGAATCTCGGGACTTTCGACCGGCGAATACGAAATTGCCACCGTTCCCGCGATCATGACCGGCATTGCCTGGCCGGCCGGCGCGCCGGCCCCGTGCTGGGCCGCGGGCGTGGGCGTGACCTGCCAGGTGCAGTACGCCGACAGTCTCTTGCCCCCTGCTTCGTGGCAGTCGCTGGAATCGTCCGTTGTCTGCACGGCACTCCTGATGCAGCTTACAGACGCCGCCGGCAATGCCGCCACCAGCCGGTTCTATCGCGTGACGGTAGGGCCGTAGCAGCGCAGAGGGCTGTGGCGCAAGAGTAAGAGAATGGGTCGGATGGGATATGGAGCAGGACAAGAGGTGCGATACATGATTCGACGAGAGAGCTTGATTTCGATGTTGTCAGCCATTTTGATCCTGACGCTTTCCGCGTCTCGCGGCGATGGTTACGAAGTCGGCGATGTTCCATTTTACGATGATTTTGAAAACGGCACACAAACCTCGAACAATTGGTCATCCGATCATCTGTACGTATTTGACGCGGGATATAGCGGCCAGGGCATACGAATCGCCAACGCCGACAGCAACAGCGCCGTCTACATCAGCACAACGCTGCCTGCCGATTTGAAAGGCTATCCGGTCTACCTTTCGGCGATAGTGAGAGGCTCGGATATTTCGCCGAAGCCGAACCACTGGAATGGCGTGAAATGCATGATGGTCTATAAGACGTCGGACGGCGAGACCGGATATCCGCAAGCGGATGCGGACATTGGGACGTTCGGTTGGACAAATATCGCCTGCCTAATATACCTTCCCCAAACCGTCACCAACATCAGCCTCACGCTCGGGCTCGAGAAGGTCAGCGGCACGGTCTGGTTCGACGATGTCCGCGTGAAAGTGGCAGGGCTGGACCAGAGGTTCCCGCCGCGGCCCAATCAACCGATATACAAAGGGCATTCGTTTCCCCGACTGCGAGGCGCCATGGTGCCGACCTCTCTGACCGCGGACAGCCTCATTACGTTCGCGCAGGAATGGAAAGGAAACAACATACGCTGGCAATTGGGGCAGTGCGCCTACCCGGACGGGCTGGAAACCACAAACTACGATTCCATCCTGGACTCCGAGCTGGCCAAAATGGATGCCCTGCTTCCCGTGTGCCAATCCAACCGTGTCATGGTGGTGGTTGACCTGCATTCGCTCTCCAGAGGCGTATTGAAGAGCGCGGCCAATCAAACGAAATTCAAACAAGTGTGGAATACCATCGCCACACGCTACACGAACAGCGCGTACCGTGACACGATCTGGGGATATGATCTCGCCAACGAACCGCAGCCTACGGAATGGCGCGAAGGTGCGCTTCTATGGAACGACATTGCGGAACAGACCGCGCAGATGATTCGCGAGATTGACCCCGTCATGCCCATCATCGTGGAAACGCACATTGGAGGACCTCTGGAATTTCAATATTTCCAGCCCATCTCGGTCTCCAATGTGATCTACAGCACGCACATGTACATTCCGGGCGAATACACCCATCAGCACGTGTTAGAGGGTCTCACGAACACGTATTCCTATCCCGGCATCATTCCGACCACGGGCTGGGCGGGCACAACCAACTGGAACAAGGAAGCACTGGAATATGTGCTGCGTCGCGCCATTGCCTTTGCCACCAACTACAGCGCGCACATCTATATCGGCGAGTTCAGTGCCGTACGGTGGGCGGTCGGCGCCTCGAATTATCTCGACGACTGTATTTCGATCTTCGAGCAATACGGCTGGGATTGGAGCTACCACGCTTTCCGGGAATGGTCCGGCTGGGATACGGAATACAGCGACCAGGAGGGTGATTTCACCCATCCCGTGCCGACAGGGCGGCAGACGGTCCTGCGTCAATGGTACAGTTGGAACGAATTGGACGCATATGGAATACCGTGCAACTGGAAGATCCAGTACTTTGACAGTACGAACGCGCCGGGCGCCGGCGCGCTGGACGATCCGGACGGGGACGGAATGAACAACTACGGGGAGTGGAGAGCCGGCACGATTCCGACGAATGCGGAATCGGTGCTCCGAGTGTCGGATGTCGGGTGTCGAGGGGAGGAGATGGTCGTCACGTGGCCGAGCGTGGCGGACAAATGGTACGCCATCCAGACTTCGACGAATCTGCTTGCCGGGTTTGACGGATATGTGACCAACGGCATCCCCGCGACGCCGACAGTCAACACGCAAACCGTCATCATGGATTCCATCCAGAGTCGCTTCTATCGCGTGATGGTGGAGCCGTAGAGGCGGCGTCGGCCACGGCCGCAAGCGCCGGTATCCGCATATCTCGCGGGGTGCCATGGCAGGGTTCAACCAGGGGCCCCTTTGAAAAATCCGAAATAATATTCAAGTATGGGCCGCTTTGTGTACATTCATGTGTTGAAACCGTATGAAGGAAGACGTTGATAGCGATGCCGAGTTGATCCGACGGTATGCGGAAACCGCAGATCATGAGGCGTTTGCCGAGATCTACAGGCGCTATGCCGGCATGGTCTACTCGATCTGTTTCCGCAAGCTGGGCAACCACGCGGATGCCCAGGATGCCGCCCTGGCGTGCTTCCTGATACTTTCGAAAAAGCCATCCGGCGCCACGTCCGCGCGAAGTGTGGCATCGTGGCTTGGGTGGTGTGCCGTTGGCGTGGCAAGGAATGCGTGGAAGATTCGGACGCGTCGTGAACAACGAGAGCGGGAGGTATGGAATATGCCGACAACTGATGAGAGTTCGGACAGGATGCGAGACGTTTTCGCGTCCATTGAGGACGCGCTTGCGCTATTGCCCGAAAGGCTGCGCGAGGCGCTGATATTGTCGTACTACCGCGGCATGACCCAGAAACAGATTGCGGAAGAACTGGGATGTCCGGAAGGGACGATTGCATCGCGGGTCAGCCAAGCGCTCGACATGCTGAGAAGGAGAGTGAGGACACGTGCGGGTGGGCTCTCGTCGAGCCAACTGGCAGAGACGCTGGGAAGTCCTGCGCTGCTTGTGCCGGTGCCGGCGGCTTTGCTGGCTCACGTGCAGGCCATGCTGAGCGGACAGCCTGTCTCCGGCGCGGTGGCCGAGCTGGCGCAGGCGACATGGAAGGGTCTGTTCTGGGCAAAGGTGAAGGCGATTGCCGCCATGGCGGCGGGGGTTGCCGTGATTGGGGGTGGCGCGGCCATTGCCGTGGCCCAGGTTGCGGGGGGCGGCGCGGACAAGAAGGCGGATGCGCCGGGGAAGACCGAAGAGAGCGCCGCGGCGTCGAGATTCCCCACGCCGGCCACCGACCCGGGCGCGGAGTGGGAGGACAAGGGCCCCTGGGCCGGCATCGGCTACGGCCACGGCAAGAACGGCTATCTGGACGGCCCGCGCCTCGAGGCCATGTTCTACAGCGCGCCCGGCGGGCCGGGAGCGATATTTGCCGAGGACGGCGCCGTGAATGCTTTCCGGACTTACGATCCGAAGACCGACCGGTACATGACGATCGTCGGGTGCGGCGCGCGGGGCGGCGGCATAGACGGACCGTTCTCCCGGGTGCGCCTCGGCGGGTGGGGCTACAGCTCGAGCGGCGGCATGGCCGGCGGCCGCAGCAGCAGGTACATCTACTACACGTCGACGCTGGCCGGCCAGTCGACCCTCCGGCGCCTCGACTTCGAGAAGCGCGTCTCGGAGGTTGCCCCCGGCAACGTGGAGGTGACCGGCCGCGAGATATACGTGTACGAGGACGGTTACTTCGTCCGGCAAAACACCAGTCTCAGGAAGTACGCACACGACGGCAAGCTGGTCAAGGAATACACGCTCGAGCCGGGGCCGCGGGAGTCCCTCGGGCCGTACGACCCGAAGAACGACCGGATATATGGCTCCAGCCGCGAGGGCAGCGGTGCTTCGGCGGAAACGAGCTGGGTGGTTTGGGGTTGGGATCTCAAGGCCGACGGCAAGTTTTTTGGCGTCATCCCCGCCAGCCGCAACCCGGCCTGCAAGCCACTGCGTAAGCAGTGCGCGACCGGGCCGTTCAAGGGCAGCTTCTTCTACTGCCCCGGCGGCCTCGGTTTCGGGCCGGGCGACCCCGCCGGCCGCTACCTCTACATGGGCGGCGGCGACGAGGCCAACATGTACCGGCTGGACCTCGAGAAGCAGGAGTGGATCAAGCTGGTCCGCACCGCCGATGGAAAGCGCTGGCGCTTCGGAGATGCCCCTGGGAGCGTGCAAGCCTGGAACGCCGGCGGCGGGGTCAAATGGGCCGCCGACGGCTCGGAGAACATGTACCCCGGCTACCGGGGCTGGAACAGACTATACGAACGAGTGAAGTGAGACGGAGGATGATTGACATGATCGTCACCAAATATGCGTTCTTTTCCGCCGTGTTGATCCTTGCGACGTCTGTCGATGTGTCATTCGCGGCTGAGACACTCTCGGACGAGAGGATCCTGGCCCCCGCCGACGCCGGCACGAGCGGGTTCTACCCCGGCGGGAAGGACGCCTACTATCCCGGCGCGGCCTTCGGCCCTTCGACACCTTCGACAGGCTCAGTGCAGGCAGGCTCAGGGCAGGGAAAGGACACCTACCTGATCGCCTGGCAGGCCGGCCGGATGAACGAGGGCGATATCGTCGGTTGCCGCGTCGACAAAGGCGGCAAGGTTCTGGACGAGAAGCCGTTCGTCATCTCCACGGCCAAGGACGACCAGGAGCGGCCCAAGGTCGCCTTCGGGAAAGACGTCTTCCTGACGGTCTGGCAGGACCTGCGCAACGAGAAGGACTATGATGTTTTCGGCGCCCGCGTGACTCCGGAGGGCAAGGTCCTCGACCCGGAAGGCATCCTGATTTCCGGCGGACGGCACAACCAGTGCAAGCCCCGGCTGGCCTTCGACGGAGAGAACTTCCTCGTGGCTTGGATGGACTTCCGGGACGGCAAAAGTTACCAGGTCTTTGCGGCGCGGGTCTCCGCCGACGGCAAGTTGCTCGATCCCGAAGGCGTGAACGTGTTCAAGGGCGGCGTCGAGCCTGCGGTTGCCTCGTCCGGCGGCGGCCGAGCGCTGGTGACCATGTTCATAGCGCCTGGGCCTGCCCGGGACGGCTTCGGCGGAATCTTCCTGCAGGATGGCAAGCCCGCCGGCCGGCAGGTGGCTCCGATCCTTCCGGGCGCCAAACCGGACTACAGCCCATCCTGCCCACCCCATTACCGTTCCGCGGCGGCCGGCAAGAACGGGTACCTGCTGGTCGCCCAGAACTACGCCCCGGCAGGGCGCAGTGGCGTTGGGTATGCTAACACCCATGTCTGCCTGATCGTCCGTCCCGACGGAGCGCGCGAGCCGCTGCAGACCTTGACCGGCACTCTTCACCGGATCCTCTACCCTGACGTCGTGTGGGACGGATCGTGCTACCTGGCGACGTGGACCGACATCACCGCCAATGCCGGCGGCGGCGACGATCCGCACGAAGGCATTTTCAGCCGCGTCTACGCCATCCGGTTGGACGAGAACGGCAGGTTGATTACTCCCGCCGGCCAGCAACCGCCCGAGGTATCGGAGAAGCAATCCAAGGGGCAGCGCCTTTTCATGTTCACGCCCCCCGGACAGCCGACGCTGATCTCCGGCACTATGGATAACCCGGCTCAGCGCT
>JAFGCA010000793.1 GCA_016932895.1 Sedimentisphaerales bacterium | reverse complement strand
GTCTTGACCACCGGGACAACGGGCTTCGGCTCAGGCGTAGCAAATGTCACTTGGGGTGGCGCAACCTTCTCTGGGATGGCCGGACGTGACTCAGGCGCACTGAATGTCACCTGCGGCGGGCCAACCTTCCCTGGGACGGCGGGACGCAACTCTTGGGGTTTGGGTGCCTCGACCACATTGAGTGTGGGCGCCGCCTTCACTGCCGGGGCGACGGGTTTGTCCAGAGGGGCAACGAACGGCTCCTGGGCCGCGGCCACCTTCTGCGGCGCGGCCGGGCGCACCTCGTTGCCGGGTTTGGGCGACTCAACCATATCCAGTACGGGCACCTCGGCCTTTGTCGCACGCAGCAACTGGTTCGCGCTGGCGCCGATCGATTCGAGCTGATCGGCCAGCGAATCCACCAGACGTTTGCTCTTGGTGTAAGCCTGCTCTTCGACGCCGATGACTTCCTGGGCCAGGGAGCGGAAGTCTTGCTGACCCTTGCTGGCCGGGTCGTACTCGCTGATCGGCTGACCGAAGCTGGCGGCTTCCTTGATCTTCGTATTGAAGTTGACCACGGTCTTGAACATGCGGTCGGCAAAATGCGAGCGTAGCTCCGCGAGAATCTCGCGCGCCATTTTCGTGCGGATGTCGTACATGCTGGCCAGCACGCGGACGGACACCTGCTGCTGGCAACGCTCGCAAAGGACGCCCAATGTTTCGAGCTGCTTGCTCAGGCCGTGCAGCGCGAAGTAACCGGTCTCGACCGGGACCACCACATCGGTCGCGGCGCGTAACGCGTTGAACGTCAGCAGACTCACCGCCGGTGGGCAGTCGATCACGGCGAACTCGTATTCGTCCTGCACATCTTCCAGCACGTTCCTTAGACAGCTCTCGCGATCGGGCACGCCGGCCATCTGCTGCTCGAAGGCCGAAAGATCGATACTGGCCGGAGCCAGCTCCAAGCGGTCGCCGATCTGCCAGAGGATCTCCGTCAGCCGCATCGGTTCGCCCCGGCTCTTGCTGATCAGCACGTCGTAGATGCTTTGCTCGATCTGCTCCTCCGGTACGGCCAGACCCACCGCACAGTGTGACTGCGAGTCCATATCCACCAGCAGGACCTTCTTACCCAGCTCCGCCAGGGCGCTGGCCAAGTTGATCGAAACCGTGGTCTTGCCGCAGCCACCTTTTTGATTCACAACCGCTATCGTTCTCATCTTTGTCTCCGCATATGGACTCAAATTATGCCGCGCGCAGCACAAGTTTACCGCCGGCGACCTGTTTGAAAAACCCACTTATCAACACTGTCGGGCCAGTTTTGACCCTTTCCTTACTCTTCGGCAAGCAAATCGAAAAAACTTTATCTTTTTATGGGACGAGCCGATAAAAAGACCTGCCGAATAGACAAACACCCTCGATTATCAGCACAGAAAAGGCTGGCAAGCCGTTGGGAAAGCCACTATCGTGATCCCATGTCGGTAGGTACAAGAAGCCTCGCCCGGCTCGCCTGCAGGATACCGGTGGGCGACCAGAGATTCAGGAGATGAAGCTATGAGTCATGCTATTACCGGACGTCGCGCGTTTCTGAAGGTTGCCGCTGCGGTTAGCATTGGCGCGCCATTGGTGCGGCGTGTTGCCGCTGCCGGCGGGCAGGCACAGCCAGGCGGGCTACGCAAAGCCTGCCAGTTCGGGATGCTTCCAAAAGGTCTTTCGGACGCGGAAAAATTCGCCTTGGCCAAACGTTGCGGGTTTGAGGGCATCGAAGCCTCGGATGTCATCGAGGATCTGGCGGCAGCCAGGGAGCTCGGCGCGCTGGCGCGCCAGGCAGGCGTGCCCTTCCATTCGGTCGTGTACGGCGGCTGGCAGGCGCCGCTGTCGGACCCGAACCCGGAGGTAACGGACAAGGGCGTAGCCGGCATGGAGACAGCATTGCGCAGTGCGAAAGCCCTGGGCGCCGACAACGTCCTGCTCGTGCCGGCTCTGGTAACCGAGACGGTCGGCTACGGCGACGCCTACGAGCGCTCGCAGAAGAATATCCGCAAGTTGCTGCCGCTGGCACAGGAGCTGCAAGTCACGATCGCGGTCGAGAACGTCTGGAACAAGTTCCTGCTGAGCCCGCTCGAATTCGCACGCTACGTGGACGAGCTGGATCATCCTCGCCTGAAGGCGTACTTCGACGTCGGCAACGTGATCCTGTTCGGCTTCTCGCAGGACTGGATTCGCACGCTGGGCAAGCGGATCGCCCGCATCCATCTAAAGGACTTCAAGCGGCAAGGCTACCAGTGGACGAACCTGCTCGACGGCGACGTCAACTGGCGCGAGGTGCGTAAAGCCCTGGCCGAGACCGGCTATTCGGGCTTCATGACCACAGAACTTTCCGGCGGCAATCAAGCCTACCTGACCGACCTGGCCCGCCGCATCGACAAGATCATCGCTATGCCGACCGCATAGGACGCGTGATGGCTGTCTCGGATGAATTTCTCGACTATGTCGTGGAGCAACTGTCGATGCTGGGGCGGGTGACGGTTCGCAAGATGTTCGGCGGCGCCGGGCTGTACTGCGACGGCAAGATGTTCGGACTCGTCGCCGACGATGTTGCCTATCTCAAGGTGGACGATTCAAATCGCGGACACTTCACGGAGGCCGGATCGGGTCCTTTCATTCCCTTCCCCGACAAGTCCATGGCCATGCCCTACTACGAGATTCCCGTCGATGTCCTCGAAGACCCAACCGTACTGGCTCAATGGGCCCGGCGCTCCCTCGATATCGCACGAAAGAAGACATAGCCGAGGGAAACAGACGTCAAGGAAATGTGAATCCTCCGGAAGGAGTTGTCCGTGCCGGAATTGCCTGAGGTTGAGAGTATTGCGGCGGGCCTGCGGGAACTGATCGTAGGCAAGCGCGTCGAACGGGTCTGGATGGGCAAGCCTGTCATCATGCGCGGGCCGCAGCGTGGGCGATGGCGGCAGTTCCTGGACGAACTGGCCGGGCGGCGCGTCGAGCGTGTCACGCGCCGGGCCAAACGGCTCATTGTCTGTCTCGAAGGCCATTCCGCCCTGGTCTTTCAACTCGGCATGACGGGTAAGCTGCTCTTGCCCAGGCGGGAGGAAGGTGTCCTCTCGGCGCGGCCAAAACACACGCGGCTGGTCGGGACATTTTCCGACGCGAGCGAGCTGTTCTTCGTGGACGTGCGCCGGTTCGGGCGCGTCTGGGGCCTGAACGATCTGAACCCGGACGATCCGGACGCCGCGATGGAAGCGGGCGGCCTGACCCATCTCGGGCCGGAACCGTTGAGCATGAGCGTCAAGACGTTCGCCGGCATCCTCAAAGGCGTCCGGCCGATCAAGGCGCTGCTGCTGGACCAGACGCGGATCGCCGGGCTTGGCAACATCTACGTCGACGAATCGCTCTGGGCCGCACACATCCACCCGGCCCGTCTCTGCACGTCGCTGACGACCGAAGACGCAAAGACACTGCTACGCGAGATCAAGCGCGTCCTGCGACGGGCCATTGCCGCTGGCGGCACCACGTTCAGCGACTTCCGCAACGCTTACGGCGACATGGGCCGCTTTCTCAATCGGCTGCGCGTCTACCAGCGCCAGGGCCAGCCCTGCAAACGGTGCGGCACGGTTCTCGAACGCATCGTCATCGCCGGTCGCGGTACGCATATCTGCCCCTGCTGCCAAGCGAAATCATAAGGCAAGCACCGACGTGTGTGAGAACATCTTGGCTTGTGGGTGGCATCCTCAAGGCATCGCCTTGGAGATGGAAAGATGAGGTTTGGGCTTATGCATCGGAGATCGCGACGGTTCGACCATCCCCAAGTCCTGCGGACTTGAGGCTGCCACCCGGACACTTCCACGCCTCAAGAACACTCGTTCTCTGAAACCTTCACACCCACGCACCGACCAGCGGGTGAAGAAAGGCATTGGACGCGCAGGGCGATTCGGGTAGGCTATGGGAAAGCGGGCCCGGCGGCTGGGCCAGGAAGTTTTCGGGGGCAATCGAGCGGAGCTGTTTTATGGTACAGACACTGGTTGCGGTTCTGATGGGCTTGGTTCCTTTATATAACACCGCCATGGGAGACGACCTGGCGTCGCCGGTGCGGCTGGAGGCGAACGGCAAGGTCATCGACACCGATATTGGCCATGCAGCTCCGTTCGTATGTGATTTCGATGGCGACGGGACCCAGGATCTGTTGGTGGGTCAGTTCGGCGATGGACTGCTGACGGTCTACCGCAACGAGGGCAGCAACTCCGAGCCCAAGTTGGCGGCCGGCGTGGAGTTCACAGGCGGCCGCGTCCCCAGTGGGTGATGCATCGGATTCGGTCCACGTGTCGTGGACATTGACGGTGATGGCTGCAACGACGTTCTCTCGGGCTCCTGGCCCGGCGAGTTGTTCCTCTTCAAAGGCGGTCCCGACCACACCTTCGCCGCACCGGAGATGATCAAGTACAAAGACGGCGAGATCATCAACATCGGCGGCGGCATCCGAGAGACGCAGAACATGTTCGGCGGGTCCGAGAAGATGATCCTCATCGCCGGCAGCGCCGAGTTCGAGAGGACAGATGAGGGGACATTCGCCCTCTACCACGGTCAGCGGATCAAGAGCACGCCGGAAGAACCCATCGGC
>JAFGCA010000792.1 GCA_016932895.1 Sedimentisphaerales bacterium | reverse complement strand
CCAGGCGTAGACGTCGGTCAGGTCGCCGATCGCTCCGTCTTTGACCAACTCGCGAACGCGGTTGAAGTTCGGCAGCTCGTGACGCTGGGTCCCGACCTGGGTGCAAAGCTTGTCCTTCTTGGCCAGGTATTTGGCGCGGGCCAGACGGGCCTCCGCCACGCAATTGCCCAGCGGCTTCTCCATATAGCAGTGAAGATCACGGTTCAGGGCCCAGCACGCGACAAAGGCATGCGTGTGATCGGTCGTACTGCAGACGACCGCGTCTATGTCCTTATTGTCCAGACATTTACGCCAATCGACATACGTTTTGGCCTTGGGGAACTTCTCGGCCCCGTGAGCCAGGTGCTTCTCATCGACGTCGCACAGGGCCACGATGTTCTCACTCGACATCGGGCCGTAATGGGCGTCGGCGCGGCCCCAGGTGCCAATCATGGCGATGTTGAGCTTGTTGCTCGGGGCGTTGGCGCCGGAGAGCACGCCGCTGGGCAAAATAACCAGCCCCGCCCCCGTTGCTGCAGATTTGAGGAACGTCCGTCGATTCATGGTGTCTGTCTCCTTTCACCTGTTCGGGTTTCGTTTCGACCGCGAGTGGCCGTCTTGTCGGGAACAGAACTCCTCTGACCCGCTACGATCTTCGGCGACCCTTGCGAAATTTCTCCCCTATGCTATCCTTTAAGGCGTTGGCTGGCAAGTCCGAATCCTAAGGCCGCGGCACGATAAAACCGACGCCGCAGAGCCCCTCTGCAAGGAAGCATCTGACATGAAGAAGAGCATCATCACTCGATACGAAGGCAATCCGATCCTGACGAAGGACGATGTCCCGTACCCGGTGGAGACCGTACACAACGCCGGCGTGACCAAGCACAACGGGCGGTATATCATGCTGTTTCGCTCGCACGTAGACACGGGGCGGTCGATCATCGGCCTGGCCGAGAGCGACGACGGGTTTCATTTTACCACGCGGTCCGAGCCGTTCATGACGCCGGGGACTGAGCCGCCCTTTTCCGAGTACGAGGCCTTCGGCGTCGAGGACCCGCGCATTACGTTTCTCGAAGGAGCGTATTACATCACCTACAGCGCGTACTCCAAGCACGGCGTCCGCATCGGCCTGGCCCGCACGACCGATTTCCAGAGCGTCGAGCGCATCTCGCTCATCACGCAGGCGGACTATCGCAACACCGTGGTCTTTCCGGAGAAGATCGGCGGAAAGTACGTGCGTCTGGACCGGCCGCACTCGGAGATCAGCCCCTGGTCGATCTGGATCAGCTACTCGCCCGATCTGATCCACTGGGGCGACTCGAAAGTCGTCATGAAGCCCGTGACGTATCACTGGGACGAGATGAAGATCGGGCCCGGCGCCCCGCCGATCAAGACGAGCAAGGGGTGGCTCAACATCTATCACGGCGTCTTTCCCACCATGGACGGCTGCGTCTATCGCCTCGGCGTCGCGCTGCACGATCTCAACGATCCGGCCCGCATCATCGCCGTCGGCGACCGCTGGATCCTCCAGCCCGAAGACCCGTGGGAGATCGTCGGCTACGTCCACAACGTCGTCTTCACCTGCGGAGCCGTCGGCGAAAACGACGGCACCCTCAAGCTCTACTGGGGCGGCGCCGACAAAGTCATGTGCGCCGGCACCGCCGTCATCGAAGAACTCGTAGACTTCTGCCTGCAGAATCCCCGTCCGGCCATGTGAGACCTCATCCGCACACCGCGCGTGGCAGCCTCAAAGCCCGGACCCCAGTGCCGCATTTCATAAATCGTACGACTGTAGATTGCTTCGCTTCGCTCGCAATGACACGCGGGACTCGCCTATGTCGTTGCGAGGAGTCCCGGCGCGCCGGGAAAGCAATCTCCTCGTGCATAGTCGTGGAACTCACCAAACGCGGCACTACCAGTGGGCACCCGTGTATAAGAGACCATCGGCAAGCTGCGCTTGCCGCTGCCACCCGCGCGATGTCATCCTCAGCGATAGCGAAGGATCTGGCTTTGGCTCATCCTTTCTCGGTAGATGCCGACTTGTCCTTCTCAGACCGGATGCTTCACTTCGTTCAGCGTGCCAAGGTCCACTGAACTGCGGCGACACACTGCCCCTCGCGAAAGAGTCTCCGCAATTTTTTTTAATTTTGTTCTTGACGGCGTATATACATAGCACTACTATGCATATAGCTTTGAGGTACAGAACAGGAGGTATGAACGTGGCGGTATCGAAAGATTTGGTGGCGGCCTCGGCGGCGCCGATGATTTTGTCCATTCTGGCCGAAGGTGACAGTTACGGCTACGCCATCATCAAGCGCGTGCGCGAGCTTTCGGGCGGGCAGATGGCGTGGACCGACGGGATGCTCTACCCGGTCCTGCACCGCCTCGAACGCCAGGGTCTGGTCGAATCGTACGCCCAGACCAGCGAGGCCGGCCGGAAACGCAAGTACTATCGACTCCGCAAGCAAGGCACCAAGGCCCTCGCCAAGCACAGAGACCAGTGGATGCTGGTGCACAACGCCTTACAGCAATTGTGGGAGAGAACACCATGTCTGAGTTAGACAAGCGAATCGAGCAGTGGCGCACCGACCTGACAACCTCGGAAACATTGGGCAACTCCGACATCCACGAGTTAGAGACCCACTTGCGCGAAGAGATCGAGAAACTGACAACATCCGGCCTATCCGACGATGAGGCGTTTGTCGTCGCGTCGCGGCGACTCGGAGAGAAACCTGTCCTGGAAACAGAATTTGCCAAAGCGCATCCGCACCGCCGCCTAGCCCATCGGCTTTGTTGGATGGTCGCCGGTATCCTGACCTATTTCTTTGTGACACAGCTGAGCTCAATCGCATCATGGATACCGGCATGCTCAGGCTACGCGGCTGGCGTGCGAAACATCTGGTGCCTGATTGCTCTTTCAGGCGTCGCATGGGTCGCGATTTGGATCGCCATCCCCTGGCTTGCCCTGAAACACTACCAATCGCCGTCACGAACAGCTCCGCAGAAGCTTTCGATCTCGACGCGGGCGGGAATGTTCATTGCCTGTGCGTTGGTGGGCTTGTGGTGGATTGCGGCCTTGTTTTCTCCCGTTGTGCGCCGGACGATGTCGCACGAGGGATACGCCCATGTCGCCAGCGCGCAATCTTGGGTTGGATTTGGCTGGGAGTTCGTGATGCCGTTCCTGCTGATCGGGGCGCTCATCGTCCTCTTCATGCGACGCAGGTCGAGCGCACGAAGAAATCCCATCCCCTTGGGCAGCAAGGCTCTCTTCGAGACACCCATCGAGCCAGAGAGCCGAGTGCGCGATGAGATCAAGCATTTGATCGCGACGGGGCTCTCTGACAACGAAGCCGTCCTCATTGTGCATCACCGGCATGGCGACACACATGCCCTGGAGATGGACTACGCTGACGTGCCACAGCGCCAGCCGCATGCAAACCAGCTTCACTGGATGGTCATGGGTGTTCTGGGCTATTTCCTTGCGGCGCGGCTTAGCACAGTCGCATCCGTTGTATTGGCATACTTCGGTTATGCCGCCGGCGTGCGTAACGGATGGTTGGTCCTTGCCACGAGCATCGTGCGCGTGGCCGTCTTCGCCGCCATTGCGACCCTTGCATGGCGCTGTCACGCCCCGTGCGCACTCGTCAAGGCCGGGGCCCCGAGGAGGTGGACGCAGCTATGCCTGGGTGTCTTTGTGGCAACCGCGATAGTCGCATCGTGGTGGGTCCTCTATTTGGCGCGCCCTTTTCTGTACAGGCGAATGCCGGAGGACGGTTTTTTGCAGATCATAGATGCGTGGGGCATGTGGGGATGGGCACATTTCGGCTGGCATATGCTGATGCCATTCCTGCTGGCGGGCGTACTGATCGTCCTTACTATTAGGCGCGCGCCGACCGCCTACAGCCGGCAATGACAATACGCAGGCGTCACTCGCCGTTGACGCGCAATACAGAAAAACGGAGATCGGAGACAACCTCATGTGTGACGTGGAGAAACGAATCGAGCAATGGCATGCTCGCCTGGCGGCGTCGGAGACGCTCAGCAACGACGAGATCAACGAGTTGGAGAGCCATTTGCGCGAGGAGACCACCGGTCTCGGGCAAACGGGACTTTCCGAGGCGGAGGCGTTTCTGGTGGCGCGGCATCGACTGGGTGACGCGGCCGAACTGGAAGGCGAGTTCGCCAAGGTGTACGGCCACCGCCGGTCGCTGCAACGGCTGTCGTGGATGGCGCTGGGCGTCCTGCTGTACCTGCTGGCAGGCTACATCGCCAGCGGCCTCTCGCAGGGCGGAGTGATGGCCGCGACGTGGCTCGGCCTGCGCGGGTACGGGCTCGGCCTCTTCGGCGTCGCGGTCAAGGCGACAACGCTTGCCGGCCTCCTTGTCCTCGTGTGGCTGTTCTTTCGACAGGCGGATTGGATGGGACCGGTGCGGCGATTGCGGACGCTCTCCGTCGGCGACCTCGTGCTTCTCCTGGCGGCGCTGGCAGTAGCCGATTGCGTCCTGATCGGCAGCCAGTTCCTCTTCCGGATGGCCACGGCCCGCTCGTTGGGTGTCCATGAGGTCGGTCGTATAGCCATCGTTTCCGCGTACGCCGGCTTAGCCTGGAACATTCTGGCGCCGGTCGGGGCCGCCGTCGTGGTTATCGCGCTGCGCCTTTGCGCCCGGCGCCAGCGCGACCTCTGTGCCGCCGATCCATCAGAATGATGACCTTCTCGTAGATATCCACCGGCAGCGCGGCCTTGAGCATCTTCCGGACCTCGTGCATGGGGGTGCGCTGGGTCGTGTGGGTGATGATGATGTGCTCGTTCTGCATGCTCCCCAGGAGCTTGGCCAGCTCGTCGATATGCATGTGCCGGCCGGCGGCGGCCCGGCTGGCGTGCTCGTCTTCGTAGAACGTGCACTCGGCGATCAGGATCTTGCTCTTGGCCACGTACTCGAGCTGAGCGAAATCCACGTACTGCGTATCGCCCAGGTAGCTGACGATGGGGACTTCCAGCGGCTGGTCGATTTGGATGCCCTGCTTCTTGAGCTCGACGAGCTGCGGCCCGGTCAGACCGTGGTACTCGGCCTTGAGCTTCTTACGCTGTTCAATGACGGCGAATCCCACCGACCCGGCGCTGTGCTTCGTGGGAAAGACCCTCGCAATCAGGTTGGGCTTGATCTGGTACTCATCGCCGGGACGGACGCCGACGAGCTTGACGGGGATCTTATTGCCGTCGAGGTAGCCCCAGGCGTCGATAATCGCGCGCATCGGCTTGATCAGGTTGGCGGGCACGAGGATCGTCCCGGCCGGCAGACCGCTGAACTTGCGCTGCGAGAGGTAGTAGGCGAACCCCGCGGAGTGGTCCATGTGACCGTGCGTGAGCAGGACGTGGTTGACGGAGATGATCTGGTCCGGCGCCTTGCCGACGTCGAAACAAACGTCGAGCTGCGGCAGCGCCACCACCGTCTCTTCGCCGGCCACCGAGTAGCCGATGACCTGCAAATCGTCAATTTCAATACGGGCTAAGTTATGACTGGGCATTGATTTATCCTGCGGACGATTGGAGAAAGCCGCATCTTAGTCCCCCCCACCCGCACTGTCAATTTGTTTTTGACAGCATCGGCCCGGCCGATAGACTGGATCAGAAAGACTCGTCACAAACGGTACGCGCGGCCGCCCCCGCGCAGCGACATGGTGAAATGGAAAAGGAAGGGACAATGAACGACCGGTCGATGTTCTGCGCATGGCTGCTTGTCTTCGCCACGTTCACTCCGAGCTTCGCCGAGCCTGCGGTAGCTCAATTGGACCGAGAGAAGCTTCCCGGCCGGCAGGTGCGCGTGGCCGCGATCTGTATCGGCTTCGGCGGCAATCACGACAAGAAGCTCAAACTCGCCCTCGATCATCTCCACACCGCCGGCAAGAAAGGCGTGGACATCGCCTGCCTGCCGGAAGAATTCGCGGGGACCACAGCCGAACCGATACCGGGACCGACGACGCAGGCGGCCGCCCGCCTGGCCAGGCAGTATCACATGTACGTGATCTGTCCGATACGCGAGCAGGCCGGCGACGAGCAGTACAACACGGCCGTGCTGATCGACCGCCGGGGGCAGATCGTCGGCCGCTACCGCAAGGTCTTCGTCTTCTGGGGCGAAGGGCTGCATTGCAGCCGGGAAGGAGCCAGGGTCTTTGAGACGGACTTCGGCAGGATCGGCATACTGACCTGCTTCGATCTGAATTACCCCGAACTTTGGCAACAGTGCGATGCGCTCGATGCGGACATCGTATTCTGGCCCAGCGCCTACAGCGGCGGCGCACCCTTGAACGCCTACGCCATTCTCTATCACTACTACGTCGTCCCGGTCGGCGTCGGCAACATCATCGACGTCACGGGCGAGACGCTGCAAGACGTCGAGAAGCCGCGCGACAAGCAGTTCATCGCGACGCTCGATCTGGATCGCAGTTTCATGCACGTCGATTTCAATCGAGAGAAGGTCAACAAGCTGCTCGCCGAACATGGCGACGAGATCGAAGCCGAACGGGTGCCGCCGACCTCGGGTTCGGATCCCCGCGCCCCGTGGTGGCTGCTCCGAGCGACCAAGCCGGGCATCCGCGTGCGCGCCCTGCTCAGACAATACGGGATCGAGACGCTGCGCGAGTATCAACACCGTAGCCGAAAGCAAATCAACGAACGACGCGAGAAAGGCCAGAGAGTCTGATCCCTGCACTGAGGTGT
>JAFGCA010000791.1 GCA_016932895.1 Sedimentisphaerales bacterium | reverse complement strand
GGCCTGATCCACGAGAACGACGTGCGGCGGCTCCGCGAGTTCCGAAAGGTGCTCGATGCGATCTTCGATGAGAACCTCGCGGCCTCAGCGAAGGCCACCGCCTCGAACGTCAAGGGCGGCAATCCCGCCTTCGCCGCCGACAACATCACCGACGGCGATCCCGATACCTACTGGACCACCGACGACTGGACCACCGACGCGACCGTCGAATTCGATCTGGGTAAGACGCGCACCTTCAACGTCGCCGAGCTGGCCGAGCACATCAAGATCGGCCAGCGCATCGCGGAGTTTGCCCTGGACAGATGGGATGGCAGCGAGTGGAAGGAGTTCGCCCGGGGCACGACGGTCGGCTACAAGCGTCTGCTCCGCTTCGACGCGGTCACGACGCGGCGCCTTCGCCTGCGAATTCTCGATTCCCGCGTCTGCCCCACGCTGGCCAACCTCGCCCTCTACCACGCCCCACCGATCAACGAGATCCTTGGGCGATAGCGTTCTTCGCACGCGGTTCGACAGTCCGGCTGGCGTTCGTGCGAAGCGCTACGGCGTGGCCTTGCCGTAACCGTCGATGAATTCAGCGGTGATTTCGTCGGGGGCGAAGTGGAGGTGGGCGAAGATTTCTTTTTCGAGCGCGAAGATCAGGGCGTCCACCTTCTGCTCCGTCTCGATGTCACGCTGCTTGCCCGCCTTGGCCAGAAGGACGCCGCTGCGCTGGTGCGCTTCTTCGAGGCGGTCGCGCAGCGGCACGATTGTGTCGTGCATCGCCCGCTTGTCGGCGTAGTAGACCAGCTTCTCCTCCCACGTCGCGGGCCGGTCCTGCTCGCAGAGCAGGGCCGTGTAGCGGTGCTTTCGTATCGTCTCAGCCAGGACGGGGTAGCGGTCGTCGAAAAAAATCGCAGCGGCGTCTTCGTGCTGGTTGCCGCCGTGACGCGCCTTGAGCCACCGCCACTTCGCCTTGTCCGCTTCGCTGACCGGCTGCTCGAACCAACTGAAGTCTTCCAGCGGAAAATCGCACACGCGAAAGAGGTCGTGCAGCAGGCAGGCCCGCTCGACCAGCGCCACGTCCACGGTGGCGCCGTTCTCGTTGAGCCGCTCGGCCAGAAAGACGCCCAGCTTCCCAGTCGCCTCACTGTGCCGAACGATATGGACCGGGACGTGATATTCCGCGATCAGGGCAAGGCATTCGTCGCGATCAGGCAGTGCGTAGTTTCGCATGGATCATCTCTGCGACCTTCTTGCCCGAATCGATCATGCCGCCGAAGATCGGCCCCATGCGGGGCAATCCAAACACCGACGCTACCGACATTCCCGCCAGGTACAAGCCCGGGTAGACCTCGCCGGTTTTCTCGACGACGCCGGCCTCCGAGGTCCGCACGTCCATGAAGCCTTCCTGGATGCGGCCTTCGAGAAGATCGCCCTTGCGCTTGAGCAGCACGGCCACCATCTCGGCGGCGTGGCCCGTCGCGTCGATCACACACTTGGAGGCGATGCAGTAGGGGTCCACGTGCAGCCCGGCCATCATAATCGGTGTATTGTTGACGACCACGCCCTCGACGCCCTCGGTCTTGATGATGACGTCCTCGACCTGGTTCAGATTCAGAATCTCGGCGCCGGCTTTCCGGGCCCGATACGCCAGGCCGGTGGCGAACTCCACGGCGTCGGCCACATACAGGCCCTTTTCCTTGGTCGTGGTAATCTCGAGCTCATCGAGGATGGCGGAGTCTTCGACGACGATGACGTTGTAGCCGGCGGCGCCGCCCCAGATGCCGCCGCCGATGGAGAGACGTTTCTCCAGCACGGTGGTCTTGACCCCGGCCTTGGCCAGGTAGTACGCCGCGGCCAGCCCGGCCGGACCGGCACCCACGATCACCACGTCGTTCTCCAGCGCCGCCAGCTCCCGGCGATGGTACGTCTCCAGAATCGCTCTCGAAATGTCCGTCTCGATCATATTCGTAATCCTTTCAGATTCGTTTGGGCACGAGTTTCACTGCACTCCGGCCCGAAACAAAAAAACGCTTCCGCAAGGGAAGCGCTCGTCTGCTGCTCATTCGCCTCCCTTCGCGGGCATTACCCCGATCAGGTTCGTAGGGTCATCCGCGACGAGCGGATTTCTCAGCCTCGGCCTTTTCCGGCCTCAGCTCCCCTGGCTCTGTATCAATCGATACGGCCGCATTCTACGTCGGTTCCCCAATTCCCGCAAACAAAAAAACTTCCGGTTCCACCACGACTTTCGCAGACGCTCTGCGCCGTCGCCAAAACCTGCGGCCTCAACGCCCCCACCGGCAGAGGCCGACGAAGGCGGCGTCCAGGTGCCGCTCAAGCTCACGGTCCTTTACTTTCAGAAGAATGACATCGGCAAGGGACACGAACCTGTGGAGGTCTTTCTCTGGCTCGACCCACTGGTGGGCCTGACAACAACGATTGCGAGCAGGCACTGGAACTTCGCCTTGCCGGGCATGGGGGCGGCCATGGGCATGCGGGTCGGTCTGGGGGACGCATCCGCGGCCAAGACGCGCCTCCTGAGGCCACCGGGCAGTGTCGCAGAGTCCGAGTTTCTCGATCGCTGCATTCGTTGCGGAGAGTGTTTCAAGGTATGCCCTGGACCCGTGCTATCTCCGGCTGGTCTTGAGTTCGGTTTGGAAGCCCTCTGGACACCTGTAGTCGTGCCGTCGCATGCAGGCTGTCATCAGGACTGCAACTTCTGCACCCAGGTATGTCCCACCCAAGCGATCCGGCCCCTGTCTCTGTCAGAGAAACGAAAGACGTCCATCGGCCTGGCCGTCATCAACCCGAAGACGTGCCTTTCCCGTTCAGGACAGCATGATTGCCAACTCTGTTTCAATGAGTGTAAGGCGGCCGGGTACAATGCGATTCAGATGCGCCGCATTGAACTTGAGCTGGGCGACATTCCGGAAGGCGTTTTCTCTGACGCCGAGCTTGAGGCCATGAGTTCCATTGAAGCACCGTTTGTGGCCTGTGCGCATATCGCTGTCACACCAGCTATACCAAACAGGAGCAGGTTCTCTCGGAGAGCGCGATTGAAGTTGCCAGCCTCTCTCACAAAACTCCTCCCATTTTCAAATAATACGCGATATACGGCGTTACAGTACAATTCTTGAAATCAAACGATGCAAGGCGGAAGATCGCGATGAATTGCGGGCACCGCCGAACAAACTCAGCGTACGCACGAGAGAGTTGATTTCACACAAGCACGGCGGCGCCGAACCGATGATTTCTGACTTTGTGTTCCCGGATGCCTTGCACTACAATGGACGATAGATCGACGAACGAGATAATAGTATGGATATTGAGGTGCAGACATGGACGCGCAAGAGAGACAAAAATTGAAGATGAAGCGACTGGTCCGACGCCGCAAGTGGCCCTGGCTTTTGGGCGGTATGGTGGTATTGATCTTCCTCCTGATCCTCGCGGCGCCGCTGGTGTTGTCCTCACAGGGTTTTACGAAGATGATCCAGGCCCGGATCAGCCGCTCCACGGGGGGCACCGCGACCATCGGCGACCTTTCCCTGGGCTGGCTCAAGGGGCTGCGAATCTCCGAGTTCAGCTTTCGCGACCGGACCGGCTGGACCTCCGTGAGCGTCCGGAAGATTGCGGCCCAGCCCCGACTGACGGCACTGCTCGGGGGCAACCTGACGCTGGGCGAAACGGTCATCGACAAGCCGCAGGTCGAGATTGACCTGCGTCAGAGACCACCGGCCCGACAGGCCGGGCCGGCCGGAAAGAGCTCCCAAGCTCAGTCGGCCACCGCGACGATGGCCCTCACGACGGACCTCGTCGTCAACGACGGAAACGTCCGCCTCACGGACACCGCCGGCAAGACCGTCGAGATCCGCCAGATCAACTCCACCGCGCGTCTGCGTCCGCCGGGCCAGCGCTCCAGCGTCCAGGTCGATATGGTCGTCGCCGATGCGGGCCAGCCGGGCAAGATTCGAGCCAGCGGTCAAATCGATACCCCGAAAGAGAAGACCGGCTCCGGCTGGAGCCTGAAGGGCACCACCGGCGAGTTCACCGTCGAGGTCAACGACCTCAACGTCGAATCGCTCGGATCGCTTCTGGCACTGGCCGGTGTGGACATGCGCGGCAAAGGCACCCTGTCGGCGAACGTCGCGAGCACGATCGTGGACGGGCGACTCCAGGACGTCACCGCCCGCGTCCGCGCAGCGAACGTCGACGTGACCGGCGCCGAGATCAAGGGCGACCGCGTGCAGACCTCGCGTCTGAACGTCGATGCGAAGTTGACGCAAAAGGGAAAGACGTTTCAGGTCGACAAGCTGGAAGCGCAGACCGACTGGGCGTCGGTGACAGCCACCGGAGCCGTCCCGACCAGCGTCACCACCCTGACCGACCTGCTTCAAAGCGATGCCGCCTACGGCCTGAAGGGGCAGTTCGACTGCAACGTGGCGGCGCTGCTCTCGCAGATGCCGAAGACGTTCGGCATCAAAGAAGGGATGCAAATCACCAGCGGTCGGGCCAGCGGCAGCGTCGAGACGACCACGCAGGCCGGCCGGGCCACCGTCGTCGCCCAGACCAGTCTGGTCGGATTGACTGGAACCATGGACGGAAAGGAGCTGTCGCTGAGCGAGCCGGTGACCGCCAACCTCAAGCTCGCCGCCAACGAGAAGAAGACACAGCTCGAATCGCTCAACGTCTCGGCCGCGTTTGCCCGCATCGCCGCCAGCGGCGACTTTGCGAACATCAACTACAACGGCACCGTGGACCTGGCGAAGCTGCAAGCGGAGTTGGGGCAGTTCGCCAACCTGGGCCCCTATGAAATGGCCGGCGAGCTCGCCAGTACGGGAAAGGTCTCCATCGAGCCCAACGACCTGGGGGCCACCGGCTCGGCCTCGATCAAACAGCTCGTGCTCGCCTCGACGGACGGCAACAGCGTTTCCGAGCCGGCCGCCAATATCGACTTCGCCGTCAACCTCGACAAGGAAAAGCAGGTGCTGGCCATCGACAACGTCGCCGTCAAGAGCACCGTAGGCAACGTCACGGTCAAGAAAGGCACGGTCCCGCTCGACAAGGCGTCCCCGGCGGCGATGAAGCTCGACGTCACGGCCCGAGATCTCGATCTGAAGAAGGCCAAACCCTATGCCGTGTTCTTCGGCGCGCTGCCCAAAAAAGCGGAGTTGTCCGGCAGCGCCGCGTCGGAGCTGGCTCTGACCGGGCAGGCCGGCAGGTATCGCATCCGCACGGACAACACCGCGATTCGCAACTTCCGGCTGCAGATGCCCGGTGAAAAGGCTTTTGACCAAAACGACATCTCCGTCGTGCTGGACGTCGAATTGGATCCCAACGACAAATCGGTCACGGTCGAGAAGTTGCAGATCAAGGGCGAGCAAATAGAAATCAAACGCGGCGAGCTCAAAAGGAGTCAGCAAGACGGCAAGATGCGCATTGAAGGGGCTCTCGAAGGCGAAGGCGCCGGCGAGTTCATCGGGTCCGCCGCTTCCGTCTTCCTCCCGGAGAAGCTGGAGCTGACCGGACGCAGCACGGTGAATCTGAATTTTGCCAGTACCTACCCCGCCGAGGACCCCAACCAGTTGCTACCGAACTTGACCAGCCGGGGGCGGGTCGGATGCGACAGTGCCAAGTACATGGGACTGCGCTTCGGCGCCATCGATGTCAACGTCGCCGTCGTTGAGGGCCTGATGCGCCTGGCCCCCTTCCAGACGACCGTCAACGAAGGCCAGTTGCGCTTCGCCGCCCAGGCGAACTTCAAACAGAAGCCCACGCTTCTACAAACGCCCGGACCGTTGCTTCTGGCCCAGAACGTCCGGCTCAACACCGAGACCACGGAGAAGCTGCTGAAATTCATCAACCCCATTTTCGCCAACATGGCCAACGTCAGCGGCGAAGCCAACTTCGATTGCGAGAAGCTCGTGATTCCGTTGACGCCCGGGCACGAGAAGGAAATCCAGATCGTCGGCACCTTCTCCTGCAACAATCTGGACCTGCGCGCTTCCCCCGCGTTGAACAACATCTTCACGGCGTCGGGAAAGTCGTTGCGGGACCAGCGCGCCACCATCCGCCCGACGCGTCTTGTCGTTCGCGACGGCACGGTAAGCTACGAGAACATGCAAATAGACGTCGGTGACAATCCTCTCAACTTCGGCGGCGTCATCGGATTCGACGGTCGCCTGAACATGACGGTGACGCTGCCCTGGACGTGGCGCGGGCGCACGACGCGCGTGGACCGGGAAGGCGAAGCCGGCGCGCGCATCACGATCCCGCTGCGGGGAACCGTCAATAAGGTGGAGATCGACACGAGTCAATTCCTGCAGCAACAACTGTTCAAGGGTCTCGAAGACCTGCTGCGAAGGTAAACGGTGCCACATGAGAGTGCTCAGGAATCTGCGGACCACGCCGACCACCCAATTGGGTCGCGCGAGCCGGCTGGCGGTATTTCAGATCAAGCTGTGGTCGCATTGCATTCGCCTGCTCAAGCGCAATCGCGCCGGTCAACAGGCCGCAGCGCTGTCCTATTACACCATCTTCGGCCTGGTCCCTCTGGCCATCGTCGTGCTGCTGCTCTTCCAGGCGGCGCCGGGCTATCAGGACGTCGGCGTGCGTCTGAAGAACTTCGCCTACGAACAGCTTCACCTGACGAAAATCGAGTACGCCCCGGATTCCGAGAAGCCCGAAGAGACGGTGATGCTCACGGACTACCTCGACAACATCATCAGCGGCTTCTTCAGCCGGCTGAACAACCGGTCGTTGAGTCTGCTCAGCGCCGTCCTGGTCATCTGGGCGGCGCTGGCGCTGCTATCCACGATCGAAAGGGCGTTCAACCACATCTGGCACGTGTCGCGCGGACGCGGGTTCCTGCACCGGATGATCAACTACTGGGCGCTGCTGACGCTGGCCCCCCTACTGCTGGGCGCGGGCATCTACACGACGACGCAATACGCCGCATTGAAGAGTTTCGAAACGACCGTGCTGACCCACGTGGCGCCGTACGTTCTTTCCTATCTGCTCTCGCTGCTGGCCTTCTTCCTGCTGTACTTCGTGCTGCCCCATACGAAAGTGAATCCCGGGGCGGCGTTGTGGGGTGCGGCGGTGGCCGCTCTGGTCTGGAGCGTCGCCAAATGGGGCTTCGGCCAATACGTCACCGAGTTCATCCCGTACAGCAAGATCTACGGCGTCCTCGGCCTGATCCCGCTGGGTGTCTTCTGGATTCACATCACCTGGCTGATCGCCCTGTTCGGCCTGCAACTGACGTTCACCACGCAACACCTCAAGACGCTCGACGCCGCCGAGATGGCCGCCGCCGAGAAGATGGATCAGGAGTATTTCATCGCCAACGATCTGACCGTCGTCAACATGGCGCGCGAGATCGCTGAAGCCTTTGAAGACAGCGAGGGTCCGATCCCGGCCGAGCGGCTCTGCACGCGACTGGACATCCCCACCGAATTCGGAGAGAGCGTCCTGGATCGTCTCGTAGACAAGGAGATTCTGGCTCGTACGGTCGAGCCCAAACCGGGATTCACCCTGGCCCGGGCGCCGGCGCGGATCACCCTGGCCCAGATTGCCGAGGCGGTGGCCGCTGCGGCCCTGGCCCAGCCGAACCTCCACGAAAACGAAACGCTCGGCAGGCTCGTCCGCTCCCAACGGCAATTCCTGGCCAAACACAGCCTCCAGGAAATCCTCCGTTCGTCGCAGGATCCGCAGCCGGGACTTTCCGATCTGTCCGCCGAAGCCGGCGAACCGCCTGCGGATAGGTAGGCGTTACCGGCGCAGCAGACGCTGCATCGAAAGAGCCGTCTGCAGATACTCGCTGTTGAGCCGGCCGTTCTGCTTGGTCACCTCCAGGTGGTCGATAACCTTGCCGTCCTCGTCGACCGCATCCATGGTGAGGCGGTTGCCCCGGATGTGGAAGACACAGAAATGGCAAACCGACTTGGCCGCGGCGTGCCAATTCATCGGCTCGATGTCGTGAGTGGAAGCGCCGCCCCCGCCGCTGGTGATGTACGTGACGTAGCTGCCCCCGGCCTCGGGCGGGGCCACCGGCCGGATCCGCTCGTACAGGTGGGAATGGCCCGCAATGACGAAATCGACGCCCGCCCCGGCAAACGCAGGCAGCGCCGCGTCGCGCTGCCAGTCGGAGTCGTGGCCCCCGAAGTTGAGGCTCGGTTCGTGATAACTGACAAACTTCCACGGCGACCGACTGGCTCCAGCGTCGCCGACGATGCGTTTCAGAAGCCGTTCGTCGTCCACCCGGTCGGAGACATTGTCGGCGCAGATGTAATGAAGGCAGCCGTAGTCGAACGTGAAGTCGTTTTCTTCGCCGGGCGGGGTGAGCAGCCGTTCGAAGTTGCCGCCGTCCCCTTCGTGATTGCCCTTGGCGATATAGATCGGGACGCTCTCGACAAGGCCTCGAAGCGGTTCGAAGAACTGCTCGCCCCACTGTTCGTACGCTTTCCCGCGATCGACAAGATCGCCGGTGTGCACGACAAAATCCGGTTTGATGCGAATCATCCGCTCGACGAGGCGGCGGTGGCGATCGGGGTGGCTGCGGCTGTCGCCGTAGACGATGAATTTCACCTCCTGGGCCTTCGCGGGAACGGTTCGGAACGTATGAATGTCGCTTGCCCCGCCATCGCCGACGATGCGGTATCGATAGACCTGCCCGGGCCGCAGGTTCTCGAGCCATACTTTGTGGATGGTGACCGCGCGCGGCGCCCTTCCCCCCTTCGGCTCAAACCGCATGCCGGTACTCTCGAGCCGGCTCGGCGTCGCACCGGGCCGGCCATAGGACACGCGCCAGGGACCTTCGGTATCGCTCTCCCACAGCAAGGCGACGCGATTCTGATAGACGCGAAGCAGGCACGGGCCCTTGGTGATGGCTCCGGCCGAAGCACCCGCGGCCCCCAGCAGAGCCATGAACAGACAGAGGAGTCCCCCTCGTATGAATCGTGACCTCGCGTGCCTCCCGGCGCCGCTTCTGCCTGTCCGCATCGTATCACACTCCTGTCCGCGCGCCGCAGACGCCGCACTTACCAAATCAATTTCATCAACTCGACGGCCTTGTCGCCAATGAAATACAGCCCAAAACCCAGCAGCGCCACGGCGCAGAACAGCAGCACGGCGCGGCGCCGCGTCGCGCTCAGCACCGACGCTCCCTTGAAGCTGCCCCACGAGAGAAACGTCAGCCAGATGCAGTCGCACGACCAGTGAGCAATCGCAAACAACACGAAGGCCCAGACGCCGAAGCCTTTGGCCGTGGTGACAAGCGTCAGACCGACGGTGGCCCACCAGATCAGGAAATACGGATTGCCGCCCGAGAGCACGATGCCCGTCACAACCGGGCCGCGCCGGGTGATGCCCAACTCCGGGTCGTCGCTCTTGCGGAGGTCTTTGAACATACCCACTCCCATGAGGATGAGAAACGAGCCCCCGGCCAGACCGATGCCGATGCTCACCGCCGGCAGCGTCAGGAACCGCCCCACACCGAAGATCAACAACACCATCAGCGGAAACTCAATGATCCCGTGCCCCACGGCCATCAGCGTGCCGGCGAAGCGGTTGCGCGCCCCCATCGTGATCGCCGCCGCCGTCACCGGCCCCGGCTGCAACGCCCCCGACAGCGATATCCCAAAAACCTGAAAAAGAAACAGCAGCAGTTCCATCACGAACGGCCTGGTTATTCGCCGATGATTTTGACGAGGATGCGTTTTTTTCGTTTGCCGTCGAATTCGCCGTAGAAGATCTGCTCCCACGGGCCGAAGTCGAGCTCGCCGTTGGTCACGGCCACGACGACCTCGCGGCCCATCACGCTGCGTTTCAGATGTGCGTCGGCGTTGTCTTCGTAGCCGTTGTGCCGGTACTGGTCGTAGGGCTTCTCCGGCGCGAGTTTTTCCAGCCAGACCTCGAAGTCATGATGGAGACCCGGCTCGTCGTCATTGATGAATACGCTGGCGGTGATGTGCATCGCGTTGCACAGCAGGAATCCCTCCTTGATACCGCTCTCGACCAAGCACTGTTCGATCTGCGGCGTGATATTTATGAACTCCCTCCGGTTACGGATATCGAACCAGAGCTCTTTGCGGTAACTCTTCATACTCTTCCTTTCGCATCGGCACTCGCAGCCGGACGGACCTTCGCCCGAAGACCGCCCGTCACAGTCACCGGATTGTATCAGGTCGGGCCAACGGAGGGAACAACGTCTTGCCAAAGGGCGGATCGGCCCGTATGCTACCAGGGCTGGCAAGACCCGATGTGGCCTCAGAAAAAAAGACGCGCCCGATCTGGGGAATGGATCGTGAAGACGGAACTCATATTCTGGGACGTCGATACGCAGTACGATTTCATGATGCCCGACGGCACGCTCTACGTCCCCGGCGCCGAGCAGATCGTTGAGAGGGTCGGCGAGATCCGGAGATTCGCCCTGGCCAACGGCTTCTCGATCGTGGCCGACGTTGACTGGCACAGCACCGACGACGAGGAAATCTCCGAGACCCCCGACATGCACGGGACGTTTCCGCCCCATTGCCTGGCCGGAGCGCGCGGCGGCGAAAGGGTGGGCTATCTCGGCGACGTCCCTATCGACTACGTGGAGATCGGCGCCGTCGATGCGGACGCCCTGCGAAGGCTGGCGGCGAAGGAACAGGCCCACATCGTCATCCGCAAGAAGACTCTGAACGTCTTCGACAACCCGAACACCGACGCGCTGGTGGACTTGGTCCGGCCCGAACGCGTCGCGGTGTTCGGCGTGGCCCTGGATTGCTGCGTGTACTACGTGCTGCAAGGACTCTCGAAACATGAGGGAGTGCGACTGTCGCTTCTGACCGACGCCACCCGCGGCCTGCAAACCCGGCCCGACGAGGAGATCTACCGCGAGCTTCGACACCTGGGCGTCGAAACCACCACCTTCGATGAGCTCAAGAGGCACCTGCCATGTGGCTGATCGACGACAGTCCCGCCCTGTTTACGGATTTCTACGAGCTGACGATGGCGCAGGTGTACTTCCGCCGGCGGATGACGGGGACCGCGCATTTCGAGGTCTTCGTGCGACGTCTGCC
>JAFGCA010000790.1 GCA_016932895.1 Sedimentisphaerales bacterium | reverse complement strand
ATATCCGCAACGTAGCGGCTCTTCGCTGGAATGCCGGCGACGGCGCCGTCTCTCACGACGTGTACTTCGGGGCGGACCGGGATGCCGTGGCCGCGGCCGACAAAGACGCGGCCGAGTACCATGGCAGCCAAGCGGGCACCAGTTTCTCCGTGGCCGACATGATCGAGTTCGGCGGTGGCGACTACTACTGGCGCATCGACGAAATCGCGGCCGATGCGACCGTGATTGCGGGAGACGTGTGGAAGTTTGCCGTGCCGGATTATCTGGTCGTCGACAGTTTCGAGAGCTACACCAACGAGGTCGGTGCCCGCGTCTTTGAAGCGTGGATCGATGGGGTCGGCTTTACCCAGCCGGAACCGGGCAACGCCGGCAACGGCACCGGTGCGATGGTCGGCCACGACATCTGGAGCGCCGACAGTCCGTACTTCGAAGGCACCCTGATGGAAACCGCTGACGTTCATGGCGGCGGCAAGGCCATGCCGGTGTATTACGACAACACCTTCTCCCCGTACTACTCCGAGGTCGAATGCACCTTTACGCCTGCCGAGAATTGGACGGCAGAAGGGGTGACGACGCTGGTGGTGTGGTTCCGCGGCGCGGCCGGCAATACCGGCCAGTTGTACGCCAGGATCAATGGCACGAAGGTGCCCTACACCGGCGATGCGGCCCTCGTTGCCGGCGCCACCTGGGCGGCGTGGAACATCGATCTGGCCTCGGTGGGTGTGAGTCTGACAAACGTCACAAGGTTCGCCGTCGGTGTCGAAGGCGGTGACACAGGCGTCTTCTACGTGGATGACGTTCGTTTGACCAAACCGTGAGTTTGTTGGGAAATAGCAGTGCAAGCGGTTCCCGGTGCGGGGGCCGCTTGCACTGAAGAATTTTATGGCGGCGCGGTTCTGGATGTGGTATGTTCGGGTTGTGCTCGCTGTGGTGAAGAACACAGGGCCGCGCTGATTCCGGCCGGCCCACAAGGTTGGGAGTTTTTCATGTGCAGACGAAACGGATTTACGCTCATCGAGCTGCTGGTGGTGATTGCGGTCATCGCGATCTTGATGGCAATCTTGATGCCGGCTCTGCAGCGAGCCAGGGAACAGGGCGAACGGGCGGCCTGCCTGAGCAACCTCAAGCAACTGCAACTGGCGTGGATCATGTACGCCGATGACAATGACGACAAACTCGTCAGCAGCGAGGCCGGCGGCAACTGGAAGAGTCAGTTCGGAGATCCGTGGGTCGGCGTCACCTGGGCGTCCGCCTGGGCCCAGGGCGAGCAGTTGTCCGAGGAAAGCCAGATCGACGGGATTCAGAGCGGTGCCCTGTACCGTTACGTCGAGGAGATCGATTTGTACAAGTGCCCGGCGGGATACCGCGGGGAACTGATGACGTACGCCATGATGATATCGAGCAACGGCCGCTCCATCGACGACAGCCCCCAGTTCAAGAGGCGGTTGCAGGTCCCCCAACCGGCCCTGAGACTGATGCTCGTCGACGAGGGGCTTTCCAGTCCCGATGCGTATTCGACCCGGTACAATATGGCGGCTTGGTGGGACCAGCCGAGCACGCGGCATGGGGATGGGACCACCTTCGCCTTTGCAGACGGACACTCCGAGTATCACAAATGGCGAGGTCTGGAGACCATTCAAAAAGGACGTAACAACGTTCGTTCGCACCCGGGCATCTGGGGGCCGGCCACCGAAGACGGCCGCGCCGACGTGGAGTGGGTCCAGCGCGGAATCTGGGGCAAGCTCGGTTACGAGAGCACGACCGGAAGACCGTAAAACGAAGAAGGCTGCGACGGCGGAACGCGCGGGCCGAAAGCCTTCGGAGCAAGGGGTCGCTGGTATTTTTTACATAGACACCTGAAACGGTCCACAAAGAGGTTTGCGCTCTTGCCGTTGGGTGCCTTGACAATCACAATCGTACTTATTCGCAAGGAGACATGATCGTGAAAGCTAACAAGCCGCAATCCACCTGTCCGTTGAGTTTTTCGCGTCGTCATTTCCTGGCCGGTGCCGGGGCGATCGGGACTGCCTCTCAGATGGGGTTGTTCAACTTCACCTCGTCGCTGTTTGCCGGGCAGGGGGCTGCGGGGCCCAAGCCGATTGTCCGGGTCGCCTTCGTTCGTCCCGACACCGACAAGTACTGGCTCGGCTGGCCGGGGGCTGCATACGATATCAAGGGCCACCAGCGCCTGTACACCAAGACACTCAAAGAGGCGGCGGCCAAGCATGGCGTTGACCTTGTCGTGGTCGATGCGCCTTTGCACAACGAAGACGCCGTCACCAAGTTTCTCAACTCTCTCAAGCGAATGCCGCCGGCCGGTTTGTTCGTGATGAGCATGAGTCTGAACCAATCCTGGCCTCATATCAATCGCATCGCCAAGGAACGTGGCGAGATCCCGACGGTTGTCTTTAGCCCGATGGGCACGTCGTTCACGGGGCATCTGCAGGCCACGCGGAATATTCCGGGCGTCTATGTCGCGGCTACACAGGATGTCGGCTGGCTGGATTTCGGCATGCGGATGATCCGGACGATCTGGGATATGAAGCATACGCGGATTTGCATCTGCGCCGGGAACAAGACGGAGGACCGGCCGCTCGACGTCATCGGCACGACGCTGCGCTATATTCCCTCCAGTCGCTTCGTCGAGGAACACAAGAAGGTCGACGCGACCGACGAGGTGCGGGCGATGGCCGACTACTACGCCAAGCACGCCAAGAAGATCGTCGAGCCGACAAAGACGGATATTCTGGAAGCGGCCAAGAATTACGTGGTGTGCCGGCGGCTGATGAAGGCGGAGAATTGCCAGGGCTTTTCCATGGATTGTCTCGGCCCGGTGGGAGGCCATAAGATGCAGCCGCCGTGCATGGCGTTCTCGCGGCTGCGTGACGAAGGCGGCCTGGGAACGTGCGAGGCGGACTGGAACGCGGCGATTTCCACGCGTCTGACGAACCTGCTGTTCGATCGTCCGGGCTTCATGCAGGACCCGGCGCCGAACACGGTCAACAACACGCTGATGGCGGCGCACTGTTGTTGCGGCACGAAGCTGGCGGGCTTCGACAAGGACCCGGAGCCGTTCATCCTGCGCAGTCATTCGGAATCGGATATCGGCGTGGCGGTGCAGGTGCTCTGGGAGATCGGCCGGCCGGTGACGATCATGAAGTTCCAGGGTCCCGAATCGATCATCCTGGGGACCGGCAAAATCGTGCGCAACATCGACACGCCGCCGTCGGGCGGCTGCCGCACGTCGGTGGAGCTGACGGTGGACGGCGTGGCGGACTCGCGCGACGTCAAGGGCTTCCACCAGCTCCTGATCTACGACGACCTCGAGCTGCCCTTCAAGGCCTACTGCCAGCTCGCGGGAATCAAGGTCGTACACGTATAGCCACCGGGGTCCCACTGGGGCGGGCGCTTCACCGGCACGGTGCGGCAGCGAGATGCGACCGCACGGCCGCGCGGCGCCCGACTTCGGGACCGCCCACAGGGGCTCGACGGCAGTGCCAAGGTGTCGCTGGCCGGGACCGTCACCGACATCGATCCCACGACGTCGTTCTGGAGCGTGGTTTCCGAGCCCGGCGACCCCAACAGTCCCGATGCAGTCGTCGCCGACGCCGCTCCCTTGGACACGAGCATCACCCTGTCGGCTCTGGGTGAGCATGTTCTGGAGCTCCAAGGCGATGATGGCGAACACCAGACTACGGACACCCTGACGATCAATGTCCACATCAACGGTTGTGAAGCGGCGAAGTCCCTGCCGGCCTACGTTCCCTTGGTAGGCGATCTTGATGAAGACTGTGACGTGGACCAGGACGATATGGACCTGCTCCTGGAGAACTGGCTCAAGTGTGTGGCCCTCGGCGAGTGTAATCCGAATGATCCGAATGCACTTTTCTTCAGGGGCAATCGGCAGCATAGCACGGTTCGCTCTGCGGTCAACTGGGGAGAACACGTATTCTTCAAGAGAAAACGTCGAGGTCGTGTGGAAGGGCAAAAGGTCCAGCGGGCGTGTCTTGACGAACCGGCTTTTGTCCGTGGAAAGGCCCCGCGGATCGCTTTGGGAGACCATCGCAGGCTGCGATCCGTGCCGCGGTCGGAGCAACGGGGTCGTGGCGCGTGACTGGCCGGGGGGCGTTTCTGACGAAGTTGAGGCGAACGAAAGGTTGCCTTGAAGCGTACAAAATTGTAGTCTACCGCCTACGGGCTACAATTTTGTTGTTCAGGTAGGAACGGACATGGCCAAAGCGAAATTTGCCGCCGAGGTGGAACTTCTCAGCGACGTGGCGCGGGCATTTGCCGAGTCACTGAATCTGGAAGAAACGCTCCAGAGCATCTTGAAGTCGCTCGATACGCATCTGAAACTCCAGCGCGGCACGATCACGCTGTTGAATCTGGAGACCGAGAAGATCGAGGCCAAGGTCGCGCACGGGCTGAGCGAGCGGTCTCGGTCGCGGGCCCGTTACAAGGTGGGGGAGGGCGTCACCGGCCGCGTCGTGCAGACGGGCGAGGAAATCATTGTCCCCGACATCTCCAAGGACCCGCGCTTCGTGCACAAGACGGGCTCTCGCAAGCCGACCGGTGGAAAGAAGACGGCCTTCTTCTGCGTGCCCATCAAGCTGGAGGGCCAGACCGTCGGGGCTCTGAGCGTCGACCGGGAGACCGGTAAGGGGGACGACTTCCAAGCCAGTATTCGTCTGCTCAACGTGATTTCCACGATGGTCGCCCAGGCCGTAAAGCTCAACAAGCTCGTCGAGTCCGAGCGGAAGCTCCTTCGGGACGAAAACGTGCGGTTGCGCAGCGAGCTCAAGACGCGCTTCGACGTCCACAACATGGTGGGCACGAGCAACGCGATGAAGGAGGTGTATCGGCTGGTGGAGCAGGTGGCCGACAGCAATGCGACCGTTCTGATTCGCGGCGAAAGCGGCACGGGCAAGGACCTGGTCGCCCATGCGATCCATTACAACAGTCTGCGGGCGGACAAGCCGTTTGTGAAGGTCAACTGCACGGCCATGCCCGAGACGTTGCTCGAAAGCGAACTGTTTGGCCACGAGAAGGGGGCCTTCACCGGGGCCGTCGAGCGCAAGCTCGGCCGTTTCGAACGCGCTCACGGCGGGACGATCTTCCTGGACGAGATCGGCGATTTTCCGCCGAATCTTCAGGTCAAACTCCTACGCGTCATTCAGTTCAAGGAGTTCGAGCGGGTCGGGGGCCTCAGTACCATCAAGACCAACGTTCGCATCGTTGTCGCCACGCACAAGCCGTTGGAAGAGCAGATTCTAGAAGGGCAGTTTCGCGAAGATCTTTACTACCGGATCAACGTGTTCCCGATTTTTCTGCCGCCGCTGCGCGAGCGCAAGGACGACATCATGCTCCTGGCCGATCACTTCCTGGAGAAGTTCGCCCGCGAGAACGGCAAACCGATCTCGCGTATCTCCACGCCGGCGATCGAGATGCTCACGCGCTATCACTGGCCCGGCAACATCCGCGAACTGGAGAACTGCATCGAGAGGGCGGTGCTGCTCTGCGGCGACGACGTGATTCGCTCGGAGCATTTGCCGCCGTCGCTGCAGATGGCCGAGCGTAGCGACGCCGGGCCGACACCGTCGTTGACGGAGATCATCGCCAACAAAGAACGCGAGTTGATCGTGGATGCGTTGAAGAAGTGCGGCGGGCGCCAGCGGAACGCCGCCCGGGAACTCGGTGTGACCGAGCGCATTCTCGGCTACAAGATCAAGAAGTACGCCATCCACCCGAAATACATCTAAACGACTTCATCGATATGCATTCGCCGCAGGGCCGCGCTATGGTGAGGCAGATGCAGGACGCAAAATGCCACACCTTCGCAGTCGATTCAGGCGGCCAGAGGGCCCTGACTGTGTGAATGGTCTGTCCGAGAGACATAAGAGCACTTTAGCTCTTTCGAGGTGATGAGAATGCCGGAGTCTGGTCGTGTCCGGCCACCAGTATACTTCAGTCGCTCAAAGCGGCTCTTATCTCACGGGACGTTCACCATATTCACCCATTCGATGCCGTGAACGTTGTAGGGGGGGACGGTTCAGAGGATCGAACGTCAATATGTTGCGTCCCGTTCCTTACCTTACCGACCAGCCACAACAATCCGACCAGCATCAGGATCTCGCCGAGCACATACTTGTACTCGAGCAAGCCTTCATAGGCAGGGACAAGGAGGCCAAATGCTCGATCATCCGGTATCGCGACCGCCAACAGACCGATGGTCGCCACCCAAAGTGCCGCAGCTGGAAACCGATCGTCCAGGTTTCTATATAGCCAGAAGAGAATGACCCCAGTAGGTATGAGCCACACGCAATTCATAACGTGTGTATTCGGAGCCACCAGGAGAATCCCCACGAGGATGGCTTGCCAGTAGAGGTATTCCCTCTCGTCTGACAAACCGCCAGAAGCAGAGCAGAGACGCTGCCAAAGAACAAGCATCACGAACAGGACAGCGAACAAGAGGAAAGAGATATGAGATTGAGATGGGAAGAAATCACGATCGCGATCGACTGCGTCTTTGACATAACGTGTCACAGAGGCCCTGCCACGGACCCCGAATGATTGGGGCAGATACACCTTCCCATGCTTGTACTTTCTGATCCAGACAGGACTTTCGCCAGTAGCCGCGACAACACTTGCATCATCGATCTCCATGTCGGGAGTGCCCCTCTCTCCGTATTTCGAAATTCTCGGCAGTTCCTTGGATGCATAGGTCCACAGAAGGTTCGCTCCGCCCGGAAGCAGCACGCTTACCAGTATGAGGGTAATGCCTCCATATACGAAACCCTGTACTGCCCACCAACGCTTCCGGACGAGAAGAAATGGCACCTGTAGACACAATGCAGCTTCAGAAGGGTGGCGACGGAAAGCAGCAGACCTGACAAAATGCAACTCCCCTTCGTGCCTTTCACCAATGCGAGTATGGACCAGGTTAACAGAAGCAATGTCATGGCATCTATCTGCCCACGCTCCAAGTTGAACAAAAGGGGATGAAACACGGCCGCGATGATTCCAACTGAGAGGAACTCTACGCCGTTGCGTAATGGGAAGACTCTATGTGTGATGAGGATGGCGCCGCAGATGCACGCCATGCACAGGATCATCCAGAGAGTCTTCGCGACAGGATAGGAAAGCAACGCCAGAGGCCGAAATAGGTTCGCTGCTAGAGGCGGATAGAGATATCGGCTATGCTGATACAAGGATACTCCATCCCAGATCGGCGGGTCGTGGTCGATGCTATTCCGATATGGCGAGAGACCATGATTCAGGGATTCACCTGCCGTGTAGTATACGGCGAAGTCCATCTGCAGGCTTTCACGGCTAAACCTCGTCACGAATCCCACGAGTCTTGCCGCGGACAACACGAAGATCATCGCAAGAAGCAGTTTCAGGAAGAATGACTTGCTGTCTCTCATCCGATATCTCCCATGCAACGCCATAATTTGTACTCGTGGCCGGAACGCAGTCAACAATACCGCAATAAGGGGCTCAATTTCAACACATTTGGCCATCAACTCGGCCAAGATACGGGCCAGAACGGACCCAAAACGCTCCCATTACCTGTAGTAGCCAAGACTTGATCTGGCACCTAACCGAGATTAGAGGAGAAGCGACGGATGTGACGGAGTGTCGCGCAGCGAAGCGGAGTCACACCCGCGGGCATCCTCTTCATGGGCCGACGACTGGATGGCCCCGATTTCCAGCAGTGGTTCCAGGAGGTTGGCGGCTCCGCCGTGTTCCACGATCCTGCCGTCGACGACCTTGTCGATGTTGACGCCTGTGAATGCGACTGCCTTTCCCGTAGGCCGGATACCCAGCCATTCACCCTGGTGCGTTCCTCGTGCGGTGATTCGGGTGACGACCCAGTCCCCCTCGGCAATCTGCTGCTCAATCGTCAGGTGAAGGTCGGGATACGTTCCCCGAACGCCGAGAATGTGCTCCTTCGGGTTTGCCGGTCCGGGCGTCGACGCCACTGCGTTGGATGCCTTCGCGCCCTAGTACCGCATTTCGGAAGTTCCGCGACTATGCGTGAGGAGATTGCTTCGT
>JAFGCA010000789.1 GCA_016932895.1 Sedimentisphaerales bacterium | reverse complement strand
TTCATGCCGCTGGTGCCGCTGGCCTCCATGGGCCGGCGCGGGTTGTTGAGCCAGACGTCGACGCCCCGCACCAGGAAGCGGGCCACGTCGATGTCGTAATCCTCCAGAAACACGATGTGCCGTCGGACCGTTTCCTCGGAGGCGAAGTGAACGATGTGGCGAATGATTTCCTTGCCGCCTTTGTCCTTCGGGTGCGCCTTGCCGGCGAAGATGATCTGCACCGGCCTGTCCGGATTGGTCAGGAGCCGGGCCAGACGCTCGGCGTCCTTTAGGATCAGGTCCCCACGCTTGTAGGCGGCGAATCGACGGGCGAAACCGATGGTCAGGGCCTCCGGATCGAGAACCTCCTCGGCGTGCCTCAGGTCGCCCCGGCAGGTCCCGCGCCGCTGCATCTGGGCCACCAGCCGCTTCCGTGCGAACACGATCAACTGGTCCTTGCAGCGCTGATGGGCGCTCCACAGCTCCTCATCGGGAACCTGATCGATCTGCTCCCAGACCGATGCGTCCGAGACGCTCTCGGACCAGGCGGGCCCCATATACCGCTGATACAGATCCGCAATCTCGTTCGAGAGCCAGCTCTTGAGATGCACGCCGTTTGTGATCGCGGTGATCGGGACTTCGTTGGCCGGAACGCTGGGCCAGAGCGAGCCCCACACCTCGCGGGAGATCTGCCCGTGCAGTTGGCTGACGCCGTTGACGTAGCCGCTGAGCTTGATGGCCAGGACCGGCATCTTGAACGGCTCGTTCTCGTCGTCGGGAAGCATCCGCCCCAGCGAGAGGAAATACCCGCGGTCGATACCGAGCTGAGGGAAATAGAAGCCGAAGTACTTGTCCATGAGCTCGACGCCGAACTCATCGAGTCCGGCTCGCACCAGCGTATGCGTGGTGAAAACGTTGCCCGACCGGGTCGCCTCGACGGCCTCCTCGAAGCTCATCTCGGCGTTGGATTTCAACTGTCGAATCCGCTCCAGGGCCATAAAGGCCGCGTGGCCTTCGTTCATATGACAGACGGTCGGCTCGATCCCCATGGCGGCCAGGGCCCGCAGCCCGCCGATTCCCAGCAGGATTTCCTGGCGAATCCGCAGCTCGCGGTCGCCGCCGTACAGGCTGCTGGTGATCATGCGGTCGGCCGACGAATTGGCCGGAATATTGGTGTCCAGAAGATAGAGTTTGATCCGCCCGACTGAGACCGACCAGATCTGGGCCTGCACGCACCGGCCCGGGTATTCCACGCCAATCGTCAGCGGCAGGCCGTCGTTGTTGCGTACCAGCTCGACGGGCATGTTGTAGGGGTCGTTCTCGACGTACGCCTCCTGCTGCCAGCCGTCGATGTTGAGGTACTGGCGGAAGTAGCCCTTCTGATACATCAAACCGATGCCCACGAGAGGGATTCCCAGATCCGAGGCGCTTTTGAGGTGGTCGCCGGCCAGGATGCCTAAACCGCCGGCATAGATGGGCAAACATTCGTGCAGCCCAAACTCGGCGCTGAAATACGCCATCACCGACTTGCGATTATCGGAGCAGGCTTTCTCAAACCAGGTTGACGCATCGAGATACGCGTGAAGGACCTCCACCACTCGTCTCAGCTCGTTGCGGAAGCTTTCGTTCTCGGAGAGGGCTTCCAATCGCGCCTGCGGAACGCTGCCCAGCAGTTTGACCGGATTGTGGCCACACGCGGCCCACAGGTGGGGATCGATCCGCTTGAACAGTTCAACAGACTGAGGATTCCACGACCAGAACAGGTTCCGGGCCACGACGTCCAGGTCCTTGAGCACCTCCGGCAGCGCCGGCAGAACGGTGAAATTACGCACACTCGGCATTTGAACTCCTCACAAAGCAGGATCCAGGATACATCCATTCCATTCAAAGCGGGACTGTGCCCGTACCCTGTCATCGGCAATTCCCGCGACCTGCTTAACTGCCGAGAGAACGAGGATATGCGTCTGGGGGGAGGTTCTCGGACCCACCGGACCGTGTCTCAGCCGGCGTCTCGCCAAACGAAAAAAGGCCTGCAAAAACAGGCCTTTTTGTCTGATGCCTGCTGCACCTCCACAAGTGCCGTAAGAGAGGCCTTTGAAGAGAACCCATCACTGCCAAGTGGGCAATCGTTGCTCGCGTCCGAAAGTCCTATCGCGTAGGCTTTTCCGGTCCGCCAAGACCTGATTTCCCTGAGTACGGGTATCGGTTCTTTCAACTGCGAACTCTCTGTACGAACACCGCAGGGGTCAGCCTGCACAGTATGGTATATCAAATGCGCCGCCGCCAGTCAAGCAAATAAGACGACAACTCCAACGCGTCCTATCGCCCCGACGCCGGTCGGCGCGTTCCCGCAGGCCCGTCGCACCATGCAAACCACGGGACGCCGGATCACAGGGCTCTCAGCTCGGCCCCCACCGAGGCCGCAAGACTCTTGACGATCGCGTCCTGATAGCCGTCCACCGTCTCGTGGGTGAGCGTGCCGTCCTCATCGCGAAAACGCAGAGAGAGCGTCACGCTCTTCTTGCCGCCGGGGATCCCCTTGCCGCGATAAATGTCGACGAACTGCACGTCCTCCAATTCGGCCGGCGCGCTGCCGTCGACGGCCCGGGCAATGTCGGTCCAAGGGGTCTCTTCCGAGACCACCACCGAGAGGTCGCGCTCGATGGCGGGAAAACGCGGAATCGGCTGGATCTTGACCGGCCCGCCCTGCAAGGCCATCAACGCCTCAAAATCCAGCTCGGCGCCACACGGACGCACCTCTTTGAAACCGAGCTTCTCCCGAATCGTCTCGGAGAAGATTCCCGCCTCGCCGATGGGCCGTTCGTTCACGGTGACACGCGCCCCGACCCCGGCCCAGGCGACCTCGGCCGGCACGAGCTCGAGCGTTGCGCTGCGGTCCAGACTGCGGATCAGTCCCTCAATCGCGCCGCGCAACTGCCTCATATCGCCGTCCGTGACCAGCGCCAATCTGGCGTCTTCCCGCGGCAGGACGGCGTCGGCGGCGCTCGGGGCGAACGTGTCGGCGATCTCATAGATGCAGCAAGGCAGATTCCTGGCGTTCACGTTCGTTTTCAGAACACCCAGCAACGAACCCAGCAAGGTCTGTCGCAAGAGATTCGCGCTCTTGCGCGAGACGTCCCGCACTCCCAGATGGTGCGCGGACTCGCCGTTGACAAACAGATCGGCCACCGCCTGGTCCACAAACCCCACCGTGATCGTCTCATAGAAGCCGCAGGCATTGAGGAAGGTTCCCACCAAGCGTTGCACCGCGTGGCGCGAATCGGCCGCCACGGCCTCGATCTGGATCTTTCTGCACGTCGGTATCTCGCTGTATCCGTGGACGCGCGCGACTTCCTCGATCAGATCCACCTCCCGCACAATGTCACTCCGCCAGGTCG
>JAFGCA010000788.1 GCA_016932895.1 Sedimentisphaerales bacterium | reverse complement strand
CGCCGTGCCGCCGTCATAGAGCGACGCATTCGCCACGTCCATCCCGATGAGACGGCAGATCTGCGACTGGTACTCGTAGATCGCCTGCAGCGTGCCCTGTGAGAACTCCGGCTGGTAGGGCGTGTACGCGGTGTAGAACTCGCTCCGTCCCGCGATGGCGTCCACCGCCGCCGGGATGAAATGGTCGTAGAAGCCGCCGCCCAAAAAGAGCGTCAGGTCCACGTGGTTCTTGCCCGCCAGGTCGGCGAGCCGGTTGCGAACCTCCTGCTCGCTCAGTCCGCCCGGCAGATCGAAGGGCCGGGCCCTCAGTTCGGCCGGGATGTCCCCGAACAGGTCTTCCATCGTCAGACCGATGGTCTCGAGCATCTCCCGCTGCTGCTCTGGTGTATGAGGTATGAACGGCATAGCCCAACCTTCCCCGGCGGCGTTGCGCCCGCGCCGAAACGAAACGACTTCGCTCGCGCCGTCGACGCCCGCCTCTACAGCGTCTTGAGGTATTCTTCGTATTTCGTGACATCCATCAGGTCATCGAGCGCGGCCGCGTCGGTGACTGTCAGCTTGCAGATCCAGCCGGTGTTATAGCAGTCCTCGTTGACCAGCTCGGGCCGGGTGGTGAGCTCTTCGTTGACCGCGCTGACCCGCCCGGCAGCCGGACAGTAGACGTCGCCGGCGGCCTTGGAGCTTTCGACCACGCTGATCTCCTTGTGAGCGTCGAACTCCTTGCCGACCTCCGGCAGCTCCACGAAAACGATCTCGCCCAACTGCTCCTGCGCGTAATCCGTGATGCCCATGGTGACCGTGTCGCCTTCGACTTTCGCCCACTCGTGGTCTTTGGTATACAGCAATCCCTCGACTACCATGCAACTGCCTCCATCTAAAACCTGGCAAACCGGCTGGCCACCGTGCCCGTCAGGTCGGCCTCGGCCGTTTGCCCCTTCTCAATATTCTGCTTTCGTCCCTGCTGAACCTGGCTCGCGCTGCGGGCCAGATAATAAACGCCCAGGCTGTTTCCTTCCCGGGCGGCACTCTTGTCTACGTACGCCAGTGCATACTGGTTTTCCCCGGCCTTGGCGTTGCTCAGCACCCACCCGATGCAAACGCCCTGCTCGTCCAGCACCGGATCGTCGAGCCGGACGGGACGAATCCCTCTTGTCCCGGGCAACTGAATCCGGGCCACCTGCATCTCGTACGTCCCGGCGATGCGCTCCATGGCGGCCTTGCCGATGAAGAACTCCTTCTGGAGCTTGACCGCCCAGCCGTAGCCGGCCTCGAACGGGGAGATTCCGAACTTGCCGTCCAGCTCGTGCCCGTAGAGCGGCAGGCCCGCTTCGATCCGCAGGCTGTCCCGCGCCCCCAGCCCGCAGGGCAGCAGGCCCAGCGGCCGGCCGGCCTCCAGGATAAGATTCCACAGGTCCGCCGCCTGCGCCGGATGAACGAACAGCTCAAAGCTCGCTTGGGCCCCGGTGTATCCGGTGGTCGAGACGATGCAGTCGATACCGCCGACCGGCGTCTCGATCAGGGCAAAACTCCTGAGGCCGGGCAGGCCCTCGCCGGCGGCTGGATCGTCGATCAGCCTGGCCAGGACGTCCACGGACGCAGGGCCCTGCAATGCGATATCGACGCGACAGTCACCGCCGGCGTCCGCGTCCCGCATGTCCCGGATCGTGGGACGCAGGCTCGTCAGCCGCGCTGCGGCGCCGGGATCGGCCGCATCGACGACCGCCCGACCGGCGCGCAGCTCGCTGAGATAGCACTTGATCTTGGGCTCGTTGGCCGCGTTGACGACGACCATGAAGTTGTCCTCGCTTCGGCGATACACGATGATGTCGTCCAGGACCTTGCCGGCGGCGTCGAGGATATAGCTGTACTGGGCCCGGCCGACCTTCAGCCTCTCGATATCGTTGGTGGCGAGAAGATTGAGAAACCCGGCCGCATCGGCGCCCGAGACCTCCAGCGCCCCCATGTGCGTGCAATCGAAAAGCCCGGCCCGCGCGCGGACCGCCTCGTGCTCGGCGGCAATCGAAGAATACCACAGCGGCATCAGATAGCCCGCAAACCCACTCAAGCGCGACTTGCTCGTGAGCTTCAAATGCTCCTCGTAGAGCACGCTGCCGGCCGGTTCGGACTCAGGGGCCTCAAAAACGAATTCTCCAGAAGATGTACTTCCCTGCACGGCCAACTCCTTTTAACTGCGGCGTGAAATCTAACAGAATAGGCAAAACCAGGGACCCGTCAACCCCCTTCTTCCCAATTCGCCGCCCCGTGTCAGTGAAAACACCCTGGCACGCGCGTGGCAGCGTCAAGCGCCAGCTTGGCGATGGTGGACGTCCGAAGGGATTCCAGACGGGGATGCTGCCTTCCACCTGATCGGTGCGGGGGTCGTCCCAGTGACGGTCGGTGCGGCCGGGGAAAACGAACTGGCCGTCCCGGTCGGTGTGGCCGACGAACTTGGGCGGGTCGACGATCCTCCGCTGCTCCTGCGCGTGCGTGACATGGTACACGTACACCGCCGCGTTAGCCAGCGGGCCGTCCTGCCGGTCGAAGATCTGCAGGAGGTTTCTCCGCGTCGCTATCAGACGACCCTGCGCTCCCCAGAAGCGTTCTTCGGCGCCGTAGCCCCCGAAATACTGCATCTTGCCGGCATTGGCCGGATGCAGCCACAGATGACAATAGTCCATGAAGCTGCTGTAATACGGGCCGCAGGCGGCCGGACCGAGCAACCGGCTCTTCGGCAGCAGCGGTGTCTCCGTATACAAACGCCCCGTCTCGTCCCGCAGCAGGACATCGCCGGTGTGATAGCCGTAGAGGTCCGGAAGCTTGAACACGTTGTGCCCGCCTTCGTGCAGGGCGCCGGAATTCTGCGCCATGAGAATCGTTTCCAGGTGCACGTGAAAAGACGGATAGTACGCCGCTTCTTCGTCAAACGCCTTCCAGCCCTCGTCATTTTCTGCTTCGAATTCGTAGACGCCGTCGATCGTATGAGAGTCCTCCACGCCAATCGGGCTGGTCGTGGGATAGACCGCATCCCGCAGCATCCCGTCGAGGCACTCGAACTGAACCTGGGCGTAGTCATAATAGCAGAACGAGCCGACCAGGTTTATCGTGCGTTCCTTGTGGAGTTTCCGGTCCAGGGCTCTGTCGAGACGGATGCGCGTCGGGCGGGCGGTGCTGAGGTGGTACCGCGTATTATTTACCCGGCAGAACTCTTCCACCTCGTCGCGCGGATCGGCGGTGACACGGACCCACACGGGCTCGTTGGTCCACTCCCAATCGAAGCGGATTTCCGCCCTCTGATAAGGCTCCAGCGTTCGGTCTATCGTATTCGTCTGCGTGAAGATCGATTTCTCGTCCGGATCCAGGCGAAAGTCTTTGTCAGCGTCCGGGATCAGGTCCATTTGGATGACGGTGCCGGCCGGCACGGATTTGAACCCATAGTTCCCGACGTGGGCGACGGTCTGCACGCGGTCGCCGGGAGCGGGAGCGCTCTTGGCCGCATCGCAACGATAGCGCGGCAGACGCGAGAGGTACATGACCGTCAAGTCCGCCTGCTCGGCGGAGATGACATGCAAATCGTACTCCGCCTTGAGACCTCGAAACGTCGCGGTCAGTTGGCACCGCCCACACGCCAGGCCGGTGACCAGTCCGTCCTTGTCGACGGTGGCAACGGCCGGATTCGACGTCTCCCATTGAACCAGCGACCTGGCGTCGTTCTCGCCCCATTGGCCGTAGCGTTGGGTGAACTCCGTGATCGCTCGCTCCTGTCCGCGAATTTCGGCGCGGAGGCCGAACTGCTTGGCGTGCCCGGCAATCACGCGCCGGTCGGACCGGGCGTAGTTCGGGGCGTGATCGATCGTCATCCTCGCAAAGGGAGCGGTGCGGTAGTAGTCGCGGTACACGTTGCCCATCTCGGCCCGCACGATCAGCTCGTCCATTGTCGCGTCGGCCGTCTCATCGCCGATCCACAGGCGCCGGTCGGACATGCGGCCCGGGTCCAGGAACGTGTTGCCGGCCGCCACCGGACCATCGACCGGTTCCGGACCGCCCCGCCCGGGGAGGTGTTCATCGAGAAACAGCGGCAACCCGTACGGCTCCCCGTCCTTGCTGAACCAGGCGACCGTCACCTGGTGCCACTGCCCGCTGCGCCAGTGCGAGACATCGACGCGGGACGCGGTGACCTTCTTCGGGCCGGCCATGACGTAGCGCAGCATGTTCCTCTCGGACTTCTCAACGAGCAAGCCGTTGGCCTGCGGATCGCCGATTCGCAGCAGAACGTGCCGCTTGCCGTCGCCTCCGTCCCAGTGCGGCTGGATCCAGAAGCTGATCTGCCCGCTTTCACGCTGCAGCAGAGGATTCTCCACGGGCACGGCCCTTGTCAGATCGACGCCCTGCCCTTCCGTCCCATCAGTGACAGGCAGGCCTTCCGACGGCCCCTTAAGCCGAACGGCCCCCTCGATCTTCGCATCCGTAAACCAGGACACCGCCACCCGGGCCGATTCCCCCTGCCCCGCCCCGGCCAGACTCCCCTCAAAACAAATACCCGCCGAAAACACCAGAGACCACAACACCACCATACGAAAACCTGTCACCGTCATTCTCCCAATCATTCCCATCCCAATCAATTCCCCTCTACTCCTCCCCTGCCAGCCTCCCCGCCACAGTCCCTGCCGGCCCGAACGCGGCGGCCGCAAACACGAATTCACCAGAAAATATGTCTCTCTGGGGGCGGCTTCCGCCAACCGCAGCGTGACTTCGAAAGGATATAGGAATCCCCGCCTCCGTCAATCCTGTTCTTCTGAATTCGCCGACTCGCCCGGGTAGGCCGTCACGGCAGCCCAACTCAGCAGGTGACTGGCGTCACTTCTTTGGAAAGAATACCCCCAGAATCAGGAACTGGTCCCGAAAACGCTGCATGTTTCCCACATAAAAGTAAACATCATTGCTGTCCGCACACATCCGATGCAGCCATCGCTCCTGCATCTTCTCAAGAAGAAGCCTCTCCCGCATATGTTCGTCCCGCAGTCTCCGGTAGAGCTGGCCCATCTCCCAGTCGACGATCTTCAGCCGGTGGCCGGAGCAATCGTCGTTGCCCGCACAATGAAAGTGATAGTAGAAATCGAATGGGACCTTTTCTATCGCCTTTTTCTGCTTGTCAAAGAAAGAGAGTTGGGCGTAGCACGCTTCTCTCTGTGCCTTGTCACCAACCTCAGCTTCCTGCCAAGAGAATTCAATCTCGCAGGGTTTGAACATCCCGAGAGAGACGTCCCGTGCAACCATGGCCTCGATGGCACAGAAGGATGAGCTTGCCGTTGGGAGCAGAATCTCCCTTCTCGCTCGCCACTGGTGTTTGGTGTCTAAATGACCCAGAACTGTGATACTATCTTGATCGACGCGATAGCTTTCAATCCGACGGTCTCGTACCGCTTTCTCGCATCTGACTTGCACGATGTCATACTTCCTGAACCGCTTGGGGAATTCAAGATCCCTGAACTGAATCGGATACAGTCTGATCCAAGAACGCGTGTCGAGGTCGATTCCCGCGCAACAGACGGTCTCGCCGTATTTCTTGCTCGGATTCGGATATGCTTTGACAGTGATGAGTACTTGCTTTGTTTGCAGTGCCATCCTCTCCCTCTCATTTGGGCTTACAGGTGTGTCACCTCCAGTCCATTGCCGTCGCGCTCTTTGACCTTCCTCGCCACCACTCGTCTGTGACAGGCCGCCGCTTGTTTCTCATAGCACATCAAGCACGATCTCATGCGACGGGCACAGTCGTACGCCCGCTCAATGGCCTCTCCCTGCGCGGACAGGTACTTATCCATCTCTCTGAAGAACCTGCCATAATCACCGCCCGACTTCAACTCCTCACGTAGAGGCCGCGGACTGCCAAGATTCCTAATGTGAACGTATTCAATCCCGCGTGCCTTTAGAGCTTGGGATAACGCCGTCTTCGAAAACCCTTTCTTGCGCGAGAACGCAATCTCTCTCACGTCAACAAGACACTTGATCTCGTTTGTATCGAGACAATCGAGGAATACCGGAAGGTCTCTCCCCTCATATCCGATGGTGAACAATTGAATACACATAAGAACACCCGCACACATAAACTCACTGATATTCTACCATGTTGTTTCGACAAATCTACCGCCAAACTGGAGTTTTTCTGCTGTCAGGGATGGCTCAGTGCTTTCAGGGGAAGCTGGGCGACAAGGCAAAGATCGGTCTGAAGAACAATGCGCAAGCCTCATTTGGCCGTGTAGGATTTTCCTTCGACGGGATCGGTGACGGTTCCGCGGCGGGTGGCGAAGGCGAGGGGGTGGGATTGCAGTTGGGTCCCGTCGACGGCGGAGTAGACTCCGAAATGCAGATGGGGCCGGGTGGAGTATCCGGTGTTGCCCGAGAGCGCGAGGACCGTCCCGGCCGTGACCCGCTGACCGATCTCGACGAGCACGCTGCTGTGCTGCAAATGATGGTATTCCCCGATAGTCCCGTCAGCATGGGCAATGGACACGTAATTCGACAAATCCCGGTAGCTCTTTCGGGGCCCGCCGGCCTTGGAGGACTCCTTGAGGTCCGCCACCACACCGTCGCGGGCCGCACACACCGGCGTCCCTTCTCTCATGGCGAAATCAACCGCGTACTGCTCCTGCCCCTGGTGCGTCAGCCGGCCGTGGTATCCCTGGGTCACCCGGTGGGACTGGCCCGATTCGTAGGGCAGACGGTAAAGCGCCTCGGCGTCGTGTTCGGCGTGCAGATTCCCCTTTATCCAGGTAAAGCGATAGCGGTAGTCCCAGCGCCTGCCCGCCTGGGCCGGCAAGATTCGAACCGCCTCTGTCTCTGAGTTTCCGGCGTAGGTCTCGGTTTCGGGCTCGATTCTCACCACGTCCACGTTGTGGGCCCGGATCGTCAAGGTCACCGTCACGTCGTAGGCGCTGCGGTTCTCCACGAACAGACTCACATGGTCGGCAGATGTAAGTCGCCTGATCCGAACGGGCTCGTCCCGACCGGCGGGTGACGATGAGGGCGCCACTGCGGTGAGGATCGCAACGATCAACGACCCTGCGATGATAACTTTGCGTCGGTTGTGCGGTTGGTCTGTCATTCGTGCTCGAACTCCATCTGGCCTGGCGAAATGCCTCCTGCCGTGCTGCATTGAATCTACCCCATTGCGGTGTGAACGACCACCGCGATGATTATAGCCGTCTCTCGGTGACAGATCAAGCCAATCACAGGCCGGAGCGTCAGTTCGGTCGAGAGACAACCCAGCCGGAGCTTGTGTCAGCCTTGCCGGTGGGGTATAGTTGCCTGCGGATTACGAGGGGCCGACCATAACCTCGGAACGCCCCGCTCGTCGAACGTCAGAGCATATCACACACGGGAAAGGAACGGCCATGAAGCGTTATCGTGTTGTCCTCCATGTCGCTGTCGCCGCCACGCTGGGTCTTCTTTTGGTCTATTCGGCAACGTCGATCGCGGTCGAACTGGTCAAAGCCAAGGACGGATCGGGCATCGTCGGGTACAAGGACACGCCCGTGCTGCCCTGGTGCGGCTACCACGTGCACGACCCGGACCGGCCCGCCCCGCCGAAAATCACGCCGGGCCGGCACCGCAGCGCACCCTCGGACGCCATCGTCCTCTTCGACGGGGAGAATCTCTCGAAATGGCAGCCGTCCGACTGGAAGGTCGAGGACGGCGAGATGATCGCCGTCACCGGCAACCTCTCGACCAGGGAATCATTTGGAGATTGCCAGCTTCATCTGGAGTGGCAGGCGCCGAACCCGCCGGTGGGCGGCGACTGGGACCGCGGCAACAACGGCGTGATGCTGATGGGGCTCTTCGAGATCCAGGTGTTCGATACGTACACCACGCCGCTCTACCCCGACGGGCAGGCGGCCAGCGTCTACGGCCAAACGCCGCCGATGGTCAACGCGTGCCGCCCCCCCGGGCAGTGGCAGAGCTACGACATCATCTTCTTCGCCCCGGCCTTCAAGGACGGCAAGCTCGAGCGCCCCGCCCGCGTCACGATCCTGCACAACGGCGTGCTCGTCCACCACAACCAGGAAATCCACGGCCCCACCGGCCACCGCATCCTGCCCAAATACGACAAGCCGATCGAGCCCAAGCGGCCCTTCAGCTTATCGGCGCACAACAACCCCGTCCGCTTCCGAAACATCTGGATTCGGCCGTTGTAAGAGAGCTTGAACACCGTTGAACGGCCCTGTCGTGGATTCATGGCCGTTCTCAATGCCGGCTCTATTCGATGCCCAGCTTCTTCTGGATCTGCTCCAGCGGCACGCCTTTGGTCTCGGGCATCATGAACAGCACCCAGACGAGCTGGAGCACCATCATACCGGCGTAGAACGCAAAGATGTGGGCGCCGGTCTTCGCGGCGAACATCGGAAACGTCCAGGCGATCAACGCGCACATGAACCAGTGGGTAAAACAGCCCAACGCCTGTCCCTTGGCCCGCACGCGGGTGGGGAAAATCTCGCTGATGAACACCCAGATGACCGCGCCCTGGCCGAACGCATGCGACGCGATGAAGAGCAGGAAGCTGGCCAGCACAATGGCCCCGCCGCGGTCGGTGTAGAAGGCCCACGCCACGGTGCCGAGGCTGATGATATAGCCGATCGAACCGACCAGCATGAGTTTCTTGCGGCCGAAGTGATCGATGATCGCCATCGCCAGCATGGTGAAGACCAGGTTCGTCGCGCCCACGATCACACTCTGTAAAAGAGCGGCGTCTGGATTAGCGCCGGCCATTTCGAAGATGCGCTTCGAGTAATAGAGCAAGGCGTTGATGCCGGAGAGTTGATTGAAGGCCGCGATCAGGAACGCCAGGAGAATGGGCTTGAGATAGGCCCGGCAGAAGAAAGGCTCGTTGAGACGGTGGTGGTCCAGGTCGATCGATTCCTGTATCTCCTGCATTTCCTGCGCGACGTTCTCGGCGCCGAGGCGTTCCATGATGCCGCGGGCCTCGTCGGCGCGGCCTTTGGTCATCAACCAGCGCGGACTGAGCGGATTACCCAACAGGAAGAGGAAAAAGGCCGCCGCCGGAACCGCTTCCACGCCAAACATCCAGCGCCACTCGACGTCGCCCAGGTTCATCCTGCCGATGATGAAGTTGGACAAGAAGGCCAGCAGGATGCCGAAGACGATATTGAACTGGAAAAGGGCCACCAGTCGCCCGCGGCTCTTGGCCGGAGAGATTTCCGCGATGTAGATCGGGCCGACCACCGAGGAGCCGCCCACTGCCAGACCGCCGATCAGACGAGCGATCACGAACGACCACCAGTTCCAGGCAAACGCGCTGCCCACGGCCGAAACGAAATACAGCACCGCCAGAACCGAAAGCGTCTTGCGGCGCCCGAACGCGTCCGACGGCTTGCTGGCCAGCCACGCGCCGAGAATCGTGCCGATCAGGGCGCTGGCCGTCGTGCAGCCGTGCCAGAAGCCCGGCTTGCCCAGGAAACCCAGGCTGCTCATGGCGGCCGCCAGGGAATCGTACGTGCCGGCGAAGAGTTCCTGGAGTCGCTGTTCGGCGCCGGAGATGACCGCCGTATCGAAACCGAACAGCAAGCCCCCCAACGCAGCGATGATCGAGCTCTTGACAAGCAGGCCCTTTACCTTCATCTGTCACCAATCCTTTCCACGATCCAAGGTCCTGGTGCGTATTTCTTCATCCTATGCAAGCGACCACGACGAGATTGAAATGCAATCTCCCTGCGATTACAACCAATTTCACTGCTCGTGACAAAGAAACACGAAGACCGCCCGCGCCGGGATGCGGCGGAAAGAGACGCAGGTCGCTCGCGTTCTCGCATCGGAATGTTTGCTCGGCGGTAAGGCCGCCCGAACCGGTGGGCCTGCTCAGTAGTCCCTTAGCGACCGCATCCACTGGGGCCAATCACTCGATTGGACCCCGCCGGCCAGGGTCCAGAGATTTGCGGTGTTGTAGGTCTTGTGCCACTTCAGCGTCCACAGTTCCTTGAGCCCGACTTTTCGCACCGAGAAATCCGCGAAGGCACAGCCCACGTAGCCGTCATGGCGATTGATGCAGCATCGTGACATGTCGTTGTACGAGGCCCAGGCCGCGAACTCGTAGTCGGCCGGTGCATTGGTCTCGTTTGGCCAGAGATCGAAACGCAGGGCGTCCAGGAACAACGGCACATTGTTGGCACCAACGACGTCGACGGTCTTCCAGTTGTTCTCGCGGTTCGGTGTCGTGAGGAAGTGAGCGTTGAGGCCGTAGCTGCCGGCCAGGCCATTCGGACCCGGACTATACCCGCCATAGTCATCCGTATAGATGCCCCAGGCGTTGAAGATATTGAGCGTGGTCACCGCGGCCCCGCGCTCGTCAATGATGGGCTTGGTGGCGGTCGGACAAAACCAGGTCTTGTTGGCCTTCCAATCCTTGAGCTTGTCCTCAAGCTGGTACGGCCACCACCAGCCGTTTTCGCCGATCCCGGTCCACAACTTGCCGTCATTGGCCTGCGTGTACATGGCAAAGACCAGCCCCCACTGCTTCATATTCGCCATGCACCCGATGGTTCTGGCCTGTTCTCTGACGCGCGCCAACGCCGGCATCAAGATCGACATCAATAGTGCAATGATGGCAATCACAACCAGAAGCTCGATCAAGGTGAACCCCGCTCGTCTGCGCATCGTCTCTGTCCTCACTTTTCTGACGTGCTCGACTCCATCCTTTTTTCTGGCGGTACGGCCTGCCAAACGCCGACCGCTCTTCCGCTTCCATTGTACCTTCTTCGTCAAAGCCTTACCACCGGAAATCGGCAAAAGGCCCATTGCCGCGCACACTTCGCGCGCCGGCGCTGCGACGGACGCAAGCCAAGACGCGCCCCCCGGCACCACACCTGATCGTACGAATCGGCGGTGATTCTACTGGTAGAGAAGCGGCTTCTCGCGCCAATCCTTCTCCTTATCGTGCCCGTATTCGATGACGCGAGGGCGACGCTGCCGCAGGCGGACGGATTGGATGCCGAGGTAGTGGGCCGCCGAAGCGGGGTTCTTGCCCACGCATTCCAGGCGCAGCGTGTACCGCCCCGGCTCGGGCCAGAAGTCCAGCAGGTGATACTCGCGCGTGTCAATCTCTACGCTGTAGAGATCCATCACGCCGCCGAGCTTGACGCCGTTGAGATAGGCCTGGTACTTGCCGTAGTCGTTGGCGTGCGTCATCACCAGCAGCAGCCGCTTGGGCTCTTTCTTCTCGACCTCGAAGGGGATCTCCAGCCAACCTTCCTCCACGTCCTCAGGCTTGAAGAGCAGGTGCTGACTGGGGAAATAGATGTTCAGACTCTGGGCGCGGGCTTCCCCTTCGCCGTGATATTTGGCGTCGGTGCACTCGCTGGCGGAAATGATGCGATCCAGGCACGGAAGCTGCCGCTGCCGCGCGTGCGGCGCGCGGGCCTGGAACGTCGGCGTGCCCGTCTGGTACCAAAACGCCACGCTGGAGTAATCATCCTCGCGCTCGTTCCAGCTATGCGACTTGTACTCGGGATTTTCGTCCGGAGACATCCAGCCGAAGTGCTCGAACGTCACCTTGATGCCGTCGTTGAAAACCAGCGGGTCCGTGACGTGCCAGCGATACGCGGAGGTATGCCCGCCCACGATGCCCCACTGATCGAAATACGGAACGCCTAAATAAGGCGTGCTCGTGGTCTTGAGTCCCCAGGCCGAGAGGAAATAGTCCTCGGTTCCGGTGCCCCAGATCGAGGCCTTGGTCTCGCCGTCAATGTAGATCTTCTCGTCCCCCTCGCCAAACCAGGACGGGCTGCGCGTTCGCACGCTCAGGACCGTGCCCACGTAATGTCCCTTGCCCTGTGTATCCAGGATCACGTAGTCCTCGCCCTTCTGGACGGGATACTCCTGGCGGTACTGGGCGTAGAAGTACGGCGTATTCCTGGGCATGCGCGGTTTCTTGACCCAGTCGATGTTGAAGTACAGCAGGCTGATCTGCTTGTCGCTCTGGTTGACGATCTCCACGCGGGCCGACTTGCGAAACGGCATGTGCCAGAAGCAGTTGTATGAATCGGCGTCCTCCACGCAGACGGGCAGGCTGATGACTTCGCTGCGCTTGCCGAAACTGTTGGCGAAGAAGTCCCCTATCGGCGCCTCGACGCCGGGACGCTCGCTGCCGTCCCAATAGATGCGCAGCAGCATCTCCTGGTGGTTGGCCGAGCCGTTCTTGGCCCAAGGATGGGGACCCGGCTCCAGGAACGTAATCCAGATGTGCGTGATGACACCCGGGCCCTTAACGTCCATCAGGACCTTCGTCTGGCCCGGCTGCACGTTGCTGTTGTCGCCGTTGTGATCGGGATCGGGCTCGCCGTCCCATTCCCGCGGATTCGCCCCGAGCTTGTGCGTCGAGGTCGCCCGCATGCTCCGCCCCTGGTGCGGCCGGGCCAGGTCCGCGAGAAAATCGCCCAGGCATGCCTCCCCACACAAGGCACATAGAAGTACAACACACACCATCCACGATCGCATCGCCGGTCTCTTCGCCATGTCACACACTCCCGAATCCAACACCACGGTTCTGACGGCACACACCGTGCCCACACACAGATATACCGGACTTGCGGTGATGGTGTCAAGCCATGGCACCGCCGATGACGGCGCCGATCAGGAGCGGTCCGACGGCGGCGGCCGCCACGACGAGAAAGACGGCGCCCCCCGTCAGGACCCCGAGCAGAGGAATGCCCGTGGCGGTGCCGAGGATGAAAAAGACGATACCCAGAACGATCGCCGGGAGAAAGACCGCCGTGATGGCCGGTCCGACGCCGCCGGCCTTCTTGCCCCCGACGAAGCCCGCGATCAGCGGACCGAAAAACGGCAGCCAGAACAACAGCAGCGAGAGAACCAGCATCCAGAGCACCCCCGCAGCGACGTCCCCCTTGACACGCACGGCCGTTGTTTTCGCCATCGTTCTTCCCTTTCTGCCGAACTTCCCAAACCTGCAGTGACGGCCCGCACGAAGCCGAACCCGCCTGCTGCCTGTTATAAACAAGAGTTTTGCAAAATGGAGATTAGGCTTATATTCTTCAAGGAAATCGTTGGTGTGATTTCCTTAAAGATGGGGCTTATATCCCTATACGAAAAGCACTTGCGTTCTCGGGAGGAAAAATCGCGAAGAAGATTTTTCCTCCCTAAAGTAAGCCTAATCTCCATTTTGCAAAAGTTCAGTTATAAAGACAGTCGCACTCCCGCCCGCACAGTTTCAGCCTTTTCCCCAAGGGGGTCCCTGCGGGCCCGGGCGTCCTGCATCATCTGCGGACAAACTCCCGACGTTCTCACCGCTTCCCCATGGTACAGCAAGCGGGTGTGTGTGAAAAGACTCCGGCATGCGGGTGGCAGCGTCAAGCGGCAGCTTGGCGATGGCGGACTTGCCTGCTGCGTGTGACGCTGTACGAGCCCCGGGCGTTGCACCATCGCCAACTCCTGCGGAGTTGACGCTGCCACCCGGTGCTACCGGGGATCCAGGACACTGCTGCCGGAAAGATTGCGCAACCGCCGGCCGGTCGGTGAGTCTATTGACAGGCCCGTTTCGTTCGCATCTAATGGCCTTGGTACACCCTCAACACGTTTCAATGAATTGGGAGCCTGAGCCATGAAACGACTCTGGGTTAATGTGGTTCCGTACGAGAAGGAAATCGCGATCGCGGCGCTGGAGAGCGGGGCCGAAGCGGTGGTGCTGCCCGACGGCGACAGCGAAACGGTGCGCCAGTTCGGCAAGATCAAGACCGTCGAGGCCGGCGG
>JAFGCA010000787.1 GCA_016932895.1 Sedimentisphaerales bacterium | reverse complement strand
GCCGCCCCACCGAACGCCACCCCCCAAACAACAGCCCCCACCCATACTACCGGCCGCCCCCCACACCCGCCACTCGATTCTGCCCTGCGCGCTGGAACCGCGAGCGATACACCTGTTGACAGGTGCTCTCCCGTTCGGTAGCAGATGTAGGGTGCGTTCTCAACCCACGCGCCATATCACCTAACTCTCCGCAGGCGTCGTTTGATGCTTTCTGTGCTCTGCTTGGGGTGCCCTGGGGCTGGAATGTGTTCCGCAGATTCTCAGTCTGCTGCGGTTTCGTCTCTGAGGTGAGCATCGCCAGTCGCCGCACTTGTCATGTTTGCGCGGTCCTGTGCCGTGTCACTCGCAGCAACGAGGGACACCATCCCGGAATAGTGCTTTTCATCGAGGCTCTCGATGAAGACGAGAAGGTCTTTCAATATGGACGGCGTTTCACTTAGAATTGAGAGGTCGCCCTCATCCTCAGCAATTTGCGCGGAATGCGAATAGGCATGAAGGAAACGGAGGATTCGTTCCTTCTTCGATGTATCGTATTCAATTCGTTGGAGTTGTGCCCAAACGCCCGTTGCGTCTGGGACTCGGAACGCAAGAAAACCTTCCAATAGCCTCCGCGCGATGTTTGGTATGAAATAGTAGGATTGAAGATCACGGCTCGGACGTGCCATCGCGGTCCGATAGACACGGGCAAATAGGTAGTGGTATTCTGACTCGTAACAGCGAAGTAGCGGATCAAGTTCGCGTATAGTTGAGCAGCGCTGTCCTTCGCTTACGCTGCAATCGAGCATATAGTACTGAGCGCTTCCCTTCTTGTGCTTGTTCAGCCAGCAAAACCACCTGCGAACCTGACGGAAGAAGGTGAAATTGTGCGTCAGTATGAATAGCTGTCCTGCCAATTTCGTTCGATCCTTGATGAATCCAAACGCAGAGTAGATCGCATTGGAATCAAGACTTGAAACCGGATCATCCAAAACGACAATCCCATCGGACAGAGCAAATCGCCGATCATTCAGCGATTTCAGGAAATACAGGAGGGCGACTGCTGTTCTCTCACCTTCACTGAGGCCGTGAGCGGGCCGTCCGTGTCTTGTTATTCTGTACCCCGTATCTTCAACCGTTAGCTGCAAATCATCGTGACCAAGATAGGCAAGAAGATCTTCATTGAACTCTTCGGCAGGCTTGCGGTGTTCGACAATTTCCCGCTCTAACTCCCCTATTCTACGTTCCCGCGCTCTTACCTCGCTGATCCTGGCTTCCAGTGCATCGCTCGCCCTTCGAACCTTGTTTGAAAGGCGCTGAAACTCTTCCAGAGCATTCGCGACGACAGCGTTCTCCAGTTTCTCTCGCGCCAACGCGACGCGTTGGCCGAATTCGTTCGAAGCTTTGTTGTGTCTGTCAATAACCGAATTGAGTCTATCGACTGTCTGGCTATCGATCTGAGGCAGCGTCATATCAAGGCAAGAAGGTTCAAATGGTGTATTCTCTTTCGCAACCAAGGCATTCTGAAAACGGCGCAGAGTCGCGTTTGTACGATCTACCTCCTGCCGAAAGGTCAGAAGCGCGGTGTTGTATTCATCCGACAAATCATCGTACAACTCAGCCTTATTGGGCGCTGAGCACTTCTCACCACTCTCTATAAGGCTTTCGATTTCCAGGCTTATCGCATTGATACGGGTCAGAAAACTCTCGTATTGATCGCTGAAGTGAGCCTCCAATTCGTGGACACGGTTCGCAGACAAGGGTTTCCCGCAGAACAGACAGATGTCACTCCTCCGCTCCTTGTGTTTGGCGAGACCGTCACGGACCCAACCTGCAAGTGTCGGATCATGCTTGAGACTCTTGATCACTGACGAGACGACGGTCTGTCCTAGCGAAGTAGACACCTGCGCATGGAGAGTTTCGAGAGGCGGAAATGCATAAGTAACTTTCGCTAGATGGCCGCGTGGAGACGCTCCATGCTGTTGTAGAAGGCATCTCTTCGTGTCCTCGTCGATTTTGTGAGAGGCCGGATCATCCGCCCCAGCAATTTCCTCAACCTTCCGTATGAAATTCCTCTTGTCGTAGTTATTGTATGGATTGGAGCCCCTTGATCTAAGTGTGTCTCTGACGATGGTTGCCTGTGCTATGTAGTATGAGTCGAGCGCCTTCTTCGCGTCCTCGCTACCGGCTTCCAACCTTTCGATATCGGCACGCATCTGTTTAACTTCGGCTTTCAACGCATCGACCTGTTTCCGCTTATAGATGTTCTCTTCGCCAAGAACGAAGATTGGCGCAATCTCGCCGTCGACGGTGAAGACATTTTCCTGCACGAAGTCACGGTTGAAGACACGTATGGACAAGGTTGTATCGGCGAAATGCTCGCCATCCACGTCGCGTCCCTCAATCGCGATGTTCACGCGCGCCTCGGTGAGATTTCTCCGCGCCTCAAGCGACCGAAGCATCCCACTCAGAGTGGTCTTGCCCGACCAATTCCATCCGAAGACAAGATTATATCTGCCAAATTCATGAAGTCCAGAAGGCCAAGTGAAATCTCGAAAGATACCCAACCCCTTCATGTTGGCGATACGCGTTATTGCCATGGTCCTTATTCCCGCGCAGACCTAACCGCATCTGCAAGAATCAGCTACTTCTCTCGGTACTGATCCCAGTCTCCGTATAGATTATCGGCAGATCAGGCGCTCGCCTTTAGAATGCACCGGCAGCAACGGTGGTTCCTGAAGGGTTGAGGCAGTCCGTCAACGAAATCCCACTCTTTTGCTTGGCGTTCTTCGCGGTAAACGGGGTTGCTCCTTGTCCTTGGGAGCCCTCACTGGCGATCAGCCAAGCGGAGGGCCAAAATCGCTGCTCACGAAATGGAACGATACGGGGTTTTTGTCTTGACGTCCGGCGGGGTTTTGGTATGATTAGCATAGAACGAATAGGATGAAAGCGGGATCGGGTCGGCGAGGGTCACCACGGAGACCCCGAGAGCACTGAGATGGATCTAAAAGCCACTTTCAAGAAGGTCGGGCCTTATCCTCTGCGGTCTCTGTGGCTCGGTGGTGAAACGCGGGCGCGCGATTGGGGATTCGGGATTCGGGGCAGTGAAGGCGAAGGATGTCAAACGAACCCAATCTTCCGACGGCGAGAGCCACCACGGAGACACCGAGAACACCGAGGTGAATCTAAATGCTTCTCTACAAAGACGTTAGGCCTCGCACTCTGTGGTCTCTGTGCCTCGGTGGTGAACCGGCGGGGCCGGGAAATGCGAAATCCTAAGCTCGAAATCCTAAACAAATTCGAAAAACCAATGATCGAAACACGGCAAACGCAAAACGAACCCAATTTGGAGGCCGGGGGGCAAGCACCACGGAGACACCGAGAGCACCGAGATGGATCTAAATGGAATTCTAACAAGGAGTTAGGTCTTATACTCTGCGACCTCTGCGTCTCTGTGGTGCCCCTCCCGGGTGCGGATTGGGGATTCGAGGCGGCAGTGGTGCGAGAGGTCAGGGCAACAAAACGCAAAACAAAGCCAATTTGGTCAGCGAGATTGCTTCGGCGCTTCGCTTCTCGCAATGACAGCATCGCGTTGGAACCGCGGCGTGTCAAACGAAGCCAATTTTTGGGGCCCGGCGAACGCGCCAAACGAACCCAATTTCGCCCGGCCGGCACCCGGCGGGACCGCTCGGGGCCGGGAAATCCGAAATCCCAGGCTCGAAATCCGAGAGATCTGTGACGGGTCGCGAATGAGCACAGGCGTGCGAAACGAAGCCAATTTCGACTGGCGCGAATCACCACGGAGACACGGAGAACGGCGAGATGAATGTAAATGCTCTTTTCAAAGGAAGTTAGGCCTTACGCTCTGTGTCCTCTGCGGCTCTGTGGTGAACAGCCAGGCGCAGCGTCGGTGCGGCTTCGGGGTTCTTGCCCGGGAGCGGGGGTTCTGGTAGGATTGGGCCTTGCTGTGGCGAATCAGCGTGTAATGAAGGCCGATTGGAAGGGAAAAGGACGATGCTGAGCAATTGGGTAAGAATTTCGGTCGTGGTGGGGCTGTTGATGGTGTGCGGGCCGGCCGGGTCGGCCCAGGGCGAGATTGTGCCGTTGGGGCAGCTCGATCTGTCGAAGATGTCGGCCGGGTGGGGCAAGCCCCTCGTGGACCAGAGCGTTACCGGAAAGACGCTTTCCATTGCCGGGCAGACGTTCGAGCACGGCGTAGGCACGCACGCCGGCTCGATTCTGCACGTCAAGCTCGACGGCAAGACCGAGCGGTTCCGCGCTAAGGTCGGCGTCGATGACGGCGCCGGCGGAAACGGCAGCATTCGCTTTCGCCTCTACGGCGACGACAAGAAACTCTTCGACAGCGGCCTGATGAAAGGCGGCCAGCAGGCCAAGACCGTCGATGTGCCGCTGACGGGCGTGACGCACCTGATGCTGCTGGTCAGTTCGGGCCAGGACGGCATGGGGTACGACCACGCCAACTGGGCGCAGGCGGAGTTCGTCACCGCCGGCGCCGCCCCCAAGGCCCTCGATCCGCCGGAGCTGCCGGCCGAAGAGAAAGTAATTCTCACGCCCAGGCCCGGGCCGGCGCCGAAGATCAACGGCCCGAAGGTGTACGGCTGCCGCCCGGGAAGGCCGCTGATTTACCGCATCCCCTGCACGGGCGAGCGGCCGATTCGCTTCGCCGCCCAAAACCTGCCGGGCAGTCTGCAACTGGACGCGAGCACGGGCATCATTACCGGCCGCGTGCCGAAGGAGCGCGCCGAGTATCTCGTGACGTTGCAGGCCCGCAACGACGCCGGCCGCGACAGCCGCATCTTCCGCATCGTCGTCGGTGACACGCTGGCGCTGACCCCGCCGATGGGCTGGAACAGTTGGTACATTCACTATCACCACGTCACTGAAGAGCACATGCGCAACGCCGCCGACGTGATGATCGCCTCGGGCATGGCCGACTACGGCTACGCCTACGTCAACATCGACGACTGCTGGATGAAGAAACGCGGCGACGAGCCCTACCGCGACGAGCAGAAGGCCATCCTGCCCAACGCCAAGTTCCCCGACATCAAGGGCATGGTGGACCACATCCACAGCAAAGGACTCAAGGCGGGCCTGTATACCGGCCCCGGACCGTGGACCTGCGCCGGGTACGTCGCCAGCTACGAGCACGAGCGCATCGACGCGGAGAAATTCGCCGAGTGGGGCTTCGATTTCCTCAAGCACGACTGGTGTTCCTATACCAGCGTCGCCGGCGGCAAGGAGCTGGAGCACCACAAGAGGCCGTACCAGAAGATGGGTGACATCCTCAAGACGCTCGACCGTGACATCCTGCTGAACCTGTGCCAGTACGGGATGGCGGACGTCTGGACCTGGGGCGCCGAGGTCGGCGGACACTGCTCGCGGACGACCGGCGATCTGGGCCTGGCCGCCGGAGGCTTGCTGCCCGGCTTCTATCACATCGGCCTGAGCAACGCCCGGCAT
>JAFGCA010000786.1 GCA_016932895.1 Sedimentisphaerales bacterium | reverse complement strand
GGTGGCACCCGAAGCGCCTGCATCATGAAATTCCCGGGCCGAATCGAAGCCGATACGACCAGCGAGAAGGCCTTCTGCTCCATCGACATCCTCCCGACGCTCGCGCATCTGGCCGGAGCGGAGCTGCCCGCCAACCCGGTGGACGGCAAGAACGTCTGGCCCCTGATCGCCGGCAAGCCCGGCGCTAAGAATCGCAGCGCCTACTATCCCTTCTCGACGGGCAGACGCTTCGAGGCCATCATCAGCGGCGACGGACGCTGGAAGCTGCATCTGCCCCACAAGTATCACATCGTGGTGACGCCGGGCAAGGACGGCCTGCCCGGAATACACAAACAGCAGGAAATCGGCCTGTCCCTCTTCGACATGAAAAACGACCCCTTCGAGACGACCAACGTAATAGACAAACACCCGGAGATCGCCCAAAGGCTGAAACGCCTCGCCGAAGAGCACAAACAAACGTTCTACGCCCAATAGGTGCGACATCGGCGAAAGAGGGAGAGACGCCATGAATCGAAGAAAAGCTGCGCAATTGCTCGCGGCGGTTGCGGTCCTGGCAACCGCTGCATCCGCCACGTGGTTGGTGCCGCGCGGATACAACTACTGGCGGGTGGAACGCGCGATCGTCCGTTTTGAGTCTAATTCATCTCAATCACGCGCGGACGAACTCATTTGGCTGCTCGCCGAAAAAATTCCGGGCCGCGAGCAAGGGAAACGAATCCTCCGTCTCGTCTTGAATCCCACGGCAACAACACGCAGCACCTACCCAGCCGATACGATACCGACCATCAGCATCGAATTGCCTTTCCGACTCGACTTCTCTTGTACGCACACTACCTACGTCACTTTGAAGTCATCTGTGTGCCTACAAGAAGGGGAAGGACCAAGTGAGCAGAAAATGGAGGCTTCTATAGTGGGGTTTTCCCCGCTGTTTCTTGACTGCGCCAAGCAACCGCTCGTTGTAGGGACGTACGACTCGCGTGTTGACCTTGACTGCACGTTGATCTACATGACTTGCCAAATGCCACTGCGTACGAGACTGAAGTATTTACTTCAAGGTCGGCGCCCGATCGGTGGCACAGTGCATTGTGCACCATCACATAAATGCCGTATTACACTCCCGATCAGAATCATCGTTGTCGAAAGAGAAAAAGCCGAACAAATCCAGCCTGTCAGTAATCCCCAACTTGATGAGGCCATGCGCCGGTCATTTGCATGCCGACGCAGGCAAGGGGATGTGCTGGATGTCGGCCCCGACGGCATGCCGTCGGGCCGTGGCGAGACCATCTGGTTGGAGTGGACGAATCTGCCCGTGGCTGTTGCGTTCGAGCCTATACTGCGGTTGTCGGATGGACGAGAAATCTATTCGCGACCTTCCCGACTCCACCGAATTCGAGCGAGATCAGGCAGATCCGGCGTTTGGGCGACCTCTGCCACCGATTTTGCGGTGACGGCGCCGGGCGATTATCAGGGGACTTACGTTCTTACGCCAGACCCGAATTTCGCGTACGACGACCCGGCGATCAAGGAAATCTGGAACGGCACGCTGGAGTTTCCGATGTCTTTCTCTTTGTACGAGAATACGCCGGTGCGGTAGGATGTGGGCATGTAGAGGTTCTGTCGAAAGGGTGAGAATGAGTGCAGGCAGTCCCGACAAGACGCAGCGCCGATGGCGTGACGTGCTGTTCGAGGTGATTTTTGAGTCGGACACGCCGGCGGGCAAGTGGTTCGACGTGGCGCTGATTGTGTGTATTCTGCTCAGCGTCGCGGCGGTAATGCTCGACAGCGTCGCGTCTATCCGCGCGCACTACGGGACGTGGCTGTACGCGGTGGAGTGGTTCTTCACGATCCTCTTCACCGCCGAATACGTCCTGCGACTGCTCTGCGTCGGCAAGCCGATGCGCTACGCGGTGAGCTTCTTCGGCGTCGTGGACCTGCTGGCGATTCTACCGACGTACCTGAGCCTGCTGGTCTTCGGCAGCCGGTACCTGGCGGTAGTCCGGGTGCTGCGGGTCCTGCGCGTGTTCCGAGTCCTCAAGCTCGGCCACCACACGAAGGAGGCGACGGTTCTGAAGGACGCGCTGTACGCCAGTCGTCGCAAGATCCTCGTATTCTTCGCGGTGGTCCTGACGCTGGTGGTGATTGTCGGCTCCCTGATGTACATGATCGAGGGACGAACGAACGAAGGGTTCAGCAGCATCCCGCGCAGCGTGTACTGGGCCATCGTGACGCTCACGACGGTCGGCTACGGTGACATCTCCCCGCAGACCGGCGTCGGGCAATGCCTGGCGGCCCTGGTGATGATCTTAGGCTATTCGATCATCGCCGTGCCGACGGGCATCGTGACGGTCGAATGGTCCAAGGCCCACGGCGGCGGCGCCAGCGGCCAGGCCTGTCCCAACTGCAGCGCCGAGGGACACGACAAAGACGCCGTCTACTGCAAATTCTGCGGAGCGAGACTGTAGAACGAAAGAACCCCCGACGACTGCCGCCGCAGGGCGAGAAAGGACCGGATGTTGATCATAGTAAAAGTCGCCATTGCGGCCGCCCTACTCCTGGTTGTGCTCTTGATCGCGAAACGCCTGTTGCGTCGGGCGAGGCGGAAGCGGCTTCGGGAGGCGCCGTTTCCGCAAGGCTGGCGGGAGATCATTGAGGCAAATGTCCCGCTGTACGGGCGTATGCCGGAGTTGTTGCGGGAGCAGCTTCACGGTTTGGTGCAGGTGTTCGTAGCAGAGAAGCACTTCGAGGGGTGCGGCGGTCTGGAAATGACCGACGAGATCAAGGTCACCGTCGCCGCCCAGGCGTGCATGCTGCTGCTGAACCGCAAGCCCACGTACTTCCGCAAGCTCCGCACGATCCTGGTCTATCCGCATACGTACGTGGCCAAAACGGTCTCCTCCAACGGCAGGATGGTCGTCGAGGGCCAGAGCGTGCGTCTGGGCGAGTCCTGGCAGAACGGGCCGGTCGTGCTGGCGTGGGACAGCGTCAAGGGCGGCACCTCCAACGTCACCGACGCCCGCAACGTGGTGCTGCACGAATTCGCCCACCAGTTGGACCAGGAGGACGGCGCCGCCGACGGGGCCCCGATCCTGGAACGCCGGTCGCGCTACGTCACGTGGGCCCGCGTCCTCAGCGCCGAGTACGAGGCCCTGCAACGCAAGAAGAAAGAACGTCGCGGGGCCGTCATGAGCAAATACGGCGCGACCAATCCCGCCGAGTTCTTCGCGGTGGCGACCGAGACCTTCTTCGAGAAGCCCAGGCAAATGCACAAGCGTCATCCCGAGCTCTACGCCGAGCTCAAAGCCTACTACAAGCTCGACCCACTGGAGTGGACGTAGCCTTCGGTCAGCGGAGGCTGACGGCCTCGGCGGTCGGGCAATCGTCGGGGACTTCGACCTGCGTCACGCGGCCGGTGGCGGCCCATTCCGTGCCGCGCTGGAGCGTGACGATAAAGCCCACACATCGCATCTGCGCCGGCGCGTGGCCGAGAACGGTATGAAACACCCTGCCTTTGCCATAGCGCACGGTGAAGAGGACCGGCTCATGCTCGCCGGTTCCCTTCTGGGCCGGATCGGCGTAGGCGGTCGCCAG
>JAFGCA010000785.1 GCA_016932895.1 Sedimentisphaerales bacterium | reverse complement strand
GAGGTTGCAAAGGCCCTGGAGGCTGCCCCGATCGCCGACACGGCCGCGACCGAGGCGGAGATCGCCGCGGCCGGGACGGTCAACGTTGCGGTCCGGAATAAGAAATACCAGCGGCGACTTGCCAACGAGCATGCCGCTCTTTGTAAAGAATCGGCGGCTCTGAGCGACAGTATTGATCAAATCGATGCCGACAAGGCGGCGCTACTGGCCGAGGCCGAGTGGCCGGTGCCCGGACTCGGCTTTGATGAAGGCGGCGTGACCCTGAACGGCCTGCCGTTTGAGCAGGCGTCATCGGCCGAGCAACTGCGTGTGAGTGTGGCAATGGGGCTGGCCGTCAACCCTACCCTCCGAATCCTTCTGATTCGGGACGGATCTCTACTGGACGCGGATGGCCTCCGCATGGTTGCCGAATTGGCAGCCGAGCGCGACGGGCAAGTATGGATCGAGCGCGTCGGCGAAGGTGCCGAGTGCTCGGTCGTGATCGAGGACGGGGCAATCAAACAACCCAAACCCGAGGAGACGAAATGAGCGTAATCCGTGAAATGACCGTAGAAGAACAGCTTCCCGTGACCACCAGGCAAGACGAGGCAAACGCCATGGTCATTCAACGCCGGGAGCTGTGGGCCCAAGCGAAGGCGATGGCCGACTGTTCGCTGGTGCCGTCGCACTTCAGAGGCAAGCCGGCCGATTGCTTCATCATGGCCGACCTGTGCTGCCGTAACAACTGGCCGCTCTTGCCGGCGTTGCAGAGCACCTACGTGGTGCACGGCAAACCAGGATTTGAGGGCAAGTTCGTCGCGGCCCTCCTGGACGGCTCCGGCAAAATCATCGGACCGATTGACTACGAATTCACCGGCGAGGGCGACGACTACGGTTGCCGGGCGGTGGTTCACGACCGGGCCCTCAACAAGGTCGTGAAGGGGCCGAAGGTCGACTGGCGGATGGTCAAGGGCGAGGGGTGGGACAAGCCGAACGGCTCGGAGAAATCGAAGTGGCAAACGATGCCCGAGTTGATGTTCCACTACCGGGCCGCGACGTTCCTGGTGCGGACACGATACCCCGCGGTCTTGATGGGCATGAATACGGCGGACGAGCTGGAGGATTCGGTTGTCCGGGCTGTGCCACAGGGGACCGCAACCATGGAGGACTTGACCGGTGGAAGTGCGCAAAAAACGGAGGCCGCAGAGGGTGCCCATGCAACCGAGCCGCCTGCCGATTCGGAGTCGGCCCTGGACCCCAAACCCGAGGCGGCGGGCGAAGACGACCAGCCGGGCGAGCCGGTTTCGCTGTTTGATTGCTTCGTGGCGGACATCAAGGGGGCGACGACGACCGACCGGGTGAACGAGCTTCTCAGCGACGCGGAAACCTCGGTCGCGGCCGCGGAGTACGGCAAGCTGAAAACGGCCGCGGCCAACGCCAGGATTCGGCTCAAGCGGCAAAGCGGGGGAACGAAGAAATGAAGGATGGTTGTTTGGTATTGTCCCTATTCCCCGGGATCGACCTGTTGGGCCGCGCATTCGAGGAGCACGGCTTTTGCGTGGTCCGCGGTCCCGACGTCATCTTCGGCGGCGACGTCCGCGGGTGGCACGTGCCGGCCGGGCGGTTCGACGGCGTGATCGGCGGGCCGCCCTGCCAGTGTTTTTCCTCATTGCGGCATATCGCCTCCCTCAACGGACACGAGCCGCGCTTCGGAAACCTCATCCCGGAATTCGAGCGCGTTTGCGCCGAGGCCAAGCCGCGATGGTGGTTGATGGAAGAGGTGCCGGGGGCGCCCCTGCCGGCGGCGCCCGGCTACGCTGCCTGGTCCTGCCTACTGGACAATCGGCAGCTCGGCGAGGCCCAGAGGCGGATCCGGCGATGGACGTTCGGCGTGCCCGGCCCTCGCTATCACGTCCTGATGATCGACACGGTGCCCCTGATGAATCCGCGGTTCGAATACACGGCGTGCGGTGGCCACGGTGGAACCTTGGCTCAGGTTGATCGGCGGCGGGCCCGCAAGCCGGGATCTGTCCTCGAATACCGGCATAGCTCAAGCCTCCCCGGGCAAAACTGCAAGACCGAGGCGGCCTTTCGCAAGCTGAAGCATCTGCAGGGCCTGCCCGACGATTACGAGCTGCCCGGCTGGCGGGTCGACGCCAAGTGCCGAGCCGTGGGCAACGGCGTGCCGATGGCGATGGGCCGGGCCTTGGCGAAGGCCGTAAAGGAGGCGATGAAATATGGTTGATGGAGCTCTTTGCCCGCGGTGTGGCCATCGGACGGTCACGACGTCGGGCGCGAATGACCACGCCTGGTACTGCCATGATTGCCGCATGGAGTTCGAAGACGTCGATGACGGCGACGTAGGCTACGGCCCGCCCGATCGGCGGCTGCGCCGGGAGGAGCGGCGGGGGCGGTATCCTTCGTTGGATGAGGGGGACTGAGCATGGCCGACAAACGACACTGGCCCTACGAGGACGCGGCTCCCGTGGCCCGGGAGTTGTGTGCGGCCCTGAAGCCGGTCACGACGCGGCTTTGCGTGGCGGGGTCCCTCCGCCGCGGCTCGCCGTTTGTCGGGGACATCGAAATTCTCTTCATCCCCGCGACCGAGGACCGGCAAGTCGACCTCTTCGACGCGGCGCCGGTCGACTTGGCGGCCGAGAAAGTCGACCTGATGGTCAGGCGGGGACTTCTCGCGAAGCGGCTCTCAGTCAACGGCGTTGCCTCCTGGGGCCCTAAGAACAAGCTGGCCGTGCACGTGGCCAGCGGGATCCCGGTCGATCTGTTCACCGCGACGGAGGGCAACTGGTGGAACTATCTCGTGTGCCGGACGGGGCCGGCTGCGTTGAACAAACGAATCTGCACGCTGGCCCAAGCGAAGGGGTGGAAGTGGAACCCATACGGCGAGGGCTTCACCGGACCGGCCGGGCAGGCCGTGGCGGTCACGAGCGAAGAAGAGGTCTTTGAGTTTGTGGGGTTGCCGTTCAAGCGGCCGGCGGATCGGTACACGCTGTGTAAGAGGTAGGCGAAATGGATAAGTACCCCAAGCGTGAATCGCATTTTGCCCACAAGCTGATCCGCTTGATGATCCGGAGTTGCGCGGCCCAAGAGATCGGCACAGACGGATTTCTTCTGGTCGCAGTGATCGCCCACACGGAGGATGCAAAGCACTACACGGCCCCCGTGACGTTTTGGAACGATCAGCTTATGTCGATTCTCGGATTCGCGTCTTGGGGGAAGCTCGACCGCGCCAGAAAGCGGGCCGTTGCTGCCGGCTGGCTCCACTACGAAAGCGGCGGAAAGAGAGTAGTCGGTAAGTATTGGGGGACTGTCCCCCGTAACCTTGAGGGGCTGCCGGATGGTGCCGTGGACTCCGATTATCATCACGTTTTTCTCTCCAATTCTGGAGAGGAAAACGGGGG
>JAFGCA010000784.1 GCA_016932895.1 Sedimentisphaerales bacterium | reverse complement strand
GGTGATGTTCGATATCGTCACCCGATCGAGCGTCCCTCCATCGACGATCTCCAGGGCAATGCCGGCCAGACCACGTTGCCTGCCATAGATCACCTCCGAATAACGCGGCGAGCAGATCGTACAATTGGTCACCGCGATGTTGCGGAAGCCCCCGCCCGACTCAGTGCCCATCTTGATCGAGTTGCAGTGGCTGCTGATCACGCAGTCCGAGATCGTGACGTTCTCGGTGGGTTTGGTCGAGAGGCTCTTGAGCACGATGGCGTCGTCGTCGGAATCGACGTGGCAGCCCGCGATAGTCACGTCCCGGCAACTGTCGATGTTGAGCCCGTCGTTGTTGTAGCTGACGTGGTTGAAGACCGCGATGTCGCGAATCGTCAGCCGGTCGCAATCGTGGTAATGCTGCATCCAACTGCCGGCGGCGCGCAGGCGCACGCCCTCGATCAAGACGTCGCGGCAGTCCTCGAAATACAGGTTCTTGGGCCGGGGACCGTTCTTGTACTTGAAGTTGGCGCCCTGCCCGTCAATGGTCCCGCGTCCGCGGATGGCGATGTGCTCGAGCCCCTTGCCGGCGAAGACGGCCCACGTGCTGTACTGCTCGCCTTCGTGCCCCATCAAGTGTCGCGGCGGGCCGTAGCAGCTCTTGTCCTTCGTGCCCAGCACCGTGCAACCGCTGTCAAGCTCAATGGTCACGTGATTGGTTAGATAGACGGTGCCGGTCAGCCACGTGCCCGCGCCGATGCGAACCGTCCCGCCCCCCGCCGCCGCACACGCATCCACCGCCTTTTGCAGCGCCTCGGTGCACAACATCTGCCCGTCGCCCTCGGCCCCGAACGCGCGAACGTCGTACACTTCCGCCCGCAACGCGGCGGCACCGGTACCCAGCAAGAAACCAACGAGCAGAACTGAGAAATGTCGTGCCTTCATAGTATCCGCCTTCTCAGAAAGATAGAAACTCACACATCCTGGCCTTAGCGCATGATACCCGGCCCCGGCTCCTTTGCAACCGCTTGGCCGCCCGAAGTCAGCCTGTTGAAGCCGCCCCGGCGATGGGCAGGCGAAGGACTCGCAAGGGATGCCGCCGGGCAAAGCGACGCAGGTAGCGATGGAATCCGTCGCGCGACGCTTCGTCGGTCAGACCCCGGTCGCGCAGCAAGGCCCTGGCGTTGTGAGGCTTCACGATGTACTTGTAGAAGTCGTCGTAAAGCCGCTCGAAGAGATCGTCCTTCATGGGCGTGAAGTTGATGCGAAAACCGGGCTGGGGCGTGTAGCTGAAGCCCCCCCAGTCGAGCGTGGCTCGAACGCTCTCGTCCAGGCTTCGATACAACCGCGTCCCGGGCATCGGCAGCAGGCGTCCGGCGCTGAGAATCTCCGGCCGGGCCCACTGCAGAAACTTCATGGTGCCGGCAAAGTCCGCCCGCGTCTCTCCGGGCAGGCCCACAATGATATCGGCGAAGATGCGAATCCCCGCTTCCCGCGTCAAACGCACCGCCCGGCGATTCTGCTCCACGGTCGTGTTCTTGGCCAAGCCCCGCAAGGAAGCGTCCGAGCCACTCTCAAAACCGTATTCGATCTGGATGCAGCCGGCCGCCTTCATCGCCGCCAGCACCTCCGCATCCGCCTGGTCCACGCGCATCAGGCAGTTCCACCGGAGCCGCTCGTGCAAGCCCTCGCGCCGCAACGATTCGCACAGCGTCAGAAGACGCTCCCGGTCCGTCGCCAGCGTGTCATCTTCGAAGTACACGGCCTGCACACCCAGATGATCGGCAGCATAGCGGACCTGGTCCATCACGTAATCCAGCGAATGGAAGCGTACGCCGACGTCGTTGACCAGGTGCTCGGCGCAAAACGTGCAGCGATTGGGACAGCCGCGCGACGTGCGGACGTTGATGGAAGAGAGATTCAGATACCGTATCGTCCAGGGATTGGGCGCGGCGTGAAAATCCATGTCCAGCAGATCATAGGCGGGCGGCCCGAGTACGTCCGGGTCCGTGGCGGCGGTGCGTGCCGGCGTGCGAATCAACTCCCCGCCCCGCCGCAGCATAAGCCCGGGGACATCAACCTCCAAACCGCGGTCCGCGACGTCGCACAGCGTCTGCTCGTATTCACCGAGCGCCACCGCGTCGGTCTCCGGACTCTCGGCCAGCGTGCGCTCGGAAACACCGGAGGGATGCGTTCCGGCCAGGATATTGATCGCCTGTAGCCCAACGATTTCCTTCGCCCACCGCGCAATCTGCGCCGCTTCCGGCATCGCGGGCGTAGCGACCGATTGGGCCACCATGTCCGGGCGAAATTCTTCGAGCAGAGCACGCAGTTGTGCCTCGGCCTCCTCCCAATCGAAGCGCCGCTTGATCAGTTGTTCCTCGCGCTGCAGGATGCGGACCTCGTGCCCAGCCCGGCGCAGCAGCGTTGCCGCACAGGCCAGGCGCGTCTCAAACGTCCGGACCCGGTAGAGCCCTCGGGGCCACGCCGCCCGGGGCGCAACCGGCCATACGAGCAGAACTTTCATCGTCGCTTCAGCATCTCCCGAAACAGTTGTCGCCTGAACGAATCCCAGGGACAATGCCCGCGCAGGACAACGCCCCGGTCCAACAGTATCGCCCACAATCCCCATTGGGGCAAGTGCATCTCCCGTGCGAGGTTGGAACAGGCTCGCTCGCCCAGCAGCCGCGCGCCCAGCGACAGCGAAACCGCCAGAGCGAGCGTCGCGCCCGTACGCCGGGTGGTGTCCGAGAGCCACGCGATGTCGAGCGCGCCGCCGGCGCCGCGAGACGCCAGAGCGACATCATACAGGGGCTGGAGCCGGTCGAAGCCGTGGCTGGCGGCCGCATGCACCGCCGCAATGAGCAGTCGCGACGAAGCCGTCGGGCGCCACATCTGTCCCCGCGATTCCGGATCGGGCGCCAGTGCCAGATCCTCCCACGCAAGGCCCACACCCCCGCGCAGGGCGGGCGAATTCACCAGGTTCCAATGGATCTCGATCGTTGCTTCCGGCCGATCGGGGCGACGCCAGCTTCGCTCGCCGTACGCGGACTCGTATTTCAGCGCGGCATCGCACGGGACATAGCCCAACTTCCTCAACGCGCTCTCGGCCGGCTCCACCTCGTCCCGGGGCACCAGCAGATCCAGATCCGTGAAGCAACGCAGTGATGGGGCCGGATACAGACAGTCGGCGAAATCGGCCCCCTTGAGGACGGCCACGCGCAGCGCTGCGTCACCGAATGCGACAGCGATCTCTTTGCTCTGGCCTCGAATCGCCAGGGTCTGCGCCGTCCGCGCCACGAGGCGACGCCTCGCCTCGCTGAGAACTCCATTCATCACGCGCTCGGCATCGGTGCCGGTAACGATGCGAGCCGCGCCATGCGCCGCGAGGGCCCGCTTGGCGTTGGCCGACACGGCCGGCAACACGCCGTGACAATCGGCCAGGTCACACAAATCGGCCCAACGACCCATCGGAAGTGCACGCGGCGGCAGCGCCCGCGCACCGCGCGGGTCGGACAGAGCCAAAAGCCAGGCATAGAACCTGCGGCCTCTCATGTCCGTCACCGAAGAAGTCCGAGAATTCGCTCCGCGAGATTCTCCAGCGGCGTTCCTACACGCAGACGGTAGACATCGCACTGACTCACAAGCTCTCCCAGCGTCTGAAACGCTCTGCCGGCGGTGCGATGCTCGTACGCCCGAACGTTTTCTCGCGTCAGTTGGGCCAGGGCCTCAACCTTGCCGACGGCCTCCAACCGATGGGCTCCGTGCACGCGCGGGCCGAGCAGCAGGATCAAGCGCGGGATCGCCACGACATCGCCCGGCGCGCGTACGACATTCGTCACATCCATGAGTCGCTCCCGTTCCGTTCGGGCCGGTCCCCCGGGACAGTTTCGCAACCAAGGCAACATCCGGGCCGTACGATCGTGCACCTTGCAGGGCAGGCGCCACCCGCGCAAGTGCACCGCGCCGGCGGATTCAACGAAGCTGGCGTCATCGGTCAGCAAGATCATACCGGCACGGGCCAGAGCCAGCGCCGTCGTCGTCTTGCCCGCTCCGCTCGGTCCGGCCAGAAGAACCCCGACTCGCCCATCCGGCCCTTCGGTCGCGAGGGAAGCGGCATGGACAACGAACTGACCGTGGTGGGCCAGCAACTCGCACAACAACGGAACGAAACAGCCGTCGTACAGACTCCCCTCCTGGCCCGGAGCACAGACGACGTCCATCGTACGCTCATCCAAATTCAACCGGCCCCAGCCGCGGCCGGACAGATGCGCGATTCTCTGCCCGCCGGTCGAATAGTACGCACAGAGCGAACCGTCCGGTAGCATTCCCTCCCAGAACAGCTTGAACTCTGCGGCCCGCAACAATCGACTCGGCTCCGACCGGCCGTACCGCAGACGCAAAGTGAAAGCACCATCGGGTAGCGGTTCCGGACTGGAGCGAAGAACGCTCCGAACCGGCCCCAGCAACAGCGCAGATTCAGACGCGATCTTCACGGACACCCCGTGGAGAACGTAGTGACCTACCATGTGCGACACGCTACTCTCGATTCGCCGACTCGACGACGCAGCCGAGCCCGCGGCCCATCGTACCTCGAAGGCGCCCCGGGCTCCGCGTATACCGCCGTGCCAATTCTGTCCGTCGTGTTCGCCGTTTTATGCTGGGGCCGGAGCAGCGCCGCTCACAATCGGTGCCACACCCTCGGTGACTTCCTGGAGCCGTTCGGCCTTCTCCAGCTTGGGCTCCACGTACATTTTCTTCTCGACCCTGTCCTTCGTTTCCTTTGTGTTCGCACCCATGGAGCAAATTCCTTACGAAAAAACGATAATGCCACAATCGAGCGTTGATTATACGCGTCGAGCCACAGCCGTCCAGCCTCCAGTGCGCCTCGGAGTCTGTTTTTTGCCCGTCGAATCTCCCGGCGCACGATCCACCGCGCAGGCGGCGTTTTTTCCGTCGGCTCCGTATGTCACCATTTCCACCGCCCCGGAACCGGGCGGCTCGGACACACTTCTGTCGCCCACGGTCACCCAGCAGTGAGCGTGCAGCCGTTTCGGGTCCACCGACGGGGGGAGTACCGCAACGTGGAACACCGGCGCATGACCCGCCAGGCGCAGAAAATGATACAGCAGCAAGCTGGTGCGCAGACACGCCCGGCGGCGCATGTGCCGCGCCCGCCTGGTACACTGACGGACCGTCGCCGCGATCCGGTCGATATCCACGCCGGCGTACCGGCCTGACGCGCGACGCGGAGTCAACGATTTCAACATTCGTTCGAGAGTCAGCAGCCTGTCCAACAACGGAAGCGTGGCCGACACGACCGCAATGTGCCATCGTAGCAACCGGCACGTGCCGCTCGAGATGTTTTCACGAGGCTTCGACAACGATCCCCTCCCGCAGAAGCGATGCGGCCAGAGACGTCATGTCTTCCGCGAGTTTCTCCCGCGTTACGTCGTACTGCTGAAGCAGTCGGTCGACAATCTCGTCGAACCGGTGCGGCCGGTCGAGGGCGTCGAGGAGCGCACGCGTCGTTTCGTTGCAGGTATGGAGTTGTCCCGTGCGAAGCGAGAGGATCACCGTATCCTCCTCCGGCCCGAGCGACTGATACGTAACATCATCTGCCCGCCGTAGCAGAGTCGTTTCGCTTATCATACACCGCCTCACAACAATCGATTCGTACTCTCACGCAAAAACCGGAGCTATCTTAGTTTCAGGCGAGTCCGGGGTAAAGTGAATTCCCGCGCGCCGCAGGAACCGGGTGCCGTCATGACGTGGCTTTCTTACGGCTACGCCGGCGGCGGCGCTGCTTCTGCTTGCGGATTTTCTCGGCCTTCAGGGCCGCGGGGCTCTGGCCGCCCAACTGCTCGGCTTCGAGAAGCTCGCACAGGCGCTTCCGCGCGTAGTAGCGGTTCAGAAGCTGCGACCGCTCGCGCTGCATCTTCACTTCCGTTCCCGTCGGGACGTGCTTGAGATACACGCAACTGGCCGTCTTGTTGACCTTCTGCCCTCCCGGGCCCGACGAGCGTACGTATTTCTCCTGCAAGTCCTCCTCGCGCAGGCCCAGCGCCGCCATGCGGGTTTCCAACTCGGCCTGCTTTTTCGGTGTCACTCCAAAGTCCATCGCGTCCCGTATCTTTCTCTCAATGGCGCGTCGGCACGGAAAGACGCACGACCGCAATCCGTGCGTCGTCATCCTTTGGCCGAATGTCGGTGGCGATCCGTCCCTGCGCGTCGCTGACGACCGTCTGCGCGGGATGAACGAAGACCATCGGCACCTTGGTTTCCCTGGCCCGGGCGGAGAGAAACTCGCAGTTGCAGTCACCCATCATGCCATAGGCGGGATTGATGATGAACTCGGCGCCGTTCTTTACCAGCCGAGCCGCCACGTCCGGGACGCGCCGGTCGAAACAGATCATCATCCCCATCCGGCGCCCGCCGACGTCGAAGACGGGATAAGCGCTGCCGCGGCGATAGCCGGGCGGGTTGTCGCCCTTCTGGGCTCCGTTGCTGTAGCCCTGGGCGAAATGCGTCTTGCGGTATTTGCCCGCGAGGGTGCCGTCGGGACGAATGAGAACCACTGTGTTGCAGGTGTGCGGATCGTCGGCCTCCAGGAACCCCAGGACAAGCCAGACGCTCAGTTCCTTGCACAGCTTCTGAAAATATCGCACGTACGGCCCGTCACAAGGCTCGGCCAAACTGTTGAATCTCTCGGTCAGCTCGCGCCGCGCGTCGCCGGAGGCGCGAATGACCTCGTTGACCACGTATCCCTCCAGCGCACCTTCCGGCGTGACAACCATCTCGGCGCCTTGCCGCTTCGCCTCGCGGATGGCCTTCTCCAGCCCTCGCTTGTTGGCCTCCTTGTCCCACTTGACCGGCTGGTACATCAGACTGGCGATGCGCAGCGTAGTCTCCGAACGCGGAGGGCCCTCTGAGGCAAAGCAAGGACACATCAGCAGGCACGCCAAAAGCAAAATGTCGCGCCGGGTCGTCATGATCTGCGACAAGATACTCCCTTCGGGCTCTCGGGGCAACACCAGCTAATAATTGAACAGATCGCTTAATGCGTACTGTTTTCCCGTTGCGGCGTTCAGCGCGTTGAGAACTTTGGCCTGAACGTTGAGCGTCAGGCGCCGGCCCTTGCAGGCCCGCGCGACCATCTTGTGCGTAAGCTGCTCGGTCGAAGCCTGCACCAGATCATGCGCTTTGAGGTCATGGGCGGTCATGACCCTCGCGATCGGCTGCTCGCCCAGATTTCGCTCGAGTCCGTCACTCATCGTTTCTCGTACCACTGCACATATTCGAGGATGTTGTTGTCCGGATCGGCGAAGTACGCCCATGTCACCTGCCCGGCGATCAGCAGCGGCCCGCGCAGGATGGAGACGCCTCTGGCCTTCAGGCCCGCCAGAGTGCTTTCCAGGTCGTCCGTCTCGATGGCCAGGTGGGGACAATAGGGCGGCCGGATCTCGGACGGGCGATATGTCGCCTGTGACAAATCCCGGATCAGCTCCAAGCGCACGTCGCCCAGCGTCAGGAAGGCAAACTCCTCATGTTCGGCCTCGTCCACCTGCCTCGAAGCCAGCGCAAACCCCAGCTTCTCGACGTAGAACCCAACGGCCGCATCCATGTCGCCCACCTGAAACGCCACGTGATCGCATTTCTCCATCTCTCAGCTCCTGGCAATCCGAGTCTTGTTGCCTCTTCGTCAATTTGCCGGCGGCGTCATCGGGCCGATGTAACGTTTGGCGACGACGATGTTGTCGATGAACAGGTGGTCGTCGCTGGGGGCCGGCCAGGTCCCGCCGTGGTAGATATTGACCCAGATGCACTCGATCTTCAGATGATCCCCATCCCGCATGCGGACGTCGGTTTTCTCGAAGGCGAGCTTGCCGTCGACCCAGCCGCGCAGGACGCCGTCGTTCTTTCCGGGCGTGTTCATCTTCGCGTACTGTTCGATGCAGTACCAGCGGTTGTTTTCGAGATAGCCGCGCTTGTCGTTTTCCCAGATCCAACTGCTGCCGTACCTGCCCTTCATATCGGCGTGGTAGCAATAGAATCCGATGGGCGTCTTGCCGTCCCGACGACCGTTGAACTGCCCCCGCGCCGACCATCCGTTGCGTCCGTCGCTGGGCCGGCCGCCCCAGCCGGCACGCCCGTACGTGCCGCCGATCCCGGGCAGCTTGCCCCCGCGCTGCGGGTCCCAGTCGTCGCCGAAGCGTAGGTAGTACCGAAAGTAAATCTCCTCCGGCTCGCTGCCCGTTTTCTTCTTGAACTCGTACTGGAGACTCGCGCCGTAGTGTCCCCCCTTGCTCACCCTGATCCGCAGCGCCTTGCCCCGCCACGGCTCAAACCCCCGCTCGGCGTCCTCGCCCACCACACTCACAGTCGTCCGCCTGCCGCCCGACCAGTCCTTGCGCCATGCCGCCGATTCAAAATCCGTAAAGACAATCACGTTCGGATCCTCGCCGATCCCCTTGTCCCCGGCGTACCGAGCGGCAACGCCCTCCCCCGTGCCCGAAGCCGGGGCGGGCTCGGGGGTGCCTCGGGTGGCTTTGCCGTGGAGGACGCC
>JAFGCA010000783.1 GCA_016932895.1 Sedimentisphaerales bacterium | reverse complement strand
TCCAAGTAGTGGAGTGTGCCGCCAAAGCTTCTCGCGCAGAGATCCGGCGCCCTCTTCGCAGGCGGCTTCGGCGTCGCGGCTTTCTTCACTCTTGGCCCGGAATCCGCTGCGCGTTTGGCGACCTTTTTGATCTTCTTGTTGAAGTGCGTGAGGTAGTCGAAATGATCGCGCAAGCCAGCAAACTTCCTTCCCAGGGCAGACGCCAGGGCCGCGTCATCCTGGAAGACGCGAGCCAGCGCGAGCAGCGCGGCGGTGTACGGGTCCTGCCGGCGACTGTCCCGAACATACGTGACGGGTTGCCCGCCTCGAGCCAGGACGAACTTCTTGGGAAACCCCAAGCCCAGTCGCCCATAACGAGTCGTGTGCGGCAGGCTTTGCCCCAGCGTCCATTCCGTGAAGCAGGTGATCGGCCGCCGGACCTTGATCAAATCGCCCTTGCCCAAAAAGTCCGGATCCCGCGGCGTCTTGACCCACAGCCCGTTGTCCAGTGCGTTCTGCAGGCAGGCCACGTATTCCTCGCGGAGATCGTCGCTCAGGCGCCCCCGGTCGGATTTCTCGTCGAGATGGCTGCCAATCCAGTGAAAAAGCTGTTGGCGATGAATGCTGTTGTACCTGCTCATGGGCGCCCCATCGCAAGTTGTTCCAAGAATCACACGAATTGCCGCCGCTCCTCTTCGCTGACATGCCGACTACCAGACATTGTCGGCGGCCGCTGCCGCCGACGCAAGTGCAAATGGGGTCAGGTCTTGACATTCAACTTTTCCAGCGTCGTTTCACCCAAAAGTTTAATGTCAAGACCTGACCCCAAGACGCCTCCAAGCTGATGACTTCGCTCGCGCGGAGCCCCAGACGAGCCAGAAGCAAAAGAAGTGCATAATCCCGGCGGCCGACCGAGGTGCCTCGATCGCAAGCGTGGATCACTTGTTCGACTTCGCACATCTCCAGATACTTCGGCACTTCCGCCAATCGCCACGTCGCCACGGCCGGAAGGGCGCCGGCGAGATCGTGCTTGGTCTCTCCGGTTCGGAAGAGAAACCGGCAGAAGGAACGCAGCGACGTCACCATCAGCTTGGCCATTCCGGGATGAGCGGAACGAGCATGTCGCAACACGAAATTCGAAATATCGTCGGGAACGAGCTTCCGAATACGGATTGGGCCGCGTCCAAAACGTTCCACGAGGAACTTCCGGATGAAACCCCAATATCTGTCGCCCGTTCCTGGGCAAAGCCCGCGTTCCTTGCGGAGATAGTCTTCAAACCGCTCCCCCAGCACTGCCAGTGGGGAGTGGTCGACGGTCGGCTCCGGCAACGGCACAACGCCCTTCCTGCGCAAATGCTCCAATAACTGATGCGCAGTCCGCGACTCACTTCTTCCGCGACTGCCTTCCCGTCGCCGATGATCGAGGAACCGCTTCAGCACTTCTTCATTCAGGGCCACGACTGGCAGACGTTTCCGCTTCAGCCACCGTTCCAAGTTGCCCAGCACCCACAACTGAGTGCGCATCGTGGAACTGGTGTAACCAAGTTCCGTAGCCGCCACGAGGAACGAATCCAAGTACGGCCCCAATATGCCCGCCCTGCGGCGTGCAACAACCGCCGACCTCTTGAGAATTGTGTCCAGCATCTCTCTCCTCCTTTTTGGTTGAATTGCCCGGAAGGAGAGCAGAACCGGATTATGCCGCGTCCGCAACCGCCGCGACATCGAGAAGCACCGCGAAAATCCAGGCAGGGCAGACCTGGCTCGGCATAATCCGGCAGTCGGCATAATGCCCATTATGCCGAGCTCGGCATAACGGCCATTCCTTCGCCAATCTGACGGACGAATACGACTACGGCGGATCAACGGTGTACACGGGCCCGGAACCGTCCGCGCCCAACGTCAGCATCTACGCGGCGGCCGAGATGACCAGCCGCCAGACCAAGTGGCATCGCTGGCTGCCGGAAGCGAACGTGGACACCTACGAAGGCGCCATGTATTACCCGTACGGCATTTATCGCCCCACGAGCAGTTCGAAGATGCGGAGTCTCGGGCGGCCCTTCGAGCAAGTCAATGCCGAGCAGTTCGTCTTCAGTGTTTACCGCACGGTGCAGCCCATCGACGCCGCGACGCCGCCGGGGACGTACCCGCAAGGCACGGTCTTCTATGTCGATCCCGTCGACCCGGTCGGGCATGCCTTGGATGTGCAATGGTCGCTGGACGGGACACCGATTCCAGGGGCCGCAGGCACGACGTTCGACAGCAACACGCTCACGCTGACGTCCGGGACGCACACCTTGTCCGTCCAGGTGGTGGACAACACGCCGCTGGTCCGCGACGAAGCACTGCGGGCGCAACTGATGGCGCGGGAGTTGACCTGGACGGTGATTCCTGCGACGCTCGCCGTCACCGAGTTCACTGCCACGTCCACCGGCTTCACCGCCCGTTTTTGCCGCGATCTCGAGCCGAGCGTGTTGAACCTGTACGATTCCGCGTCCCAGCCGCTGGGAGCGGCCGACGTGACCGTGACGGGAGCCGCGCAAGGCGCGGTGCGCGGGTCGCTGGTGGTCGGCGCCGACCAGCGGCAAATCACCTTCGTCAAGACGGGTGGGCTGCTGGAGCCCGACACGTACACCGTGACCTTGTTCAGCGGCGCCGCGCGATTCCGCGAACCGAGCGGCGGCCTGCTGGACGGCAATGCCGACGGCACGACGGGAGATGACTACCAGACCACGTTCACGGTCGCCGCCCGGCCCGCCGGGACGGTGACGGTCAGTCTGCCCGATCTCGCCCGCGGGGCCGGGCAGACCGTGAACGT
>JAFGCA010000782.1 GCA_016932895.1 Sedimentisphaerales bacterium | reverse complement strand
TGGCTTGACTCCACCCGAGTGAAGGTGACCACCGACTATGTCGCTCAGATGGCGGAGTTGGCCCGGCCGCGAGATTACGACCCCGCCCACGATGCACGGCACGCGTACGAAAAGGCCATGCGCCTGGCCGTCGAGATGCCGGCCGGACTGGGCAACGCCCGCAAGCGCTATCCCAGCGAGTGGTCCGACGAGACACGCGAAGATATCCGCGAATGGGTCACGGCCAACAAGAAAGCCCTGGAGCATCTCACATCGGGCACGAAAGAACCATACTACTGCCTTCTCTACCAAGGCACCGACACAGCAAGCGAGGCCATTCCGCAACTCGATGGTGTAAGAACTCTGGCCTTCGCACTGGATGCGCGCCTCAAGCTGCATGTACTTGAAGGCGATCTGGCACAGGTGCTTTCTGATATTGAGGCAATGTGTCGATTCGCCAGGCACTTCAAACAAAGAAAGTCACTTGTGCATCAATTTGTCGGGTTGTCAATTCGTTCCCTGGCCATCGATGTCACACGCGGGATGCTGATTCATCAATCTTTGTCACCGGAGGTCCTGCGCCGCCTTCAGAGGCAATTCGAGGAGCACGTCGGCGATGATGACTGCGGGATGGACTTCGCCCTTGAGCATCCTGTGTGGCTGGACTTCATTCAGCGGATGTTCACCGACGAAGGAAACGGGCAAGGACACATCCCCAGAATGGTGGTCCAAGAATGGGATTGGCTTGCTGATCCCAGCCGATCGGTGCCCGGATCGAGCGATAAAGAGAAAGAAGCCTTCCTCAGGCTGAGCCGCCGAGAGACCACCCGATGTGTGGAGGCGTTCCTTGAGCACATTCAAAACGCGGCGGGCAAAACACCCTGGGAGTTTCAGAACGAGCCCAATGGTGTCCGCCTCATCCTGACAGACATCATGCGTGAGAACGCCTTCGTGGATTTCCTGGGCCGGCCCTGCATCCGAGCGATGGAGCTGCCCTGGCGCGCCAAGGCGGACACGGAAGCACTGGTGGCTACGCTGGCCACCCAACGGTATGCCAGGGAACATGGCGAATACCCCGAATCGCTTGACGCACTCGCGGAGGCAGGCTATCTCGCGCAAGTGCCCCGCGATCCCTATTCAGACAGCTCGCTCGTCTACCGACGAACGAACGGCGATTTCCTTCTCTATAGTCGCGGCGTAAATTTCGACGACGACGCGGGAACGCCGAGCAAGTGGGGCCAAGGCGAAGAAGGCGGAGACCAGGTCTTCTGGCCGGTGCCGGAGACGCCATGAGACGATCAGGCGTTGCGGGTGCTGTGTAGTCTGGTTTCCTGGACCCAGCAGTAGAGGACGGGGACGACGAGCATGGTGAGGATTTCGATGGTCATGCCGCCGACCGACGGGATGGCCATGGGGACCATGATGTCGGAGCCCCGGCCGGTCGAGGTCAGGATGGGAATCAACGCCAGGATCGTCGTGGCGGTGGTCATCAGGCAGGGACGGACGCGGCGCGAGCCCGCCTCGATCACGGCCTGCCTGATCTCCTGTCGGCTGCGCGCCGGCCGGCGGCGAAACGACTGCTCCAGGTACGTGCTCATCACCACGCCGTCGTCGGAAGCGATGCCGAACAGCGCGAGAAAGCCCACCCAGATCGCCACGCTCAGATTGATCGGCTGGACCTGGAACAACTGCCTCATATTGACGCCGAAGAGATGGAAATCCAGGAACCAGGGCCGGCCGTAAAGCCATATCAGCAGGAAGCCCCCCGCCCATGCCACCGCGATGCCCGAGAAGACAAGCGTCGTCGTCGAGACCGAGCGAAACTGCAGGTACAAAATGATGAAGATGATGAACAGCGCCAGCGGCACGACCATCGTCAGCGTCTTCTGCGCGCGGACCTGATTCTCGTACGTTCCGGCAAACATATAATTGACGCCTTTGGGCACGACGAACTCGCCGGCGTCGGTCTTCTGCTGCAGATACGCCCGGCAGCGCTGGACCACGTCGACCTCGGCATAGCCTTCCTTCTTGTCGAAGACGACGTAGCCGGTGAGGAACGTATCCTCGCTCTTGATGGCCTGGGGTCCGCGCACGTAGCGAATCTCGGCGAGCTGGATCAGGGGGATCTGGGCGCCGCCGACGGCCGGAACCAGGATCTTCCCCAGGCTCTCGATGTCATCCCGCAACTCGCGCAGATAACGGACGCGGACGTGGTAGCGCTGGCGTCCTTCGACGGTCGTCGTGACCCGGCGGCCGCCGATGGCCACCTCGATGACGTCCTGGACCTGGCGGATGCTGATGCCGTACCGCGCGATCGCCTCGCGGTCGATGTCGATCTCCAGATACGGCTTGCCCACGATCCGGTCGGCGATCACCGCCCCGGGCTGGACTCCCGGCACCTCTTTCAGGAAGCGCTCGATATCCAGCGCGACCGCCTCGATGGTTTCCAGGTCGGGCCCGCGCACCTTGACGCCCATCGGGGCGCGCATACCGCTTTGCAGCATCACGAGCCGTGCGGCGATCGGCTGGAGTTTCGGGGCGCTGGTCGTACCGGGAATCTCACCGGCCCTGATGATCTCATCCCAGATGTCGTCGGGGCTGTGTATATGATCGCGCCATTGCCGATAGGGCCGCCCGGCCGCGTCGGCGATCAAGTTCCCGTCTTCGTCGCGGACGAATTGCCCCCGGGTCCGGTCGTACCGGAAGCGCAGCCGATGTCCGTTCTCGTCGGTGACATATTCCGACTTGTAGTTGATGACCGTCTCGACCATCGACACCGGCGCCGGATCGAGCGGCGAATCGACGCGGCCGATCTTGCCCACCACCGATTCGATCTCCGGAATCGCCTGGAAGGCCATATCCTGCTTTCGGAGCACGTCGAGGGCTTCCCCGATCGAGGCATGAGGCATGGTCGTCGGCATGTACAGAAACGACCCTTCGTCCAAAGGCGGCATGAACTCCTTGCCCAACCCCGGAAACGCCCGCTCGGCCGCCGTCCAGGCGCGGCTGGTCCGCAGAGGCTCCGGCACGAAGAAGAACACCCGCGCTGCGCCCAGCCAGATCATCCCCGCCAGAATCAAAAGAGCCGTCGGCAGCGAAAGAAAGATCAGCTTGTGGTCGAGACACCAGCCGAGGATGCGCGCGTAGAAGAGTTGGAACACGCGGAAGAACAACAGCAGCAGGCCGATGAGCAAACCGACGAAGACGAGATTGCGGATCGCCCCTTTGTCGGGGCCCAGAGGCAGCCAGTGCCCCGTCAGGATGACGCCGACGCAAACTACCGCCAGGATGTTGGCGGCGATGGGAAGCCAGCCGTGCAGCCTTCGTGGCAATCGCTGGTGCAACAGGTGGTATGCGCCGATGGCACCCACGATAAGACCCACCCACCACGCTAAAAGAATCCCACTGACAACGGCCAGGGCGAGCAGCAACGTGCCCAATACGTAACGCCTGATTCGCCCCGCGGAGATGCGGCGGGTGAACAAAACGTGCGCCGCCGGCGGAATGATCGTCAGCGCGACAACGATGGATGCGAGCAGCGCGAACGTCTTGGTGAAGGCCAACGGCTTGAAAAGCTTGCCCTCGGCGCCGCTCATTGTAAAGACGGGCAGGAAACTCACCACCGTCGTGGCCACCGCCGTCAGAACCGCCCCGCCGACTTCCGAAGCGGCCCGGTGGACGACGTCCAGCGTGTTCTCGTCCTCGCGCGCTTCGCCCAAATGCCGCAGGATGTTCTCGCAGACCACGATCCCCATATCCACCATCGTGCCGATGGCAATGGCGATGCCCGAGAGCGCCACGATGTTGGCATCGATGCCGAAGACTCTCATCGCGATGAAGCACATGAGAATCGCCAGCGGCAGCAGACCGCTGATGAGCACGGAGCTGCGCAGGTGCAGCACCATCACAATCACGACGATGATGGTGACGAGAATCTCCTCGGTCAGCGCTTCCTTGAGCGTGCCCAGCGTCTCGTAGATCAGGCCCGTTCGATCGTAGAACGGGACGATGGTGACTTTTGAGACGGTCCCGTCGTCCAGAGTTTTCTGGGGCAGGCCCGCCGAGATTTCCGCGATCTTCGCCTTGACGTTGTTGATCGCCTCCAACGGGTTGAAGCCGTAACGAACGACCACAACGCCCCCCACCGCTTCGGCCCCGCTCTTGTCCAAGGCGCCGCGGCGCAGGGCCGGACCGTGCGAGACCTTTGCCACGTCCTTCACGGTAATCGGAACGTTGTCGTTGACCTTGATGACCGTCTTCTCGATGTCCTCGATCTTCTCGATGAAACCGAGTCCCCGGATGACGTACTCCACCTGGTTGATTTCAATGGTCCGGGCACCGACGTCGATATTCGACGACTTGACGGCGTTGAAGATGTCACCCAGAGCCACGCCGTACGCGCGCATCGCGTCCGGATCGACGTCAATCTGATACTCCCGGACGAACCCGCCCACCGAGGCGACTTCGCTGATCCCCTTCGCCCCCATGAGGTGGTAGCGCACGTACCAATCCTGGATACTGCGCAGCTCGTCGAGGTCCCATCCGCCGGCGGGGTTGCCGGCGGCGTCGCGTCCCTCCAGCGTGTACCAGAAGATCTGCCCCAGCGCGGTCGCATCGGGACCAAGGACCGGCTGTACGCCCTCGGGCAACGTTCCGGCCGGCAGGCTGTTGAGCTTCTCCAGGACGCGGCTGCGCGACCAGTAGAACTCGGTGGCCTCGTCGAAAATGACGTAGATGCTGGAGAAGCCGAAGAAGGAATAGCTGCGAATGGTCCTGACACCGGGAAGACCCAGCAGAGAAACCGTCAGCGGATAGGTGATCTGGTCCTCCACGTCCTGGGGGGACCGCCCCATCCACTCGGTAAAAACGATTTGCTGGTTCTCCCCGAGGTCCGGAATCGCATCGACCGGCACCGGCAGGCGCGGCAGCCCGCCCAGGTCCCAATCGAAGGGCGCAACCATTACGCCCCAGCCCAGGACCAGGCCAATCACCAGGGCCACCACCAGCTTGTTCTCGAGACAGAACCGGATGATCCCGTCCAGAACGCCGGTGTGCCTGTCACTGTTGTGCCGCAGCTCGTCCATCGATGCCCGTGTCGTTGCGTGTCATATTACTGCTGGAATTGCGGCAGCTTGGCCACGTATTTCTCCGGTTCCTTGTTGAACTCGGTCTCACAGCCTTTGCAGCAGAAATAGACTTTCTTGCCCTGATACTCGACAAAAATAGCCTTGTTGATCGCGCCGCCCATGATGGGACAGGTGGTCTGCAGGATGGCCTCTTCGGCCTTCTCCTTCACCGTCGCAGCCGCCTCCTGCGCCGCTGCTGTGAGCTCACCCGTCGGCGCCGGCGTGGGGCGCTGGGCGGCCGGCTCTTCCTTGCCGCAGCCACTGAGTGCGACCGCTATGGCCAGCAGCGCAACCGCTGCCAGTACCCGGCTGAGATTTCTGTTTGTGCCATTCATCGTGTTGTCCTTTCCAAATCGAAAGTCTTCGTCTGATTGCAGGAAACTCTACTACTGGTGCTGGTGCGCGCCGCCGGCGTCACCGGTTCCATGCTGATGGGCGGCTGGGGCGGCCCCGCCCTCCGGGTTCATCATGCTCGGCTTGGCTTGAATTTGAAGGGCCGAGTCAATCTTGAAGCTGCCGTGTGTCACCACCTCTTCGCCCTCCTGCAAACCCGATTCCACCAGGTAGTACGCGCCGGCCCTGGGGCCCAGGATCACCTCGCGACCCTCGAACGTGGGAATCTCCGTCTCGGGCTTTCGCACGTACACGACCGCGCGCTTGCCCGTAATCAGGGGTGCCGAGGCGGGAATGACCAGCGGAGGCTCGCCGGTCGGTTCCGACGCTACGTAACCGAGCGATTCGGTCGCGACCAGATCCATCCCGCAGATATCGCAGGAGCCCGTCGCTGCTTTCACCACCGACGGGTGCATGGGGCACATCCACTTGCCCGCCATGTTGGGGTCCATCGCTTTGCCCCCGGGGGCGACCTGAGAGCGCAGCACGGCCCGCACGAACATCTCGGGCTTGAGCCGCCCTTCGGGGTTGGGGACATTGACCCGCACCTTGACCGTCCGCGTCTTCGCATTGAGGGTCGGCTCGATGAAGCTCACCCATCCCTTGAAGACCTCGCCGGGATAGGCCTCGGCGGCAAACTCCACCGGCTGGCCGTACCGAATCCATGGAAGATCGGATTCGTACGCATCGAGCTTGACCCAGACCTGCGACAGGTCCGCCACGGTATAGATGTGCGTACCGGTCTTGACGTACATGCCTTCGTTGGCCATCTTCTCAATGACCACTCCGCCCATGGGGGAATAGACCGTCAGGTGCGTCAACGGCCGGCCCGACTGTTCGATGCCGTCGATCTGATCGGCCTTCAAACCCAGCAAGCGCAGCTTCTCCCTGGCCGCTTCCAGAGTGTTCGTTGTCGACCGGCTCAGATACTCCGAAGCTCCGTCGGCTACATTCCGCGCCGCGCGGGCGGCCTGCAGCAGCTCCGCTTGGGCGCTGATGAGCTCCGGACTGTACAGGTACACCAGGTGATCGCCTTCGCTGACACTGATGCCGGTAAAATCCACGTACAATCGATCCAGCCGGCCACCCACCCAGGCCGTGATATGCTTGACGCGCGTCTCGTCGTAATCCACTTTGCCGACCATCCGCACTTCGGCGCTGACGAACTTCCGCTGGGCCGGTGAGGTCTGAATCTCCATGAGTTTGGCCGCGGCCTCCGAGACCGCCAGCTCGCGGGCCGAGCCCCCCACAGCCAGACTCTCGGGCATCGGGATCAAGTCCATATCGCACAGAGGGCATCTGCCGAACTCATCGCGGATAATCTGCGGATGCATCGAGCAGTACCACTTCTGCGTCTTTCCCGCCTCAGCCTGGTCATGAGCGTGTTGCGGTTCGCCCGTGGCCGCCGGGGCCAGCAGATACCCGGCGACGAGACCGCCACCGGCCAGCAGCACTACGGCCAACGCTCGTTGGAGAGCTTGTTTCGTTCGCATAAAAGCCTCCACGACTCTTCGTTTGCGTTAAATCTATACTACGCCCATAGGATTTGCGTTCGCAAAATTCAGCACTTTTGTCCGAGGTAAAGAAGGATTCCTTCGCCGGGTCTGCTCGAGCAAAGTCGCAAACCAGCTACTCGGCTGATGCGGCGCGGGTCAGTTCGGCCCCTACGAGCATTTCCAGCTCGGCAATCCTCTGCTGCCGGTCGGCCCGGGCCCGCTCGCGCTGAAGCTGAAACCGAAGCCAGGTGCGTTCGGCGTCGATCAGGCCCAGAAAATCGATGGTGCCGGCCATGTAGGCC
>JAFGCA010000781.1 GCA_016932895.1 Sedimentisphaerales bacterium | reverse complement strand
TAATCACGTGTTCTGTTTTTGGTCGAAGGTTGCGGCCGACCGCGCCCGCGGGGCTTTCGCGCAACTGGCTGAACGTGTCGGGTTGGCTAGCGCAGATCGGCCGGCAAGGCCTGGATCCAGACGCCAGAAAGGTTCACAGACACGCTCGGAACCGCTCAGTGTGCGTACCTATGGCTCGTCTTTCCTGCTACATCGTCAAGTAGATTAGCCAACTTGGTCGGGACCATCACCGCCTTGCACAGGGAGCGGCCGGGCCGCACCACGGTATACGACCATGCCTCTAAGGTCTGTCCCAATCGGCAACAAGTGCCCTCAGATCTTCAACAGGCGAGGTCTTTTCCTTTTTACTCGGCACGAAATACAGGCGATACGTCCTAAATACCTGTCCGGCAAGCTTCTTAACGATGCTCTGGTCGATCTCCAACAGCGATTTGGGGTTGTCACTGCCCTCCTCGAAGACCTTGACAATCTCGTTTTCGTCGCGAATGGACTGTCTGAGCGCTTCGGAAGAAGCTTGGCGGTACTCGCTTGCAGTGTACCGCGACACGGCCTTCTCCACCGTGATTGGCGGCAATTCACAGAGGAGGAATCGGCCCAAAGCAATTTCCTTCTGGTGGGCAACGCCTGCAAGATCACGCAGGCAGCGCTCTCTGAAGACGGTCCCGCGATGGAGGGTCTCTGCCTTTTCTGAAAACACGGAAACCTCTTTCAGGAGTTTTGGAGGATTGCGAGACTGGATTGACCACGCAAGACTACCGATCACATCGTCAGGGTCAGAGATCGCCTGTCGAACGATCGCATCGACGTACGAATCGGTGAAAGTGTGGATGTTTCTGGAGGTGACGATCTCCTTGATCTGCTGCCCATCCTCTGGCACGCCGTACTTCTCCCCATCGCGCAGGCGTCTCAGAAGCTGACGACACGCCTCTTCTATGGCCCATGTGGTCCTGTGATAATATACCGTGCGATGCATGAAGTAGCGGGCCATGAGAAAATGCTCGACCGCAGGGATCGCGCGTTCATGCACGCCGATCTCACCTTCGGAATTGCCGCGCAGACTGTTGAGCAGGTAGTTGAGGTCAATTCGCCCGTAGGGCAGGCCCGTGGCATACGAATCCCGCTGAAGGTAGTCGAACCGGTCAAGGTCCCAGCTACTACTGATCAGCCGACTCATCTTCTTGTTCTCTATCTCCTCGCCAGAAAACAGAGCCGCAACCTTTTTGGCTTTCGCTTCGCCCCCGATCGCAGCGAGCATGTCCGGCTGCCTTGTCACCACAAGTCCCCCAACGGACACGTGACTGGGATAGGGGATGGCTTTCCGTTCCAGATCGAGTGTTTGTTTCTTGTCAGCCTCTGGGGGCTTGACGCGTTCTTCCAGAAGATCGACCTTGTCCACACCCTCCAATAGATGGGAGTAAGGATAGTGCCCCACATCGTGGAGCAAAGCGGCCAGACGCAGGTTCTCCCGTTCGTCGCCATCAAGATTTATCCCATGCTCCTTCGCAGCCTTAAGCACTCTTTGCATGATGTGCAGCGTCCCAAGACAGTGCACGAAACGCGTGTGCGTGGCATTGGGGTAGGTAACTTGGCCCATTTGCAGTTGCTTGATGTGACGCAGTCTCTGGAACGATGCAGTATCCACGACCTTCCACTCACGTTTCGTGAGATGGATATCACCGTGTATGGAATCCACAATGAATCTGCCGGGATAGTTATCCTGCGATGATGCCATGCTTCGCGAGTCCCTCTGTGGCGGCAGCCACCTCGCTCTCGTTGAAGTCCTTACCAAGGTTCCTCAGCATTGTAGCTAACGCGCCCACACCATTGGCGGGCATGTCCTTCCTTGCCACCAGAAAATGGACAGATGCCAGTAGCTCGAATCGCTTCGCGCGATCTTCCGGCCCACAGCTTTCTATCAGGGTGCGGACGGGCATCAACTTGGCGATGGTCTTCTCATCCAACTGCCAGCCTTTGGATTCGTCACTGTCGGCCTCGAGTTCATCGCTGACGGAGAAGGCGTCGGTGGCCAGTGATGAACAATACGGTCCGTAGAGATACCAACTGAAGTAGTAGCCAAGATTCACGCCGGCGGCTTGTGCCAAATAGGACGCTTTCTGTAGGATCAGTCTGTCCTGGAAAGACTTGACACTAAAGTCCACCCCCAATTGATCAAGTATCAGTTTGAGGGCAATTTGCTGCCTATTCATTCGCTCACCGCTATCTGCCAAGGGCTGTACATTGGGAAACGTTCCTTCACTGAGACATTATCGGCCAAAACCGGGTAATACCATTAACACTTTTGCTGCAACGGGATCCTTGAGCCGAACACCTCAGCATTTTAGCATACCAAAATGCCCAAGCTGTGTCAATTCCAAAACGGCCGATGTTTTCAAAGTCGCCTGTAACCTTGGCGGCAAGCCCACTTTAAACGTGCAACTGGTTGACGAAATCTAACGGTTAACCTGTGAATTCTATGGAAGGAGATTGAAAAAAGCGACTGCCAGATTCCGGGAGGCGGGAGGCGCGAGGGCAGTGGGATTGATGATGGATCATTGACCATTGGTTTCCATCGCCTTCCCTTTGTAAGTCTGCCAACGGCCGCTATGCGGTGGGCTTGACGCCGGGTCGCAAATGGGTTGCCGGGTGGGGGGGTGGGGTTATAATGGCTTTTGGCTGTTGTTCTGTCGGGGTTTCGGCGGGGAACGGTTGGTTCGGTCGGGGGCCGGTGGGGTTTCGGAGATTTCCGAACGTGTTTTGTAAGGCGGGTTTGCGATGGATGGTAGATCTCTTTGCTTTCGATTGGTGGTTGTGTTGTTGTTGGTTGTGGGGGTGGCTGTTTTGGCGGTTGCCGGTGGGTCGGCGGTCGGGCAGGCGGGGCAGGAGCGGGGGGAGATCAAGCTGATTGTGCGAGCGGACGATATTGGGTCGTCTCATGCGGCCAATGTGGCGTGTATCAAGAGCTTTCGCGAGGGGATTGCGCGGAGCGTGGAGGTGATGGCGCCGTGTCCTTGGTTTGGGGAGGCGGCCAAGATGCTGCGCGCGAATCCCGGGTACGACGTCGGCGTGCACCTGACGCTGACCAGCGAGTGGGAGACCTACAAATGGGGCCCGCTGACGCAGGCGCCGAGCCTCGTGGACGCCAACGGGCATTTCTTCCCGACGACGAGCCAGCGAAAGGGCTTCCCGCCCAATACCGGTTTCCTCCAGTCCAAGTGGAACATTCACGAGGTTGAGAAGGAGCTGCGGGCTCAGATCGAGCTGGCGAAAAAGGAGATTCCGCAGGTCTCGCACGTGAGCAGCCACATGGGCACGCCGACCTGCACGCCCGAGCTGCGGGCGCTGGTACAGAAGCTGGCGCGGGAATACAAGCTGAGCTTCGAAACACCCGACGCGAAGCATTTTCGCTGGTCGGCCGGCAGCGATGCGACCGCCGCCCAGCGCGAGGCCGCTTTGGTCGAGGCGCTGGAAAAGCTCACGCCCGGCGTCTGGATTCTCGTCGAGCATCCGGGTCTGGACACCGAGGAAATGCGCGCGATCGGGCACGAGGGCTACTGGAACGTGGCGGCCCATCGCGACGCCGTCACCAAAGCCTTTACGAGCGAGAAGGTCAAAGAGGTCATCAAGAAACGCGGCATACAGTTGGTCAGCTACGGCGACGTCTGGCCGGCGAGGTAGGCGCGGCGCCGGAACAGTCGCATGTGGATTCGACCTCATCATCGATCCGAAGCGGCCCCCAAATGCCAGGAATGTGACATGTTCCGGTGCGGCCCCCGGTCGCCTGAGATAGTGCATTTTAGTGGATTGTTCCTCGCTGTCAGCCGATAGTACACGTAGCTGGCGTGCACGGAGATACAAGGACATACGAAGTCTAAGGGCCGCTATGAAAGTAGACCTGCATTACGGAACCGGCGTTGTCTCGGTCCGGGTCCCGGATCGGAACGTTCAGGAGATCATCCGGCCCTGGCAGGGGCAGCAGACCGACGATCCTGCGGCGAGCCTCCGGGACACCGTGGAGAGCCAGGGCGGAGCGTTTCGGGACGAGGTCGCCGGCAAACGGGTGTGCGTGCTCGTCGACGACGGCACGCGCGACGAGCCCCTCGCGGAGGTGCTGCCGCACATGTGCCGCATCCTGCAGGGGACCGCCTCGGTGCAGTTCCTGATCTGCACGGGGACGCACAATGCCGAGACGCCGAAGAATCGCGACATCCGCCGCGAGATCGAAATAGCGGGCCGGGACGCCGGCCTGACCGTTACGCGAATCCATGCCCATGACTGCCAGGCGGACGAATTCACCGACGTCGGCCGCACGTCACGGGGCACGCAAGTACTGGCAAATGCGTTCGCTGATGAGGCAGAGGTCTTTCTCGTGGTCTCGGATGTGAAGGTCCATTACTTCGCGGGGTACTCCAATCCGGTGAAGAACTTCGTGCCCGGCATCACGGCCTTTCGCACGGTCGAGCAGAACCACAGCCTGGCCCTGCTCGATGAATCCACGCACGGGGCGCACCCGTGGCATCCGAATCCCGATCGCAGAGACAATCCCCTGGCTACCGATATGGTCGAGGGCATGGAACTGATCGCCAAAGGCCGGCCGATCTATGCGCTGGCGATGATCAGCGCCGGCGAGCGGTTGATCTGGGCGCGGTTCGGCCCGATCCAGGAGACCAGCGCCGCGTCCTTTCTCGTCACCGACGAGAGGAACATCCGCACGGTTACTCCGGCGGCGCGGATGATCGTGTCGCCGGGCGGGCTGAGCAACGACGAAGATTTGTACACGGCCCAACGGGCCCTGGAGTTGACCCGGGCCGCGGTGACGGACGGCGGAGAGGTCCTGTTCCTGGCCGCTTGCCCCGACGGTATCGGCGCCGAGCACACCCTGGCGAATTTCTACAACCGCCTGACCGTCCCGCTCGAGGAAGTCATCCAATCGATTCGACAGGACTACGTCCTGTACAGTCACAAGCCCTACAAGTTCGCCCTGCTGATCCGGCGGCTGTGGCGGGTCTGGATGCACACGCAGATTCCCGACGACCTCGTCGAAGCGGCCCACCTTCGTCCTGCGCCCGACCCCCAGGCCGTCGTCGACGGCTGGCTCGCCGAGAACCCCGAGGCCAGAATCCTCTTTATCGACGGCGCCAACAAGATCGCCCTGAGGGCCGTCCCGGCGTAATGTCCCTCAGCACGTGATCAGTGACTGTCACCGAGCCGCTGGCGTCAGAACGACGCTGGTCTTCTCTTGCCTGGGAGTAAACCGGGCCGTCGGTGTGAAACGCGCAGGCGCGACCGCGGGACTCTGCGGAAAAATCAGAATTCCTGTCAGGCTTGCATCTTGACTTGTAGTGCATTCACTGGTATAAGGACTTCCATGGAAAAGATAAAATCTCAATCCGTTGTGAATTCATCTCGTCGTCAGTTTCTCAAGACCTCCGGTGCCGCTGCCCTTAGCGGTGCTCTGGCAAGCCGTCTGGCCTTCGCTCAGCAAGCCTCCGCGGCCTATTCTTCCAGCGAAACGCTGAAGGTCGGGCTCATCGGTTGCGGCGGACGCGGTACCGGCGCTGCGGCGCAAGCCCTGTCCACCGGTGAAGACGTGGTCTTGACGGCCATGGCCGACGCCTTTGAGGATCGCCTGCAGAGGAGTCGCCAGAGCCTCGGGGCCAACGAGCAGTTCGGGCCGCGCGTCAAGGTTCCGGACGATGCGTGCTTCGTGGGCCTGGACGGGTTCCAGAAAGTGATCGACAGCGGCGTGGACGTCGTGGTCCTGGGCACCCCCCCGGGTTTCCGGCCGCAACATCTGCGCGCGGCAGTCGAGGCCGGCAAACACGTTTTCTCCGAGAAACCGATGGCTACCGACCCCCCGGGCGTGCGCAGCGTCCTCGAGTCGGCCGCCATGGCCAAGGAGAAGAACCTGTCTCTGGTGGCCGGCTTTTGCTGGCGCTATGACCTGGCGCGTCGCGCCTTCTACGAACAGGTACACCAGGGCGGCATCGGCGATATTCGCGCCGTCTACGCCACCTATCTGGCCGGACCGGTGAAACCCATGCCCCCGGCCGCCAGTCGCCCCGCCGGCATGAGCGACGTGGAATGGCAACTTCGCAATTGGTACAACTTCGTCTGGCTCAGCGGCGATGGCCTGGTGGAGCAGGCCTGTCACAGCGTGGACAAGATCGCCTGGGCGATGAATGGAGTGCTCCCGCTCAAAGCGGTCGCAACCGGCGGTCGCCAGTTCCCCAACCACGAAGGCAATATCTTCGACCACATCGACGTCTTCTACGAGTTCCCGGACGGCGTTCGCGCGTTCATGGCCCAGCGCCAGATCAGCGGTTGCTACGGCGAGAACTCGGACTACCTCATGGGCGCCGACGGGACCGGAACCATCAAGGGCTGGAACGATCCCGTCATCAAGGGCGAAAAGCCCTGGCGCTATCAGGGCCCCAAGGCCAGCATGTACCAGGTCGAGCACAACGAATTGTTCGACTCGATCCGCAAGGGCGAACCGATCAACGACGGCGTCTGGATGGCTCACAGCACGCTCATGGCCATCATGGGACGCATGGCCGCCTACACCGGGAAAGAAATCTCCTGGGACCAGGCCATGAATTCCGAGTTGAAACTCGTCCCCGACAACCTGACATGGGACATGGACCTGCCCATCAGACCCATGGCCATGCCGGGACAGACACCGTTTGTCTGATCGTTCCGCTTAGCAGGTCTTGACCTGCCAGGCAACGCGGCGAACCACAGCCTTGCACTGCAGAAGGTGCACCGTGTGAATCGTGCGGATGGACGATTCTCCGGTCGAATCTTCGCCTGTCAGGGGGATATAGTAACAAGAGTTTTGCAAAAGTCCAGTAGTAACTCTCATGGCTGAAGAATCAAAATTCCTGTCAGTATCAGTCGATCGATCAACGCGCCGAGGTACGGCGCGTTGTTTGCCCCGGCCACTGATGCTGCTTACTCCTGCCGTTGACCAAACCATGCACCACCCTTCCCACCTGATTCCGCGGGGAGTTTCCAGACGCTCGTTCTTGAAATCCTCCTGCGTGCTGGCAGCAGGTAGCACACCGCTGATGGCGGGTGTGCTTACGGCGCAATCGGCCGAGGCCGGGGGGCCGCTCATGGGCTACGTGGGCACGTTCAGTTCGCCGCTCCGCGACATGCCGCCGACGCAGGTGGATTTGCCTCCCGGAAATGGACGTGGGATTCACGTATTCCAGGTGGATCGCGCCACCGGGGTTATGACACCGCACGGCGTCTATGAGCTGGGGACGAGTCCGAGTTGCCTGGCGTTGAACGCCGCCGGAACCCGCCTGTATTCCAGCAACGAGACGGACCGGGTGGGCGAAAACAACGAGGGCACGGTCAGCGCCTTCGCTGTCAACGGCAGCGACGGGCAGTTGAAACTGCTCAACACCGTCCATTCCGGCGGGGCCGGGCCCACCTATGTGAGCGTGCATCCTTCGGGGAAGTTCCTGCTGGTGGCCAATTATTTTGGCGGCTCGGTGGCGGTGCTGCCGATTCTGCCCGACGGCGGTCTGGGTGTCGCCACGGACATCAAGACGGATGTGGGAACGCTGGGACCGAGAAGGGCCACGAACGCTCCGCCGGGAACCTTTGCCTTCAGCGGACACGACCGAACACATGCACACATGATTGGGGCCGATCCTTCGGGGCGTTTCGTTCTGCATGTCGATCTGGGGTTGGATCAGATCTTCGTCTGGAAGTTCGATGACCACAAGGGCGTCCTCACCGCGAATGCTCCGGCCGCGATTTCGCTGCCGCCGGGAGACGGGCCGCGACATTTCTGCTTCCATCCGAATGGGCGCTGGTTCTATTCCATTCAGGAGGAAGGCTCGACCGTCGTGATGTTTGACTACGATGCCCGGAAGGGAGGCCTGGCCGCAAGGCAGACCATCTCCACGCTGCCCCCCGGGTTTGCCGGCAGCAATTTCTGCTCTGAGATCATGGTCTCCGCCGATGGCCGGTTCCTCTACGCGGGCAACCGGTTGCATGACAGCATTGCGATCTTCTCCGTCGGCGCCACCGGCGCCCTGACCTACGTCGGGGAGGAATGGACGCGCGGGGACTATCCGCGCAGCTTCAATTTCGACCCCACCGGCCGGTTCCTTTACTCCTGCAACCAGCGCGGCGACAACATCGCCGTCTTCCGCGTGGATCGCAAGACGGGTCGCCTGGCCTTCACCGGCCACTACACGCCCGTCGGCAATCCCTCGCACATCGTTTTTCTCGATCTCGCAAAGACGGGGTAAATTCGCCGCCGGAAGCTTATCCCGGACTTGGATTTGGCGGCACTGTACGGCGTCGAGACTCGTGCCCTGATTCAAGCTGTGAAGCCCAATCGCGTTCGGTTGCCCGGCGACCTCACGTTCCGGCTATTCGCAGAGGAGTCCGAGCGGCTGAGATCACAATCTGTGATGTCATGCGGATTCCCACTGATGCGTGCGCAACATGGCATGCTAATCCCGGATCACGCTGATCTCGTCGAAGAAGGCCTCTTCATTGGCCCAGTGCCCGTTGGGGCCTCCGGCGGCTACGGAAATGACGATAGTCACGGTTTTACCCGAGTACTTCTTCAGATTGTATTCGAGGGTTCGCCAATTGTCCGGCGACGGTTCCGCTCCCGACTCAACCACTTCCTCGTCGAACCAGTCGATTTCTCTTCCGTCGTAGATTCCCGCCTGCAGAATGAAATCGCAATTGCGCGTCACCTCATACGGATCGCCGGAGACAACCACGCGCAGGGAGTGACTTCCATCCATCGGAACAGCCACCTTCCGCAGTACTACGCACGGATGAAATACATCTTTAGGATGAACGGCGAGAATGCCCGTCCGGCCCGGGTTGGGATTCCCTGGATGGCCGCCTTCGGGTTTGGGCGTGTCGATATAAAACGGATGCGTGTCCGCATACGGATTTCGAACGACTACCCTTTCCATGTCCTGGCGTCTGGAAAAGGTATTGGCCAGTTGTGGATCAACTTCAACACTGGCCTTCACAATCTCTTCCATATCGGCGATGTGTCTTTTCGAATGTCTTGACAGCGCCTTCATCCGCTCGGCCACCGGCGGCAAAGGACCATGCTTGAATCCCCCGGGGTTGTCCTGGTACCAATAGTACACGGTGGCATAGTCCACCCAGCAGCCGTCATCGTCCACGGCAAGGTCCCAGTCCGGCCGGGACGCGAAACCCTTCTCGTGCTGCCAGTTGATGTGCCAGCGCAGCTCCTTGTTGAAGCGGATGGGCATGTGATCGTGAAAGCGGTAGATGGACAGCAGATCGGCTTCGCCGTCCACCTTGACCAGGGGCATTCCCGCGCGCAGGCCGGCGAAGTTCTCCCGAAAACCCCAACTGAAGGTAAAGGAGTCCTCCGTCCCCAGATAATCGATGGCTCTTTCCTGGCCGTCGATGTCAATCTCGTTGTTGCCCTCCATGACGAAGCCGAACTTCTCGAAGATCTGTTCGTCGCTGCACACGCTGTATTGCCGACCGATGATGTGTCCGGCGCCTTTGACGTCAAACATGATCTTGTCGGTATGCTTGGTAAGCTGGAATACCTCCCGGTTGTAAGTGGCGTGAAAATATCCCATATTTGGTGTCCACTGCGGCAACGTCTCCCATTCCACGTAGGAGTAGTTCATGGCATGCCTGTCGGTATCATTGCGAAGGACCACCCTGGCCCTCTCTTTGAAAGGCATGGGGAAATAGCAGTTGTAGCTCCAGGGGGCGCACTCGATCAGCAGGGAACTGAAGTTCTCACTCTGACCGTTGCAGCCGTCGCCGAAAAAGTCGGCCAGAGGGCTGTGCACGGCGGGCTCCCGGGCGCCATCGAAATAGATCTCCAGAACGATGCCGCGGGACATGAGGTCGGCGGGAAAGTGCCGCGTGGTATGAATGTGCGTGATGACTCCGGGCCCCTTGATATCGGCCACGGTAATACTCGTGTGCGCGTCCAGCGATCGCAGTTCGTCATAACGGTCGTACTTCCAGCCTCCGTTGGCAAAGCCCGAACGCACGTCCTTCCTGATCAGGGGCAACCGGCTGATAGACTCGGAACCGAACGACGAGTGGCCTCCACCGATGACTACAACACTCACCAGCACTGCGAAGAGGTTATTGCCTGACCGAGTCATAATTGACCTCCAAATCATCCGGCGGATCACTTTTCGGGAGAATTGCAGGTCCCAGGTAGAATCCGGGAGGCAAAGGCTTCTACTTTCTTCTCCCAGCCCTCCTCGAGCGGGCCCTTGATGCCGGTGACCAGAATCGTGCCTTCCGCGACCTTGACCAGGCCCTTGTCTCGCAGTCTTTCGTCCATGATCGGAATGACGCGCTGCCACTTGCTCCGCTGCTCCGGCGTCGGCATCTCTGTGGTCAGGATGGCGTACTTCGCTCCCGACGGCAGCCGGGCCTTTTTCAGGAAGCGGCGCATGGCCCGGATGGGCCGGCCGCAGCGCCCCGGCGAACTGAACAGGTACAACTCGGCCGGCGGCACCTCCTTGGGTTTCACCTCCCGTACGTGACGGACGTCGACCGCGACCCCTCTGGCAACCATCCGCCTGCCAAACTCCTCCGCCACCATGGCTCCATTGCCATACTTCGAAGCATGAAAGTACTCAATCTTCACGATGACGAACCCTGCCCGTCCAGCCGCACCATCGCGCTCAGTCTGTCACTACTCTCGACCATGCAATCTTTCTATCGAATCGACTGTCGCGCCGCAACGTAATTCGCCACGACAATCAATCGTCGCCATCGTGGACGCCAGCCCGTTGCCGATCCCGCCGTTCCTGCGGCCACTCGTCG
>JAFGCA010000780.1 GCA_016932895.1 Sedimentisphaerales bacterium | reverse complement strand
CTTGCAGCGGAGCGTCCTTCATGCACAATGATTATCGTCCGGCCCGCCGAGAAACCGCAGCGGTTCCTCCGGGCCGTGAACGGTTACAAGGACGCCCTCCAGCGCCTGGGCGGAACCCCTGAAAGAACGGCACACGCCATCGGGCTTTACCTTCGCCTCCCGGAGGGCCTTGCTCCGAACCAGCCGGAGGCCTGCCATCTCCTGGCCCTCTGCGGCCTTCGAATGGTCCCAACGCTCAGGCTGGCATTGGGAAGTCGGAGCCGGGAAGTCAGGCTGATAGCGGCCAAATTGGCCTGCGATCTAGGGGCCGGTGCAGTTCCCTTGGCCCCTGAAGCCGCTGCCTTGCTCGGCGACGAGGACGGCACTATCCGGGGGCTGGCCGCCAGAACCCTGGGGAACATGGTTTCCAGCGCTCCAAGGGCCAGCAACACGATCTGGCGCTACTCCTACGACACCCTGGGGCGCATAACGAGCCTTCCTGAACCTAACTGGCCTCGGGTAAAGCCGGAAGCGGCTGCCAGGCCCTTGGGACAGGAGGCTGCCAAGAAGACCGTCTCGGCCCTGGCTACCGCGCTGGGGGACCCCGACGCCGATGTCCGCACAGCCGCCATGGACGCCCTGTCCGCATTCGGCAAGAACGCCACCTTGGCCACGCCGGCCCTCGCCGGAGTCCTGGACGGCCGCGAAGAGAGCCTCATGGTCAACGCGGCGGCAGTCCTGGCCGAGCTTGGGCCGGACGCTTCGGCGGCCGTGCCCGCACTGGCCCGATGCCTGGCCTCCCCCTCGGTCGACTTGCGCGCCAATGCAGCTGTTGCCTTGGCGAGCATCGTCCAGGACGATGCTGCCCTGGAGGACATGCTCAAGCCAGTCATGGAAGACGCCAGCCATCAGGTCCGCGAAGCCATAACCAAGGCCCTTGGGGAGAGAAGAGCACGCGTCTGCCCGCGGTGAGGCGGAGTGCTTACTTGGCGGGCAGTTCTATCGCGGTCGGCCCCTTCTGCAGCGCGGTAAGGTCAAACAGGTACAGGGCAACCGGGCGTTGTGGTTTCGCCGCCCCCTTGTTGCCGCTGCCAATGAGCGACCCCACCACCGCCAGTCGTTTGCCATCGGGGGATGCCGACGGCTGGAACGTGATGTAATCGGCGTCCCCCTTGCAGAGGATGTAGCTGCTGATCTTGTGGGTCTTGACGTCGATGCTGTAGAGGCCGGAGGAGTATTGGCCCACGTTCTTCGGGTCCTGAATGATGACACCCACCCAAACCCGATCACCTGCCCAGACGATGTCGCCGGTGGGAGTATCGCACTGGGGCAACGCTATGCCCTTCTCGATCTTGCCGTTCTCGTCGTGGATGCACAACGCCACAACGGGCTCGTTGGGATCGACTTCATCGTCGGGTTTGGGGTCCAGGTTTTTCAGGAGCACTCGCGCAAAGCGCTTGCCACCAGGCTCGGCAGCTACGAACTCGGCCGGGGCATTGCGTTGGATCGTCTCCTGGCCAGCAGGCGTCCCGACGTGCTCGCCGGTTTCGAGGTTGATGGTCCCGAACTCGCAGTGGTTCTTCTTGGGGTCGGCCTTGTTCGCAACCTTGGCAATGTAATAGCTGCCGCGCTTCCCAAAGTCGAAGATGAACTGCTCGAGATTCGGGTCCTTGATCGGGTCATCTACCTGGCCCGTGGTCATGTCCAGGCGAAGATAACGGAACTCTGGTTTCCCCGCCTTCTTCAAGGGCCCAAGCCAGAGGAACTTGTCTTTGACCAGGATCGGCGGCTGAAACGTGAAGAGCTTCACTCCCTGATGGAGCTCGATGACCACGTCCTTGATGGTAGCCACGGTTTCGGTTTTGCCGTCGACCGGGTTAATCTTGAGAACCCGCCCTGACTTGTCGTCGGCCGCCGCGGCCACAAGGATCGACTTCCCGTCCGGCGTCCAGATGCACTGCGCGGCAGCAAGGCAGACACTTGGCTCCTCGAACAAGCGCTTGACCTTGCCGGACTCGACGTCGCAGATGGCAATCCCACTGGTATCGCCGTCAAGGAACGGGAAGACCACCGTCTTGCCGGACGGGTCCCATGCGGGTCGGCAGCCGCACACAAAGACGGCCAGCACGAGAGCCACACCAATTGCAGACGACAGCGTTCGACACAGCATCTTCTTCCCCTCCAGACGAGGATTCAAACTCGGCGTTGCTACTGAGGTCGCTACCCCTTGGGGGGGTTCGTCGGCTTCTTCACCAGCTTGGAGACGAAGAAGGCTCCAATGATGCCCACGACCAGACCCGCAATCCCGCCGTAGAGAACGCCGTCCTGGCGTCTGGACACGGCGTCCATCGCACCTTGCCCGGCCGGGGCGGTCATGTTTGCAAGCACCATGCCAACGATGGCCCCCAGAACGATCCCACCGATCACCGCCACGACTGAGAGTATGACGCGCTTCATTGCCCTTCTCCTTTCCCGCCTAACGGCGTTGAACAACCTGTTGCTGGCAGTGTGGATGCCCCGTCGCCGGGTGATAGGCACTGCTGTGATAGCGGCGCCTGCAACAAGAAAGGCTCACTCTCTGGCTTCTTCCTTGCCGGCAAATTGAAGGGAGCAGCCACGATGATCCTGGACATGAACAGCCTCCTTACTCAGAGTTCCGTCACGAGAGATACTTCCCCCGTACCGTCTTCAACCTGTTACAGCGATGCTGCCGTCTGCATCCTGCGGCAGGCAAGCCAGGCTTGTCCGAAAAGGAAAACCAACCATGCACCCCCCCGCCCTGTGAGGAGCCCCCGAGGGGCTCCTCAAACACACGCGCGCATGCGTCAATTCCTGTGACTTGTCGCGTCGCAATCCTTCCCGCTCCTCCTATTCGTTTGTGTCGTTGCCGAAGTGTCATGGTGCATCCCTGCTCCTTTGGGTTGCATAGGGTGAACAACCGTTCGCACGTTAGGGGCCAAGAGCATCTGACACAAGCGGCCACCTTGCGCAGCAAATGCACTTGCTCCGGGAAGAAGGTAGTCGCCCACTTCATCCCTTATGGCATTGCGCTTGATCCACTTAACAAGGCCCAAGTACCACAGAAGGAAAGCATTCCTTTTTCGCCCATGGCCCCCTGAACTTTCGGCTGCAGACAAGACCGGTTCCATCCATAGGCGGCCCCTAACTAAGCAATCCTCTTCCAAGCTGCTGCGTTGAAATTCGATCACCTCCGAGGCCTGTCGATCCACGGTGTAGTAATGCTGTTGAGGAATATAGTGCATATGCGGAGAAGGGCTGATCCCTCCATTCCACAACCACACCATGAACCACCCGGGGGAGCTCTTTGCTGGCAATACGCTTAGCGGCAATACCTCCTGTTGCCTGCTTATGCTCGGAATGATGACCACCGCTGGGTCGGCATGGAGGTGCTGCAGGAAAGCCTGCTCATCAAGCTCGGCCATGTAGAAGTTGATCTGCCTGCCCATGCGCAGCCCCTATTCGTAGTTGTGGAAGATCCTTCTCGCACCGTGAAGTACTGGACTATGGCGCACGTCTCGGAATGCCGCCTGCTCTCGTGCCACGGGGACAGAAGGATTACTCTTCCATCCGCGACCGATCTGATGCGCTTCAACAACACGCCGTGTTTGCGGGTCAATGGCCACCACATCCATGTAACGAACAGGTTTTGCGCCGCCAACTGTCTTGACCCGGAATTCTTGAGCCGCCAGTAATCCTCGTGATTCGATGTCCGCTATTACCTCATTGACTTTCGCCTGATGCGCCGGCCCTCCTTTTCGCCCGTTGGGGTTTCGTCCTCCCGCTGGGGTTCCACCGGCTTTGCACTGGTTGTGTACAAGAACACGCAGGGTCGTGACATAATACGTGTGTACGCGTTCAACTTCGATATTGAATACGGACGCGGTTGTCTCTCGTTGAGCAATGCGGTCAACATGAAGTTCTCGTCCGTCCACATCGCAGAGGCTATCACCTACTTGGAGTTTGGCCGCTTCCACCCATCCGCAAATAGGCACCCAGAATGGGTGTTCTGGCGTGCAGGTGATCCTCTTGTTGCCAACCTCAATGTCGATAAGAGCAGTAGCGTCTCGCTTGAATGTTTGCGCAACACGATAGGCCCCGTTCTCCCCGGTTTCAGGATCAGCCGCAAGAACCAAGTCACCAACCTTGATATCTTCAATTGGTTTCAAACCATCCGGGGTGGCAATGAGTGTACCTGCTACGAAGCAGGCGCCCGCGCGAGCTTGACTTGCCGGAGCCGGATTTGGCCGCGGAGTCGGCCCTTGAGGTCTTGTACGTTGCGGAGCGGTCCCTCTCTGCGCCGCCGCTCCTCGCGCCATCGCCACAACGCCCGCAACCTGGCGGAATCGGTCAAACGTGGAGCTGTAAGTTTCGGCTTGCTCAACCGAGAGCCATTCCTGTTCCACGGCGAAATCAATGGCAGCTTCCTGAGCATAGCCGACGCCCCGGCTTACTCCTTCGGTCACCGCATATCTGACACCTTGCTGGAGGGCATACTTGCCGAACTGCTTGACGCCCTCCTGGAGGAGTATCTTTGCGCCTACTCTGGCTATGCCACCGTAGCCGGTGGCTATTGAGGCCACCGTCACCACCTTGTCTGCGGTCTCCAGAACTTTGACGGCAGTGTCTGCGTTATTAGCCACGCGCTCCGTTTGCTTAGAGAGCTCGCGCGAGTTCTTCATGGCCTGCTGGAGGGTTTCGCGGGCGACCTTGATGCCCGGGAAGCTTATGGGTAGGCCGAAGAAGGAACCGGACAGCGCTTCATCATCACTGCCCACCCAGAACCAGATGGTCTTCCAGTAAGCGTTGAAGTCGATCTCGGCCTTGTTGCGTGATGTTTGGTAGACAGTGTGGGAGTTTTCGATGCGTTTCCAAGACTCCTCGAACCACTCGGCGGCGACCCCTTGGCCGATCTTGGCCGCGCTATTGACCTTGAGCAGGCCTTCCACGGTTCGACGGTTGGTGTGGGCGGTATCCACCGACTGCTTGGCCTGGCGGTACTGACCATTGCCGGTGCCCATGGGGTCAAGGAAGTTGACGGGGTTGTTGGTGGGGTAGGCGTAGGGGTTCATCAACGGGTCGCCATCCACCGGGTCGCGCTGCAGGAACCGCCCTGTCTTCGGATCGAACTGGCGGTTGCGGTGATCGTAAAACCCTAACCCTGCATCGTAGGTGCGGCCCTGGAAGGATGGGTCCCTAGGCGCAGGGGCGTTGCCGACGAGGTCAAAGCGTTCGCCAAAGGCGGTGTAGCGGTAACGGGCGGTGACTGCACCGCCAGTGTCAGCCACGGCAATGACGTTGTGCGCGCCGTAGAGCGGAGTCTGAAGGCTGCCGCCGCGCACTGTCCATAGCGTTTTGTCGAGGCCGTTCGTGACGTGATAGGCGGCCAGATTCATCTGAGCATCGTACTCGGCCAACAGGTTCGCCCCGTCGTAGAGCATATGCGTGGGGACAAGCCCCTGGCCATTGTCTTCCTGGACTGTGCGCTGCATCCAGGTGTCGCCCTGATAGGCGTACTGTCGAATGACGTTGCCGCCGCGGCGCACGGTCTGGAGGCGGTTCTCGAAGTTATATTCGAAGGCCGTAAGCACCTCGTTCTTGAGTTCCGAAGCGAGGTTGCCGTCGGCATCGTAGGTGTAGTCGGCATCCTTGCCCATGCCTCGGACGCGCACGAGTTGGTGGAGTTTGTCCGCCGCATATTCGAAGGATGCAGTTTCGACGCTCAGGCCAGAGGCTGCCCATTCCACTTTGAGGTTGTCAAACTTGCCGGCGGCGGGCTCGGGCGATTCGCGATCCGAATAGAAGCCCACCCGCGACTGCGGTACGGTAGCGATGACACCGTCCCAGGGGCTGCGAGTGGTTATCTTCTCCACCCAATTGTTCTGCGAATCCTGCACGAGCAGGTTGAGGGCCAGCGGCACCATCCGGAGCTTGAGTTTGATTTTCGAAGTTCCGACTGCCAGGATCTCCGGTTCGGCCGATTCCTCCAGCACCTTGAACTCCCCATTGTCGTTATGGGCGATAAAATAGAGGACATGCAGGCGCTCCTCCTGCTCGCCCTCCGGGATGGCTTTCCAGGTCTTCGCCCCGGCGAGCCAGTACTCGTTGTCGTCGGTGTAGGCGAAGACCAGCGCGCTCGTTAGCGGCTTGGCCTGCGTGCCGGCCAACGGCTCGACCTCACCGGAGACCTCGATGAACCCGCTGAAAGTATTCGCGGAGTTCGTCACCACCGCCGGGCCGCTGGCTTGCTCGGGGTCCTGCAGCCCCTCGGTCTTGCGGAGGAGCTGATAATCGTCGTCATCGTCGGGGTCAACCAGTTCCCATTCGCCACCCTCGACGACGTAATTCGAGCCCAGCTCTTCCCGGTTGAATTCGTCCAGCCACGAATTTGTCCAGGCGATGGCCGCGAGACGTTTCTCCATCGTGCGGTCGCCGCCCGCCGTGTAGGCGTAAGTGCGCCATTCGTCGGTGGCCCCGTGGTAGTGCTCGTAATTCACCCGCGCGGCAGTGTCATAGCCGTACTGAGTGTAAGAACCATCGTGGTGAGTCTCGCGGACGCGATTTCCCATGTTGTCGAGCAGATACTGCGCAGAGGCCACCACTTGACCGTTGCGCGAGTGCGAGACCGACGTTAGCCGGCTGGCAGCATCGTAACCGTAGGTGGACACGATGCCATTGGGGAGATTGACAGCGCCCAACCGTCCTGCAGTGTCGTAGGCAAGCGTGGCTTGGGGACCGCCGTCACGGCTGACCGAAGTCAACCGGTCGGCGTTGTTATAACCATAACGTATAGCTTCACCGGAGAAAAGCATCGCAGTCTTGCGGCCTCGGACTTGATCGTATTCGTATGTGATCCCGCGACCGAGGGTCCCATCGCTCACGCCGACAAGCCTGCGCTGCTGGTCGTAACGATAGCCCAGATTGGTTCCGCCACCGGACATTCCAAGGAGTTGCCCATCTCGGGCCCAAGAGAAATCGACGGTTACGTTGCCCGGGTAGTTCTTATGGATCATGCGCCCCTGGTTGTCATATTGCACAGTAATGGTCTGGTTCCGACCGTTGGTCATGCTGGTCATTAGCCCGCGCTCGTCGTAAGCGGCGCTATAGGCCAGTTGCCAGGCCGTTCCCGTCCAACGCTCCTCGGTCACGATGTTCCCGAGAGTATTAAGCGTCCGTCGAACCTTCCCGCCGTCCGGGTCTGTAACGGTTACTCGCGGCGGGCTATCTTCGTATTCGTAGGCGACCGTGTTGCCGGCTGCATCTTTGCTCTCGGTCAGCCGGCCGCGCTCGTCATGCTTGAAATAAGACCAGCGGCCGTTCTTGTCTTTCGTGGCCAACACCTGGCCAGCAGCCGAATAGACATTCTCGATGGTGCAGCCCCGCGGATCGGTTATCTTCACCGGCCGGCCCACGTTGTCATAGTCAATGGTGGTCTTGCGGTTGGCGGGATCCTTCGATTCGGTCATGCGCCCGGCCGCATCGTAATCGCGCCCCCAGGTCTGGCCCAGTTGATCGATCTCCTGTGTCATGCGGCGCGATTCATTGTATTGGAACTCAACGACTACCCCGGCAGCGCGAGCAGCATCCAACGATCCTTCCTGCCCGACCCACATATGAGTCATCTGACCGTTGTTATCATGGTTGAAGTGTTGCTCAAGGGTATCATTCTTGACGACTGTTGCCCACCCGTTGGCGTTATACTCAGTGTTGCGCTTTTCAATGATCTCCTGATTGTACTGGTCATTTTCCCCGGTCGCTATGGTCTCCTCTGTGGACAGCCCCCGCGCATTTAGCTTGGTCTGGGTAATCTGCTCGGTTTGCTGCCCATTGTCTAGTCTAGGCACTTGTTCCTCATAGACGCGGCCCAGGTAGTCGCGCGTCACTCGCCAGACGTTTGTCTTTCCATCTTCTACCTTGATGGTCAGCCCACTGTTGGTGTACTCGTATTTCTCGGTGACATTCCCTCCGTCCTTGGGGAACGTGAATTCCCGAACCAGCCCCTTGGCATCCCTCACGAACGTTCGCGCCACGCCGTCTGGCGGGATCTCCCTCTTGATCGCACCGTCCGCCTCATGCTCCGGGTATTCGATGATGCCCGGGGTGGGTCCGTTCGTGCCATGCTTCTGGCGAAGCATCCAGCCAAGGGAGTTGTAGTCGATGACGTCGATGTTTCCGTCAGCGTCCGTGGTCGTGGTGTTTTGCCCCAAGCCATTGTACGCGAAGCCAGTTTGTCCGGCGGCATCTTTGATGAACTGGACGCTTCCGTCAGGGAAGTAGACCATCTCGGACCACTTGGT
>JAFGCA010000779.1 GCA_016932895.1 Sedimentisphaerales bacterium | reverse complement strand
TGTTTTCGCTGTCTAAAGACCCACTTCTTCCAACAGTTGGCCGTACTGCTCCACGCCGAGCAGGTTGATAAGCCCCTCGGTAAACCAGGCGACCTGCCGATTGACGTTGTCGTCCCTGGTTTGAGCGGACCGCAGATAAGCGGTTATGGCCGCCACCGCCTGGGGGCTGAGGTTGTCCCGGATGGCGCTGAACAGGTCGCCTTCGTCGACGGCCTCCGGAACGGTCACGCGGGCTGGGCGGCCGTTGAGGCTGGTCTGGTAGGTTGGGGGGCGTTTGCGTTTCATGTTCGGTTCTCCTTTCCATGCTCCTGGTATTGGTTGTTTTTTACCCATTCGTCAGTGATGACTTACAATGCTTTTGGCACAAAGGGAAGGCGATTAAGGCATTTATTTGCAATGACTTACATTAATTTTAAGGAGGCTGGGCATGGCCAAAAATGTTAAGATGGGTAAGGTTGCCTTAAATCCCGCCACACCAGAGATATGACCACCGAAACACCGAAAATCACGGCCCTGACGCCCGCCCAGGCGGCGAAAATCCTCGCCGCCGCCGGCAGTCGCCGGATCACCGAGGCGATGGTCCGCGCCGACATCGCCGCCGGTGCGCCCACCAACGCCGACGGCACGGTCAACCTGGTTCATTACACCGCCTGGCTGGTGCGAAAATTGGCTGGCGGCAGAGGTAAAGTCGATGGCGATTGACCCGCGTCAACTGCGACCGTCGGTGCTGACCCGGATGCTCAATTCCACGCCGCTGGGCTATTGTGTCAGCGAGCGGCAGCTGCGCCGCCACCGCAACCGGGCGGGCTATCGTATCGGCGATGAAAAGCACATCGACCTGCTGCGCTATACGGCGTGGCTGGTATGGCTGCGGCACAATCCCGAGCCCCAGAAACAACCCGCCGACTACGAGGCGATGAAGGAGGCCGCCCGCGCCCGCAACGCGGAACTCTCCGCCATCGGCCGGGACATCGGCGAGATCCCCGAGGTGATCGATCCGCAGTGCAAGGCGAAGGCCGCGACGGACTTTCGGTTCTTTTGCGAGAATTACTTCCCCGAGACCTTCAGCCTGCCGTGGTCAGACGACCACTTGAAGGTCATCGTCAAGATCGAAACCGCCGTGCTGCGCGGCGGGCTGTTCGCCATGGCCATGCCGCGCGGCAGCGGCAAGACCTCGCTGGCCGAGACGGCCTGCATCTGGGCGATGCTCACCGGCGCCCGCGAGTTCGTCTGCCTGATCGGCTCGGATGCCGGGCACGCCCGCAACATGCTCGAGAGCATCAAGGTCGAGTTCGAGACCAACGAGCATCTGCTGGCCGACTACCCCGAGGCGGTCTATCCGATCCACGCCTTGGAGCGTATCCACAACCGGGCCAAGGGCCAGCTCTGCAACGGCAGGCACACGCGGATCGTCTGGACGGCCGACGAAATTGTCCTACCGACCATCGAGGGCAGCAAGGCCTCCGGGGCGATCATCCGCGTGGCGGGCATCGAGAGCCGGATTCGCGGTATGAAGTACAAGCGGGCGGACGGCCGGGCGGTGCGACCCTCGCTGGTGGTGCTCGATGACCCGCAGACGGACGAGTCGGCCCGGAGCGATCAGCAGATCCGCGCCCGCCTGGAGACGCTCAACGGTGCGATCCTGAACCTGGCCGGACCCGGTCAGAAGATCTCCGGTATCATGCCCTGCACGGTGATCCGGCCCGGGGATTTGGCCGACCAGATCCTCGACCGCGATAAGCACCCGGCCTGGCAAGGCGAGCGGACCAAGCTGGTCTATGCCTTTCCCGCCAACGAGAAGCCCTGGGACACGTACGCCCAGATCCGCGCCGACAGTTTCCGCAACGACGGCGACGGCCACGAAGCGACCGAGTTCTATCGCAGGCATCGTAAGGAGATGGACGCAGGCGCGGTGATCGCCTGGCCGCAGCGCCACAACGAGGATGAGCTGTCGGCCATCCAGCACGCGATGAACCTGAAGCTGCAAGACGAGGCGGCCTTCTTCGCCGAGTACCAGAACGAGCCGCTGCCCGAAGACGAAGGCGACGGTGATCAACTCTCCGCAGACGCCGTGGCGGCCAAGACCAACGGCCAGCCGCGTGGCTGCGTACCGATCAACGCAAACCACCTGACGATGTTCATCGACGTGCAGGGCAAGATGCTCTTCCACACGGTTATTGCCTGGGAGGAGGACTTTACAGGCTGCGTACTCGATTATGGAACCTATCCGGACCAGCAGCGCGGGTACTTCACGCTGCGGGACGCGCAGAAAACCCTTGGCCGCGCCGCACCGGGCGCGGGGTTGGAAGGCTCGATCTACGCCGGCCTGGAGAAACTCACCGACGATTACCTGTCGCGCCGCTGGCGGCGTGACGACGGGGCCGAACTGCGGATTGAACGCTGCCTGATCGACGCCAACTGGGGCCAGTCCACCGACGTGGTCTATCAGTTCTGCCGCCAGAGCGCCCACGCCGGCGTGGTCATGCCCAGCCACGGGCGTTACGTCGGCGCGTCGAGCATTCCCTTCAGCGAGTACAAACGCAAGCGCGGCGAGCGGATCGGCCACCATTGGCGCATCCCCAACGTCCAGGGCCGCCGCCAGGTGCGCCACGTGCTGATCGACACCAACTACTGGAAGAGTTTCATCCACGCCCGGCTGTCGGTGGCCATGGGCGATCCGGGCTGCCTGTCGCTGTTCGGCCGCAAACCCGTCGAGCATCAGCTCATCGCCGAGCATGTCACCGCCGAGTATCGTGTGCGGACCGAGGCGCGGGGCCGCGTCGTGGACGAATGGAAACTGCGGCCCGGCGGACCGGACAACCACTGGTTCGACTGCCTGGTCGGCTGCGCGGTGGCGGCGTCTATGCAGGGGGCGGTCCTGGCGGGCACCGAAACCAAGGCGCCCTTCTCGCGGCAGCGCCTGCGGCTGTCGGAGATTCAAAGGAGCAGGCAGTAGATGAACCAGCCGACCGATACACTCACGCCCAAGGTGAAACGAGGCCTAGAATGCTCCCGGTGCGGCTGTGCTCATTTCCGGGTGCTCTACACCCGCCGGGCATTGGGCGGCCGGTTGCTGCGCCGGCGCGAATGTCGCTATTGCGGGCGGCGTATCACGACGTATGAGCGTATCGGGGGGTAAGTCACTTGCCCTTGTGCTGCCTGACGTTGGCGGCCTTCCACTGCAGCAACGGATGAGATCTGATTTTGTCCGCCATTTTCGCATCGCTGGTCAAAAGCTGTGGCTCGATCTGTCCATGGTCGAGGATTCGGTCGAGGAACTCCTTCTCCTCGGCATTCAACGGAAGAACGACATCCAAGGCTTGGCGGCATTCGGCGATCATGCGTTCTGCCCAATCGCCGGTCTTCTGTGCATCAAGGAATTCTCCACGAACGAAGGGAACCAGCTGGTTTTCAAATTCGCGTGGATCGTAGCCCACGTCCTGAATCGCTACCGTTCGCCAATCTTTACGATTCATTGCTCCGTATAGGACAAAGCCCAGGCGAAGCTTCTGGCGATCCAACTTCCCCTTCGTCAGCAGGTGCTGCGCATCGAACAGGTCCCGGCTGGTATGGCGGGCAAGAAGTGCCGTCAGTTTGCCGGATGCCAACTCATGCAGATCGAGGACAGGAATCTGCTTGGCTGAACTGGTTCCGACATTCGTGTCACGTGTCAGAATCGGCCACAACGGTACTCGGAACATGAAGTTCAAGTCGACCTCGAGGTTACCGCCTTCGCCCAATGAACTGTCGTATCGCAGCCGCCATTTACCCCCGGCGTGATCGGTTGGCATGCGTGTGATCTTCATGCCCTCGCGCGAGCAGACCGCCTGCAGCGCCTGCTCGAACTTGGGACGCTCGGCAAGCATCGCGTCACGATCCACGGCGCCGATGTAGTTCAGGTCGATGTCCGCGGACAGGCGCGGCACATCAAACAGAAAGAGATTAAGGGCCGTGCCGCCCTTGAGCGCCCATCGCCCCTTGAGGAACGGATGACTGTTGAATCGATCCAGGAGATTCAGCAACTGAATCACCTTTTCAAGCACTTCAGGCCGAAATCCCGTGGCTTGGGATTCGGTCAGCAATCTCTCACGGGAAACCTTCATGCGATCTCCTCCCACGATCTTTCGGCTAGTGACCGGGGCACAACCAGATTCCAATCGTTTACCAGTTTATCGCTCTGACCCCGCTGCAGGTAGTGCGGTTGTTTGGGGCGCAGTTGGCGCAAAGGATCAAGGTGACGATCCTCGACCATGAGTTGCTCGGCATGTTGCTGGAGGTAGTAACCGACTTTCGCCGCTGTTGTCTTCTTGGCCAGCAGTTCGACGTAGTTGATCACGAGGTCCAGATCGAAATACTCGACGGACTCCAGCGACCTCCAGACTTCCTCCCAGCCGCCGCCGAGATCGGGCCGGTCGAGAAGATCTACCAGGGTTCGTTCCAGGCTCGCCACGCGGATTTCGAGCCCGGACCGATCAACCCTCGTCGTGGCAAATTCTTGCTTGCCCTTATCCCGCAGGGCTTTTGGGAACAGAACGCACTCAAAACGGTAGGTTCGAAACGTCGTAGGCCGAAGCGACTTGTTGCTCTGAAAGAAGAACCTCTCGAATACCGAGTGCGCTTTGCCATGCACCTCAAGTGCAGTGTGGTAGGCGAGCACTGCGTCATCTGCCGACTTTGCCGCCACCAGGTACGGATCGACCGGGCTGTCCTCGGGAGAACTGCCGGGAGGAACGACGGCATACAGTCCCCGGCGGATGCGCAGAAGACGTCCTTCACGCTGGTGGTAGGCCACAAGCGATTCGCGGGATCGCTTCTTCGGCGAATACCCTTCATCGATGTCTCTTAGCAACTCGTCCAACGTAAGGACGGGACGCTTGGCATATAGCTCTTGCAGCTTCATTTCGGTCTCCACTTGAATCCAATCGTCGAAACACGTGGTCCGACTATGGGCTTCGACATACAAGATCAAGTATCGGCAAACGGCCCGCGAAACTTGAACCAGGTCGCCGATATACGGTAATAAACTAAGGGTTTCGGTAGTTATTGTCAAGTATCAAGCCCGATTTCTCCCGTCAAGTTCTACATACGGAACAAATTCTGCCCATCGTACTGATCCCACGCCAGTTTTCGATTTGGCCGGGTAAGTAACTCATGGGCGGCCATGGTTCGGTTGCCTGTGGGAGACCTACGTGGCCGAAGAACTCGACAGCTCGATAATCAAGACCAATGCTACCGGGCCGAAGCGCGCCTCGAGTGACAGCGGCAGCGTCGAACAGCACTCGCTAAACGACCAGATTGCCGCCGATAAGTACCTCGCGTCGAAGCAGGCCAGCCGGTCCCAGGGATTGGGCGTCAAGCTCGCCAAGATCGCGCCGGG
>JAFGCA010000778.1 GCA_016932895.1 Sedimentisphaerales bacterium | reverse complement strand
GTGCAGGTCGGCGACAAGGTCAAGGCGGGCGTTACCCCGGTAGCGAGGGACACGAGATGCCGCCACTGAAGCCCAAAACGAACAAGGGGCGAATCCTGCGGCGCGTCCGCAAGCGGCGCGTCAAGCACATCACCGTCCTGCCCTCCCTGATCACGATTCTCAACGGCGTCTTCGGCTTCATCGCGATTGTGCTCGCCAGCAAGGGCACCGAGGCCGGGCCGCAGGAGCGATACTCGTATTTCGCCATGGCTGGCTACACCGTCCTGCTGGCCATGTTCGCGGACATGCTCGACGGCCGACTGGCCCGCATGAGCCAGTCCACCTCCAGCTTCGGCGGCCAGCTCGACAGCCTGTGCGACTTGATCAGCTTCGGCGTCGCTCCGGCTTTTATCATGCTCAAGCTGCTGGAGACCAAGCTGGAACTGACGACCGTGCTCAGCGGAGGTCTGCTGCACCGCTTCATCTGGCTGGCGGCCCTGGCCTATATCAGTTGTGCGGCGATCCGCCTGGCCCGCTTCAACGTAGAGAACGACGCCAACGAGGCCGCTCACATGAGCTTCGTCGGCCTGCCCAGTCCGGCGGCCGCCGGGGTCATCATCAGCCTGATCATCTTCCACGAGGAGCAGGTGCCGGGCTTCGATCTCCTGGTGTACCTGATGCCGTTTGTCACGCTGGGTCTGGCGATCCTGATGGTCAGCCGCATTCGCTATCCGCACGCCCTGAACCTGTATCTCAAGGGCAAGAAGCCCCTGGGCTATCTCGTCCGCGTGCTCTTCTTCCTGGGGCTGGTCGTCTGGAACATGCAGACGGCGCTCGTGCTGATCTTCGGCATCTTCGCCGCCGGCAGCCTCGTCAAGTGGCTCTACCACAAGGCAGCCAGATGGGGAGCCTCGCCGGTCGCGCCGGATCCGCAGGCAGTGGGCGGTCCGAAAAGCACACCCCAAACCGACCTATAAACCGATACCGGATGTCGTACATGCACCGCCGACCTTGCGGCCTTCCGACGGTGTCTCCCTTCGACCGATCGACCGGGGGCTATTGCAGCGCCCCGGCGGGAAGATGGAAGGGCCTGCGCTCGGCGTGAACCGTGGTCTGCATGTCCTGCTGCTTGGCGCCGGACTGGTTGATGTCGTAGTAGCGCTCGACCACCGTGGCCAGGCGGGAGAGGACATGTCGCCCTTCTTCGCTGGCTTCGAGCCCGACGATCTGCAATCCCACACACAACGCGGTATGGTCGGCCGTCGGCAGGACGTTGCGGATCTGCGCGGTGAACATCAGCGGCGTCTCGTAGGGCATGGGCGTGAACCGCACGCCGACGAACTGCCCCTTGTGGAAATCCGATTCTCCGGCGGCCCCGGGGACGTCGTTCTGGCCGGTCTTGAGGGGGACCGCGATCTGCGTCCCGCCGGCCGAGATGTCCACCAAACGACCCTCATGGTAGTTGTGCGCCGGTTTCTGTTCGACGTCCTGGCCGGCCTTGCGATGCCAGAGCACCACACTGACTTTCAGCGATTCGGGAACGCTGACGCGGTAATAGCTTCGTCGCTGCACCACGCCGATCTGATCCGGCACCGCCAGAACGAGCGTCCCCCCGGAGTCGGGCCCACGAGCGGGCTCCAGGTCGACCACAATCGTATCGAACACGAACTTCCCGTACGCGTGCTTGAAGTTCACCCCGACGGGCTGGTTCACGCGGATGTTGATCGGATGGGGCTTATTCGAAGCCCGGCAGCCCTCGACGTACAACCGGTTGGCCGCCAGATCCCTCATGACGACCTTCGCCACGTGCCATTTGTCCCTCGACAAATACGACATGATGGCCGGTGCCTGCAATTCAACGACCGTCCGCAGCACGGCCTCTGACTCATGCCCCTGGAGCATGGCGATCTCGCTCATCTCAATCTCCTTGCGTACGTCTAAGGTTGCCCGTTTCTTCCCGGGGCCGTTGCCCCACTAACGCGAAAGACCCGCCGGGACAGGTCCCTCTAAAACATAAGTAACAAATCCCCCCTCACAAAGCCCCCGGCGCCGGAATCCGCCCCCCGGTTGCGCGCCCGCAACAGCCGCCCCGCCGCCGTCGGCCCCCGTCTCCCCAAGGCCGGACTGCGTCCTATAAAACAAGGCATATTCACACAGCCGCCAACCAATCCCGGCCCACCTCCCCAAGCCCCCCATCTCCACATTGGCTTCGTTTGGCGCGCCGGCCGGTCCCAATCGACTTCATTTTTTGTTTCCCGTGCGTTTTGATCATTCGCCTTTCGAGCTTGCCTCGGATTTCCCGGCACCACCGGGCCCCAAGCCATTTGGCGTAGTTTTTTTCCCATCCCCCCATTTCCAGCCCAAAAACGCACATATTGGCTTCGTTTGGCGCACTCCGGTGCTCGCGAACCTCTCTGTGACCTCCGCGCCTCCGTGACACACCGCCGTCGCCTCCACCAAGGATTCGGACGCCTTCCCGCCCCATGGACCCTTTCGCAAGATTCGCCATTGACGATTTCCCCTGTACCATTTACCTCTCGCATTATAGTTGCATAATCATCATACCACGAACCAAGCGGGCCGTCAAGCCCATTTCCCGCCTACTCCGCCGCATGTGTAGACTCCCATCCGGAGTCGGCAATCAGCAGTGATCCGCGTGCAGGTCGGGGCGGTGCCGGATACCCCTGGCGGCAGTCGCAACTCCACCGAGGCGCGTGAATCGGGCGGGCGGGCCGGTACCACACCACGAATCCAGCTCGCCCCCCCAAGAGCGAGAATCGCCCGTCAGACCGACGTTTTTCTCTTGCCTCTTTGGAACGCCAAGCCATAATGCGCACAGTCGAGCCGTGGCCATGCCACCTTGATCCGTAACAATCAGCGACCGCGTTCGCCAACTCAGACATGCTTCTTCGTGGGATTCACCGAGGTCCAGTCAACGGTCGTGGCTCGGGACTTGGGCAACCGATGTTTCTGAGAAAGGAGCGTGGCGTATGGATGCGAAGAGGAGGCTATTGCTTACAGCGGTCCTTGGGGTCTTCCTGGCAGGCGGCTGCCGGGATATGATTCGCGCCCCCGGATCCCGCAACGCTATCGTGCTGAAACCTGCGGGAGGCGTCGCGACCACGGAGTTTCGGCTCGCAGACACGATCCAATTCAGCGCGGCCCGTCTGACGCCTCGAACGGGCTACAACGTTCGCGTGGTTCGCGATGATGGGCAGGTTGTCCGGGAATTGCGCCTCTCGACCGACCCGTCCGGGCGTATACCGGAGACCATCCTGTGGCACGATGTGGGCGTGACGCGCCTGGCCCGGGAGCAGCGACCCGATCGGGCTTACGTCTCGCACCTGCCGGACTGGGCGTTCACCGAATCTCAGTTCGCCAACAGGCAATACACGCTGCAGGTCATACGCAACGGGCAGATCGTGCGACAAGCCGGATTCAGTGTCGCCGACTGGCTGGCCCGGCCGCGGCTGTACGCCGCTGATGCGCAAGGATACCCGACGTCGGGGTTCATCATTGGCGAAGAACATGTCTGGGCGGTCGGCAAGAACTTCCCTGCCGGTAGCGTGGTCCGGTTGTGGGCCGTGGACAATCGCAACGATTGGCGCGACGGCGATAGTCTTGAGGATGTGACCAAGCAGTACTACGGTGAGCGGCCGATCCTCTTTGAGCTGCGCGCCGATCAGACCTGCTTCAAGAAACGTCTGTGGCCCAAGCATCTGACGTCCATCGGCAGCTATGACATCGTCGCCGAGGTAGTCACGTATCCGTGGGGACGCTACCAAACCCAATCGGCCGAGGTCCAGAATATCGTCTCGAGCCTGAGTTACTCCGGCTTCGTCGTGCAGCGTCGGCCCGGAGAAGCCGAACCGTTGGAGATGGACCTGGCCGGCACGCGACAGAGCCCTCTGACCTACAAGGAGACGTTTCTGACCACGGAAAACGTCTACGTCGGCGTGGACCCGACCGTGCAGCCAAGCTATATCGGTCAGACGGCCGACATCTACATCGTTGACGATAAGCCGGACGCGCAATGGCTGGCCGGCACGACCTTGCAGGACAAGACAGGTTTCGTCGAGCAAGTGACGATCTACGGTGTATGCGGCAACTGCTGGGCGACGTTGGCCTGGGCGGCCCCCCTGACCGCCGGTGAGTATGACGTCGTCCTCGATTTCAACCAGAATGGGCAGTACGATCCCGGCATCGATTTGATCGACTCGCTCGACCCCGTTGGCTTTACGGTATCGGAAATTCGCGTGGACTCCATTTCATTCAACTACGCAGGCTCCGGTGCCGTGACAATCTACGACAATTTCGCGGGCAGCAATGTCACGGCCCCCGAGTATTTCGCCACGGCGACCAGCCCCATCAAACCGGCCGCGTGGGTGCGCGGTGGGTCCCATTCCGTACAGGTCAATTTCAAGGCCGTTTCCGGCGTGGGCTCGGCACAGATCTGGGCCGAAGACGGGCTTGGGGGACTGCACAGCAGCGGCTCTCCCGTCCCGGTCTCCTTCAGCGGCGGACAGGGGCAGGCCACGTTCTCGGTCAATACTGTCCCCAACGCCGTAGGCAAGCACGAGTTCCACTGGGATTGGAAGTATCGTGTCGGCTCCACCACGCACCCCATGGGCCGCACCGGCAGGCATCTGCTGTACACGGTATTGGACACGCCTGTCGCGTCCCTGTCCCCGCCTTGGCTGGAAATCCTGGACTATGCCTGTACCTGGGCCGGCGGCGCCACAACCAGGGAGCAGGTGTGCACGGACATGTTGAATAATGGCTTCAAGAACCATTATACCTGGGACATGGATTGCCACCGCCTGGCGAGCGATTTCGTCCGCCTGGTCGGGACGCAGGGAGTGGTCGGCTCCCAGCACAGGTGGGCCAGCCTGGGGCACTGGGGAGCACTGGATGATATGGCGTACCAGAAAACCAAAGCGGTGGACCCGGTAGGGCCCACGTGGGGATACGGACAGATTGAGTGGAGCTGGCATCAGTGGGCCGAGGCAGAAGGGGCTCAGCGCGATGCGGCGGCGGCGGTGACGTTACCGGGCAATTGGGGCGACTATGAAGATTCCCTGTTTGCCCAATACAAAAGGACGACGGACACCAGTCCGTATCAATATACATGGGAAAACAACCAACCGGGGCAGATCCTTGGTTGCGAGCACCCGAACCACCGATCTTACACGAACTCTCCGCCGCTCTACAGTTGGCGCAGACCGGATCGATAGGGGACTCCGTGGGGTTTTCCCACGGTACAGACAAGCTTGAACCCTGTCAGATACCGAGTAACCGCTGAAGGAGTGATCAGAATGAAACGTACCAAGAGATACATTCGAATGTCGCTTGTCGCTCCAATTCTATTGATCGTATGGCACGGGGCGGCTGCGCAAGAACCGTGTGACGATTCTTTCCGCTGGGACCTGGAGATGATCGAGGAAGCTCCCATCTGGCACCATTTGCTGGTCAACTACGGCTATGCAGATCACAAGGAACGCTGGCCGGAGCGAAGACGCGCCTTGGAGAAGATTGTGAGGGAGTACCCACAAAGCCAATGGGCCGACGACGCGGCGCTGATCCTCGCCTGCGGGAAGGCGAGCTTTGAAGACAATCCCAAGGGAGCCATCGCTGACCTCCAGAAACTTGTCACCACCTACCCGCACGGTGCGACCATCGTGGCGCATTGGGACCCGGAAGACGGGTGCCTGCTGGACGATACATGGCTGAGTTGGCAAGGCGGACTGGTGTTCCTGAACGCCGATGGCTCAGTCCGTCTTGCCAGGCCGTTCAGCCGTGACGGCACTACACAACGGGAACGGGAGGCGCTGGCGTATTTCCGTCATCTGCGGCGTTTTCCCCGGGCAACCGCCGTAATGACGAAGCTGACGCTGGCAAACGTGTTGCTGACTCAGGGGCAGGAGGATCATGCGGTATCGGTGCTGGAGGATACCGTCCGGACGTCGCGGACGTATCTGGCGATGGTCAGTCGGGCTGACAGAATGGCTGCCGCCCGGCCGGATGGAGGGCTCATTGGTCTGCATCCCACCCGTCCGGAACATCGCGCGCACCTGGCCCTGATGCGCCATTACGAGAAACAAGGAGATATGAGAAAGTCATTCGACGTGGCCCAGCAACTGGTTGAACTGGCCAGCAAAGACGGGTGGCTCTGGCAGATCAACGAACAGGTCGCAGACCTCTATCGGAGAAACGGACAAGGGGATCGCGCGCGGACCCAGTATCAACTGGCCCTGACCGGCCTGCAGAAACATCAAAGCCGCGCGGCAAAACGAAGCGCGACCGTCGTGGGGTCTGAATTGCCGCAGGACTTTTGGAGTAAGAATCGAGACAAGATCCAGCGCAAGATCCGCGAGGCCCCGCGCTAAGTGGTTTGTGCACCGCATACCCGGACACGTGTGAGCCGGCCCGCGCGGGAGTTGCCGTGGGCCGGCTTGTGCTTCATGACTCCTCCAATGATGGGTATCGTCCAGACGTTCTCTGTGGCAGCGCTAAGCGCAGCTTGGCAATGGCGCCTCTCGAATCCGAACGAACCATCGCCAAGGCCTGCGGCCTTGACGCTGCCAAACCGAAAATCAAAGGTGTCCGGTACTTTACGTGGAGGCGTGAGGAAGTCACGCATGGGTTGAGAACCCACCCTGCTTCGGTGGACACATACGGATTTGTTGTCTTGAAAACGAGGAAAGGGCTGCAAGGCGCACCTCGCAGCCCTTTCCGATAGCAGGCATGGTCAGATGACTGGCGAGCGCACTATGGCCGCTCGCCGCTGGAGTTACGGTTTGACCACTCGGATATCATCGACGAGGACCGTACCGGTGCCGCCGGGATTGCCCACGCCGACCGACATCTTCTTAATCTGCGTCGCCGTGACGTTGCCAAAGCGGCTCAGCGGAATCTCCCATTCGAGCCATTCGTCCGAGGTCACCGCCTCAGCATCGTCATGATTGACGGTGCCCGCGTTGCCGAGACTATCTTCCAGCCCGACGTACAGAGGGCCGGCCTGATTGTCGGCACTGCCGTGGACGTACAGCACCAGGGTGTCGACCCCATTGACCGTCCAGTCCTGCGGCGCGGTCCAGGTGCGCTGTGCTTGCGAGTAGTAGGGCGCACTGACGTTGTTGTAGACCATCGGCATGGCCTGTCGCCCGCCGTGGACAACCTGCAGCTCGACCCATGGCGGTTCGGCCGTCCCGACGAGAGCCCCGGAACCGTTGCCGTCCAGTCCGGGTTCGGGCATTGTGTACCCGGCGCCATCGATCCAAACCTGGAAGATGCGCTGGAAATTGGCCCAATCGTCCGTGTACGACTCGAAATCATCCACGATAATGAAATCAGCCGTCGTGAAGCTCCATACCGAACCCTTCCACGGGCCTTCCGGATTGGCGTCGTTGACCTCATCGACTCGCCAGTAGTAGGTCTTGTTCCACTCAAGGGGTCCCGGATCGAAACTGGTGGCCTCGAGCGCCTGCCGGCCCCGGTAGATGTCCGTCGTCGCTGTGTTTGCGTCGGCGACGGTGTTCGCATCCTCACCAAAGTACACGTCATGCGAAGCGGCCATCTCCCCGGGAGTCCACCGAAGAATCGGTGTCTGCGATACGTCTGGAGCATCAATGGCCGGGCTGGGGCTTCTGGCCCTTATCGGCATTGAGAACGCGCCTCGTGGAATGATCTCCTTGGGCTGATACGGACTCAGCCAGGATGGACTACTCCAGTACAGCTTCGCATACGCCCGGTCAGTGTTCTCATAGTACTCCATTACGATGCTGTATTTCTGTCCTTCGACCAGGTCGAGGATTCCGAACCATTCAACACCTGACTGTTCCTCCCATCTGTCGAATAGCAGCTTGTCATTTACCCACAGACGTACCCCATCCTTGCAACTGCTGGTGAAGGTCCAGGACGAAGTGAACGGCACCTCCAGCTCGCCCGTCCACCTGACCGAGAAGCCGCTGGCGGGAACGTTCTCATCCGGCGTACCACTGCCCCAGTCAAAGTTGATTCCAGGGTCTGTACGGGTCAGCGCCAAAGTCTGCAATTTCGTGTCCTGGTAATATTCTCCTTTAATGCCGCTGTCGGCGCGGCAGGTGGTGAAGCTCCATACCTGGCCCTTATGCGTCGCTGAACCGTCGAACTCATCGACCCTCCAGTAATACACCTTCTCGAATCCAAGTGGGCTCGGTGGGGTGTAGGTTGTCTCTACCTGTGGTGGGCCATCCGTGGCATTGTTCACATCGTCGAAATTGTCGCCGAAGTACACATACCGCATGACCGCCCCCCGGCCTGGGCTCCAGCTCATTTCCTCGTTCGGGTCGACCCATTGGGCACCATCCGCAGGGGTGGGGTTCCAGGCCGTCGAGGGGCGCAGCAGGAAACTCCAGACATCGCCCTTCCACGGACTGTTGGGCTCGTCCGGATTCACCCCGTCGATCCGCCAATAATACGTCTTGCCCCAGGCAAGATCGGTGACGGCATACTGGGCCTCCGCCAGATTGCCCTTGAACGTATCTCCGAGACCGTTGTTGACATCCTCAAAACTCTCGCCGAAATACACATCGTTCGAGACCGCGTAGATCCCCGGCAACCACTCGAGGACCGTCGATGTGGTCTCAAGCTCAGTGCCATTGGCCGGATTGGGATGAGAGGCCTTTTCTGACGGTAAACCCTCGGCCTCAAGCAATACGTTGACTTCATCCTGCGACAGCGCCCGGGTGAACAGATAGAGTTCGTCCATGATGCCGGTGAACGGCCTGGCGTTGTCAATATTGTATCCCACACGCGCGCCCGTCCCCCAATCGGCTATGTATTGACCAGGAGTTACATCTATCTGTGCGCACACCTCCCCGTTGACATACAGGACCCCCTTGCCGGTCACACTGTCGTATGTTCCGGCATAGTGGATCCATTCGTCCCACCCATGGCTGCCGACGTTGTTTAAATTGAAGATGGTGGTACCGCCGTCGGTGCGGAGGAGCCATCGAAAGGTCTCGTTATCGTTAATCTGAGGGTGCATGACCCATGTGTTGTCAGATGCTCTGGTACTCATCAGGGCGTGGTGCTGACCGGTCTTGCGACATTTGCACCAGGCCGCGAGCGTGATGGCCGACTTGGGGATATCCTCCGCAGGATAATGCGGGCTGTCCAGGTCGAGATAACTGTAGCCTGTCGGCCCCCCTATTCCCTCGAATTCGGCGGCTCCGTACCACTTGATACCGCTGGGAACAAGTGAGACGTCGCCAGCGACGGTGCCGTGGTGACCTTTGCCCGATTCATCGGGGACGATCGTCCCGACACTGTCATAGGAGTAGAATATGACGAGATTCGGATCCCTGGGAATCTCAGCGGCAGCGCTGCTCGCCAGGCCCAACAGAAGAGCAAAAGAAACGCAACAAATCAGTCTTCTACACATGATAGTCCTCCGTTCACAAAAGTTACCATGAGGTGCCTTGTCCTCTGGCTGCACACAAAGAGCAAAAGACAGAAGACGGGATGTAGAATACAGCTCACTCTTGAAATCTCAGTGCGGACTCGGGGGCCTTTGAGTCCTTGGTGACCTCTTCGGACGTGATTTTCCACCTCCTTCCTTTACACGCCGGATACGGGCTGTCAGATACGACAATCGTAACTGCGACGCACAAACCCTGCTAAGTTAAATCCTACCCGACTGGCCACATTCCTGTCAAGGAGAATTGATGCGAGACGGCACCCGGCGTGCCCGTCAACGAGCCGGGAGCTCCACGCGTGGGTTGAGAAGCCACCCCACGCTGGTGACTGCTCGGAGGTGACAGGGTCGGGCGGTGGGTTATTGGAGTTCTACGGTGGCGTTGGGGTCGAAGGGGTTGGTTCGGACGGCGAGGGAGAAGAGGTAAGGGTAATCGGCCTTGAGGTGCTCCATGTGGGCGAGCCATTCGCGCACGAGCAGGGCATAGGCCCGGCGGATGTCGCCGCTGAGGTGGCGGTAGTCGGTCTCGGGCAGATCGTCGACGCGGGAGCGATGCGAGAGCTCCTCGGCCAAATGGAAGACGGCCCAGAGCAACTCGGTGAATTCCTCGTGCTCGAGCAGGTGGGGATTCTCCAGAAGCCGCAGGAGGAATTGCCGCTTCTTGACGATGAAGTCGCGCAGGCCCGGGAGGTCGCCGGTGCGGCTGTCGATCTGGTACTCGTGGTCCACGAGGACGTGCTCAACCTTGTCGAAGTGCTCGGGCGACCACTCGGCGTTGACCACCAGGCGCTTCGAGATCGTCTCGGCGTTCGTATCGAAGCCGCGGAGATACTCCAGCAAAGCCGTCCCCACCTCGCTGAAGAAGGCGCCGATGACCATGTTCAGTTTGTTGCGCATCGCCCGCTTCTCGCGGTCGCTGAGGACCTGGTGGATGATCAGCGTGACCATCAGGACCTCGATGAAGACGAAGGCAATATCGCCGACGAGGTAGATGAAGATATGATGGGCGTCGTGGAAAAGCAGATAATGAAGGGCGTAGCAGAGCGCCGACAGTGCGACCAGCAGCACCCCCAACAGGACCTGTTGCTTCAACGTGTTGTTCGCTTTCATAGACCTACCCGAACGAAAGGATCGAAAGACGGCCGGAGCGCCACGATCGCACCAGCCCGGCCGGAAAGACCGGAGTGTACCGTCTGATGGGCGGTACTTCAAGGCCGCAGGCGTACGCGGCCGCTTCAGAACAATTGGACATGGCTATTGATAAAGGCCCGGCCTCGGACTATCTTACGGGACGCAAGAAGGACCGAGTGGATCGTTCATTTGGGGATTGAAGCATGCAAAAGCGCCGGTTGGGCCAAACCGATATGGAGCTGACGACCGTCGGTCTGGGCACCTGGGCCATGGGCGGGCCGTGGCAGTTCGGGTGGGGTCCGCAGGACGATGGCGAGGCTGTCGAGGCAGTCCTGGCGGCTCTGGACGAGGGGATCAACTGGATCGACACCGCGCCGGCCTACGGGCTCGGCCATTCGGAGGAACTCGTCGGGCAGGCCCTCAGGCAGACCGGGCACAAGCCGTACATCGCCACCAAGTGCGGCCTGCTGTGGAACGAAAAGAAGGAAAAGGTCCCCTGCCTCAAGCCCGAGAGCATCCGCGCCGAATGTCACGCCAGCCTGAAACGGCTCGGCGTCGAGACCATCGACCTGTACCAGATGCACTGGCCCGACCCGGACGAGGGCGTCGAGGCCGCCTGGGAGGAGATGACCCGGCTCGCCGACGAGCGGAAGGTCCGCTATATCGGTGTCTCCAATTTCAACGTGGACCAACTCGAACGCGCCGCTGCGATTCGCCCGGTCTCGTCGCTGCAGCCGCCCTACAGCATGCTGCATCGCCAGGCCGAAGACGAGCTGCTGGCGTATTGCGGGCAACACGACATAGGCGTGGTGGTCTACAGTCCCATGCAGCGGGGACTGCTGACGGGCCGATTCAGCCAGGAAAGGCTGGCCGGCTTGCCACTGGACGACCATCGCAGGAGGCAGCCCGATTTCCAGGAGCCGCAGTTCAGTGCGAACCTGGAGTTGGTCGAGAAGCTGGCGCGCATCGCGGAGCGCAGCGGCCGGACCTGCGCCCAGTTGGCCGTCAGTTGGGTCCTGCGCCGCAAGGAAGTCAGCGCCGCCATCGTCGGCGCCCGCCGGCCCGGGCAGATCGTCGAAACCGTGCAGGCGTCCGACTGGGACCTGAGCCCGGCCGACGTCGACGAGATCGAAGAGCTTCTGACCGCACGCGCCAAGAAGCTCGGCGACAAATGAACCGAACACACAGGAAAACGAGATGAAAACGAACAGGGACGTGTATACGAGCCCGCTGGTGGAGCGCAACGCCTCGCGGGAGATGGCCGAGCTTTTCGGTCCGCAGAAGAAGTTCAGCACGTGGCGCCGGCTCTGGCTCGAGCTGGCCCGGGCGCAGAAGAAGCTGGGCCTGGACATCAGGCAGAGCCAGATCAACCAGATGGCGCGGCACCTCGACGACATCGATTTTCGTAAGGCGGCGCGGTACGAGAAGAAGTTCCGTCACGACGTAATGGCCCACGTCTACACGTTCGGCGACGCGGCCCCCAAGGCCGCCCCGATCATCCACTTGGGCGCAACCAGTTGTTACGTGGGCGACAACGCCGAGCTGATCATCATGCGCGAGGCCCTGGAACTGGTCGCGGGCAAGCTGGCGGCGGTGATCCACCTGCTGGCCGGCTTCGCCGAGCAGTACCGCGCGATGCCGACGCTGGGCTTCACCCACTATCAGCCCGCCCAGCTCACCACGGTCGGCAAGCGGGCGACGCTGTGGTGCCAGGAGTTTGCGCTGGACCTGCACGAGATCGAGCACCGCCTCAGCACGCTGCCGTTTCGCGGGGTCAAAGGCACGACCGGGACGCAGGCCTCGTACCTGGCTCTCTTCGGCGGCCGGCACACGAAGGTCAAGCAGCTCGACAAGGAAGTGGCGGCGGCGTTCGGCTTCAAGAAGCTCTGCCCCGTGACCGGCCAGACCTATCCGCGGAAGATCGACACGCTCATCGTCAATGCCCTGGCCTCGATCGCGCAGTCGGCGCACAAGCTCTGCAACGACGTCCGCCTGCTGGCGAATCTCAAAGAGATGGAGGAGCCGTTCGAGAAATCGCAGATCGGCTCCTCGGCGATGGCCTACAAGCGCAACCCGATGCGGTCCGAGCGCGTCACGGCCCTGAGCCGGCTGGTGCTGAGCCTGGCGACCAGCCCGCCGATGACCGCGAGCGAGCAGTGGCTCGAACGGACGCTGGACGATTCGGCCAACCGGCGGGTGGTGCTGGCCGAGGCGTTCCTGGCCGTCGACGGCATCCTGCAAATCCTGCTCAACGTCCTCGACGGCTTGGTGGTGTATCCGAAGGTGATCGAGGCGCGCGTCGCGGCCGAGCTGCCCTTCATGGCGACCGAGAACATCCTCATGGCGGCGGTCCAGGCCCGCGGCGACCGCCAGGCCTTGCACGAGCGCATCCGCTTGCACTCGCAGGCCGCCGCGGCCCAGGTCAAAAAATTCGGCCGGCCCAACGACCTCATCGGACGGCTGCGGTCCGACATCGCTTTCGCCAAAATCGACTTCGAGAAGGTCCTCGATCCGCAGGCCTACATCGGCCGTGCCCCCCAGCAGGTCGACGAATTCCTCAAAACCGTCGTCGCCCCGATCCGGAAGAAGTACCAGGAACAACTCAACAGAAAAGTCGAACTCAACGTCTAAAGGGCGTAAACGCAGTTTTTTTTCAGAAATACTGTTGCTACGCCAGGATGCCATACGCTAGTATATATATGGAATCTGAGCTTCGGGCATCCGGAGGGTAGGATTCCACTGGGGTCCGAAAGGAACCCCTTTTTCTTGCGCCCCTACAACCGGACAATGCCCAACGGATCAGTCCTTGACGCAACCGTGCAAAGGACAGGATTCAAACGCTCAAAGTACTTGTATGCTCCCGACTTCCTTATGTAGGTACATGGTTTTTCTCTCTGGTGGAGAAAATACGCGGTTGTATCGGCCGCTTGAATCAGGAAGGAATCGTGAGACGTGCGGACATTTGGGTCTTCGATTGTGTATTGAAGTTGGAGATTCCTGACTCCGTCTCCATACGATGGGTCATTGGGCACAGGGTTATAGTATCGCATCCGGCGTACCAGCGCCCGCAGTTTCTTCAAGTTCGTTTCATCCGGAAAGATCATTCCGCGATCATCGGGGTTAGCAGGACCAGCAAAATTACGGTAACAGATCGTATTTTCAAATCTCTGAATGAGAGCTCTCCATGCCAGAGAAAAGACGTCGGTGTTCGGATCTTTTGCGCGCTTGTCGACAACGACGTTCATAACACGGATGTCAGGGAGGTTCGCGATTTCATCCACGAAATGTCTCAGGATTGTCAGACGATCGTTCTTCCTGATTCGCTGGAGTTCTCCCGGTCGGCTGACAAAGTGAGCTGCATGGATTTCCTCCCGGATTCTCAATCCGAATTTGGCCTTCATTCGCTTCCGAAAATCGTAAATCCTGCTGACGCAATCACGCCAGCGAAGCTCATGCATTACGATCCCCGAGAGGATGTAGAAGTCGGTAGGAGAGCCTTGAATACCATCATCACCGCTCTCGTCGATGTACATGAGATACATATTTCCTGCTCCCTCCCAAAAACGCAAGCCCTGTCTCGGATATGTTCATTGATGAACCGCTTCTTTTCAAGTATCTTTTTGGCAGATTTTTCCGATTCATCAGAGGTGTCGTTAGGAGCCAGCCATGACCAAGGAAGAACTCATTCGACGTGTCAAAGAGACCTCCTATTTAGAGGGTGACTTCGTGCTTCGCAGCGGCAAGCGGAGCAAGTATTATCTCGACAAGTACCTCTTCGAAACGTGCCCCGACATTCTCAAGGCGCTGGGGGCCGAGTTCGCGCGGCACATGAGCGACGACGTGACGTTGATCGCGGGCGCCGAACTGGGCGGGGTCGCGCTGGCGGCCGCGACCGCCATGGAAACCGGCAAGAACTGGGTCATCATCCGCAACAGCAAGAAGGGCTACGGAACCGGCAAGCTCGTCGAGGGCGTGCTGAAGGAAGGCGACGTCGTCCTGCTCGTGGAGGATATCGCCACCACCGGCGGGCAGGTCCTCGAAGCGGCCAAGGTCATCGCCGACGCCGGCGCCAAGGTCGACCGGATCGTCTGCGTCATCGACCGCCGCCAGGGCGCCGAAGAAAACATCACCGGCGCCGGCTACACCTTCGAATCCATCCTGACCAAGGACGACCTGGGCATCACCGACTGAGCGGTTGTCGACGCGCCGAACGGACAGCCTACCTGTGCTCGCACGAAGGAGTCGAAATGATCGTTGGCGTGCCGAAGGAAGTGAAGAAGGATGAGTACCGCGTCGCCCTGCTTCCGGTGGGGGCCGAGCTGCTCGCGCAGGACGGCCATACCGTACTCCTGGAGAAGGAGGCGGGTCTCGGCAGTGGTTTCGACGACGGCAGGTTCGACGCCGTCGGGGCCGAGATCGTCGAAACGCCCGAGGAGATATTCGCCCGCGCCGACATGATCGTCAAGGTCAAAGAACCCCAGCCGCAGGAGATCAGCCGGCTGCGCGAAGGACAGGTATTGTTCTGTTATTTCCATTTCGCCGCTTCCCGCGAGCTGACCGCCGGCTGCCTCGCCGCCGGCATTACCGCGGTGGCCTACGAGACGCTGACCGATTCCAGTGGTCACCTGCCTTTACTGACGCCGATGAGCGAGATCGCCGGCCGCATGTCTATCCAGGAAGGCGCCAAGTATCTCGAACGCCCCATGATGGGTCAGGGCATCCTGCTGGGAGGCGTCCCCGGTGTCGCGCCGGCCAACGTGGTGATCCTGGGCGGTGGCGTGGTGGGAACCAACGCCGCCCGCATGGCCGCCGGCCTCGCGGCCAACGTCACAATCATGGATATCAACATCGATCGGATGCGGTACCTCGACGAGGTCATGCCCGCCAACGTCACGACCATCTACTCCGATCCGCACACGGTGGAGGACTACGCCGTCGGTGCTGATCTGGTCATCGGTGCGGTTTTGATCCCGGGCGCTCGGGCGCCTCATCTGATCGACCGCGCCCTGCTGAGGAGGATGAAACCGGGCAGCGTCATCGTCGACGT
>JAFGCA010000777.1 GCA_016932895.1 Sedimentisphaerales bacterium | reverse complement strand
GGTCTGCACCTCGCCCGACGGGCACCCGGTGGTGGCGATGATGCCCTCGGAGTGTTCGGCGATGATCTCGGCATCCATCCGCGCCCACTTGCCGAGCTGACCTTCGAACGAGGCCAGCGACGACAGCTTGAACAGGTTGCGCAGCCCGGTGGCGTTCTCGGCGACCATCGTCATGTGGGTGTAGGACCCGCTGCCGGAGACGTCGTCGGACTTCTGGCTCGGATCACCCCACAGGACACGCTTGGTGTCGAAGCGCGACGCGGGCGCGATGTACGCCTCGATCCCGATGATCGGCTTGACCTCGGCGGCCCGCGCCTTCTGGTAAAATTCGATCGCGCCGAACATGTTGCCGTGGTCCGTCAGCGCCACGCTGTCCATGCCCAGCTTCTTGCACCGGGAAAAAAGCGAGCCGAACTTGACCGCCCCATCCAGCAGCGAATACTGGCTGTGCAGATGAAGATGCGTAAATCCTTTACTTGCCATAGCTTATGAGTCCTATCAAAGCGCCTCCGCGACGCCATAATAGGACGGGCCTGCGGCGCTGTCAAGCCCCTTCAACCGATCAGTGGCCTCACGCCTTTGCGTGCGACTGCGCGCAAGGGTCAACTCTTGACGCTTGACGCGACTGGCCCTCGCTTGATTCGGCCGTTAGGGGCGATCAGACATTGGAAGGAGCCCATGTATCCGTGATTCGCGGTGTTTACAGAAGTCATCGTTCCTGATAGAGTGGGGCCATGGGTAGACTTGATTCTGTGAAGATCGACAGAAAGGCGTTCTCTACGGCCTCCATCCTTGAGCCGTCGGACGAGAAAGCGTACTGGCTTTCCCGGACACCGCAGGAGCGTCTTGGAGCAGCGGAACTGATGCGTCAGATTGTCTATGGCTACGATCCAGCTACCACCCGACTTCAAAGAGTTCTTGAGGTCACTCAACGCTCACGAGGTTGAGTACCTCCTCATCGGCGGCTACGCGGTCAACTACCACGGATATCCGCGTGCAACAGCCGATATGGACATCTGGATCGCGATACATCCGACCAATGCCAATCGGGTGGTCACCACCCTGAAGGAATTCGGCTTCGATCTTCCCGACCTGTCACCCGAATTGTTTCTGCGCGAGTGGCAGATCATCCGTCTGGGTGTGCCGCCTGTGAGGATCGAGATCGCGACAACGATCTCCGGCGTCAGTTTTGCCGAATGCTACGCGGAACGAGTAGAGGACTCCCTGGATGGCGTTCCGGTCAATCTCATTAGCCTGAGACATTTGAAGCTCAACAAGAAGGCCAGCGGCCGGCATCAGGACCTGGCGGACCTGGAGCACCTGCCTTAGCGCGGGACGTCCTACGAACGGGCAATGGAAGGCAGGCCGGATCGTGCCCCTGGGGCTCAATCAGAACCGAGCGTACAGATCGTAAAGTTCGCGGAGGCAGTCGCGCAGGTTGCCGGCGTGGCGATTGTAGAGATCGTCGAGGAAGCTGGGAGCAAGGGTCCGGCCGGGGGGTTTCAGTTCGTTGACGATCTCAGCAAGCAAGGCGGGCGTGGTGGCGCACTTGACCAGCGTCGGCAGCAGGCCCGGGCGATGCGAGGTGATGATGAGCCCGGCGGCGTGGTTGGCGGTGCGGTGTCGGAACAGCGACCACGAGGAGCGGCCCACCGCGTCGGCCCCGTCCAGCAGGACGATCTCGTCCGGGGCCACGTCCGTAAGGAGCTTCCGGCACCCCGGGCCATCCAGAGGCGCCGTGTCATTCACGAAGAACATCCAGGTCTTGAAACCCTGCTGCGCCAGCGCGTCCTGCAGGTTTCCCAGCAGCGTGGTCTTGCCCGAACCTTCAGGTCCCACGATGGCGGCCCGGTAGTTCATCTCGTCCAGACGGCTCAGAATCTCCTCGAACGTCGTCTCCGCCGTGCGATACCGAATCGCGTGCAGGCGCTCGACGGTGAACGGGTTGTCACGCGCCTTCATCGATGCGAGTCCAGAATCCGTTCCAGGGGATTGCGTTCCGATCCCTTCTTACTCCACGGCGAGCCGCCTCGCGCGGAGACCTCGCCCAGGACGATCTCCCGGCCCGTCGGCGAGAGCGTGATCTCCCGGCGGGCGGTCTCGGAGCCCGGCGTGCAGGTCACCTCGAGGGCCCAGATCAGCGAGATCAGCTTGCCCGAAAAACTGTACGGGCCCTCCGGCAGCGGAAAGGCAAAGTCCTTCGAGCCACACGCGCCCGGATTGTCGAACCGCGCCGTCTCGACCACGCCCACGTCGCGCGTCCCCTTGCCCGAGGTGTACCAGAACAACGAAAACTCCAGATGCTTCGGGTTGGTCTGCAGGCTCCACTGGATCGTCCCCTGAACCGTCTGGCGGGGCGCGAATGCGGTCTTGTCTTCGTGCAAGGCGATGCTGAGCGTATCCATAACGGCTCTCCTCTACGCCACGGCCGGCGTCACGGTGATCGTAAACGATTCCTTCACGTCCGGCCAGCTTTTGATGTCACCGTGAACGTCCAGGTTCCAGATGATCTTGTTGTCGGCGGCCTCGAACGAGTGCATCGTCTCCTGGGGCAGAACGAAGCCGACCTGTCCCGACGCGATCTCGTCGGCGCGGGAGGTCTTGTACAGCTCCATTTCATAGAACGTGCTCTTGTCCGTGTAGGTGCTGGTGCCCCGGCGGTACCGCGCTTCCTCGATGCCGCGCAGCGTCACGGAGAACTGGCCGATGCGGTTGGTCCGCCCGGTGCAGCGCCATTTCAACTCGGCCGCACCGCCTAACGGGATCGTCGCCGAGCTCAGCTCCAGCGTCGGACGCGGATTGAACAGCGCCAGCAACTGATAGATCACCAGCGCCAGCAATCCGAGGCCGACCGCCACGAAAGGCAGCATGAACAACGCCTGGAACCAGCTCGGGTGGCCCTGGCGAAAGCTGCCGACGACGTCGAAGAGGAAGATGGAGACGATCCCGTTCCAGAAGCCGGCGATCACGATGGCGCCGACCAGCTTGACCGCGCCGGAATACTTCGGCTCAAGCACCACCGGCCCGCCGTCTGTGGCGCGCAGAACCGACAGATCCGCCGGCGCCCTCGCTGCGCGCCGCGGCATCCACGACCGCCCGGGCGCAATAGGACCGTCCTTCTTGCTGCGGATCGTGTAGACGATGCCCCCGACGCCGACGAGAAGGAACGGCAGCGGAAACAACGCCAGCAGCAGCTTGGCGTGGAACCCGCGTTTGAGCACCGCGTCACTCGGGTTGTCCGGATTCACGTAGCAGACGGGATGGGCCGCCGATTCGTACAGTGCCACGACGCGGGCCTTACCCCGGTACCCGCTGGAGGAACCGCCGATAAAATCGTAGCGGTCACACTTGTAGGTCCGCCCTGCGAACTCGTATTGGTACATGATGTACACGCTGTAGGTGGTGCCGTCGTCGCTGTCGTGGCTGCGGACCTCGGCGCGGAGGACCTTGCAGGGCGTCTGCGACCACGACTCGGCGTCGATAGTCCGGGCGATGGGCTTGATGCCCAGGAAGTAGAGCATGACGCCGCCGACGATGGCGAAGAGCCCGAAGAACGCGACCATCGCGTACTTGCTCCTGCCCTTCGTGCGAACAGCAACGGTGGCGATGGGCTTGGCCTCCGGGGGCGGCTGCTTGCGCCAGACGAAGTACATCCCGCCGGCACCGATCAGGACGAAGATCAGCGGGAACAGCACCATCAGGCCCATGGCCATGCTGTCGCGCTGCAGGACCGCCCGGTCCGGCTGCTTTGCATCGACGTAGCACGTCGTGCGTAGACGCGCGGGGTATTTCTGGGCCAGGTTCTGGGCCTGCGTGTATTTTTCGGACGCTGTGTAGTTGCGTTTGTAGGCCGTGCCCGTGTACGTCTGCCCGCCGTACTCGTACTCGTAGCTGACGACCAGCGCAAACGGCTTCTCGCGGTCGCTGCGCTCCTGAACCTCGCTGCTGACGATCTGACACGGAACCTTCTTCCACGACCGCTGGCCGACCGCCCTGGCGAACTCTCGCACCATGAACACCTCGAACAGCGAGCCCATCGCGAAGAACACGAAAAAGAACAGCGTCAGCCCCACCTTACCCACAACCCCCGCCGGCTTGGCCACGCCCCCACGCCGACCGCCAAAATTGAACCTGACCATAATCCAACCCCTTGACAGAAAAAAACGCTGCAATCGAAGCATCCCTGCTACCGTTGATATCGGCCGCGCCAAACAACCAATTCCACTGTTTTTCCTTGCCCATTCCAACTATTCCCCCAAGAATACAGTAGTAACGCAGGCCCGACGGCTCTACAACGAGCATCTGGGTAAGCTGCGAAAGGATGGTCTGCTGTAATGGCGAAATCGTTCAAGAATCTCGTGGAGAAGATGTCGCCCCAGAGGCAGGCGCGCATCGGCAAGCGCACGGCGCAGATGGCCTCATCCTGGCGATCAACTTGGAGGTCTGGCGATATGCACTCTCGGTGGCTAAGAAGGTCTAAAAAGCTCGAACTCTCGCTCAAGATCTTTGGCTTGTTGATTGGACTCGTCGGGTTCCATATATATCTCATGCAGATCAGGTTCCACGCGTCCTGAACAAGGTGAGTCCCAGATATGGATTGGGGCTCAAGGGACTAAGTAAGCTCGAAACCAAGGGATCTCTTCAACCCAAAGATGAAGGCTTCCGGCAACTTAGCGACATCGTCATGGGACGCCTCAGGGGGACAAACAGCGCAGTCGATTTTGGCGTTATTCGAGTTGAACGCCTGGACAAGTGGGGCAGCATCAGCCAGTTTGGGCAATCCACGGGTTTCGCGGCAATGGCGATACTTACAGATGGGACAGAACATGGCGTGACGTCTGATATGTTACGCATGGCTCTTGACCACATCCGTTCACGGGATGTCTTTCGTTGGATGGCGGCCCTCTTGTTCATTGGAATTGCTTTCATTGAGATTCCAACAATTGCCGTTCAGGTATTGGAAGGGAGAGTAAAGAAAGCCAAACGACCCAAGCTGTTATCCCATGTGCCTCCGATGTAGATGTTGCGTGTTCCCAAAAGCGGCGTTCGGAGCACACACAACCTCCCGAAACAACACGCAACGCCAAAAAACGTCCGATCGTGAGCTTGCAGCAACTGCAAACAAGGCACTCTTGGGTGGCAGCGTCAAGCGCAGCTTGGCGATGGTTTTCTCGCGTGGGACGGTAGCTTGGCAACTGAGTTAGAGTGCAGCTCGTGACACCATGTTGAAGGACGGGAGATATACGAAGCAATGCGTACGCTGGGACATGGCGGGCCACGCGCATGAGTTGACCTTTAGCTGCTATCAGAACCGGGCGTTTCTCTCGAAGGAACGGACTTGTCGCTACCTCGTCGATTCCATCAGCCGGGCCCGCAAGAGGCATGACTTCGATCTCTGGGCGTATGTGTTTATGCCAAATCACGTGCATCTGCTGATCTGCCCGAGGCGCGAGGACTATTCGATCTCAGGGATTCTGCTGTCGGTCAAACAGCCCGTGGCTCGTCGCGCCATCGAGTACCTGCGAACGCAGTGCCCCTCCGGCCTGGCGCTGCTGGCCACCGGCCAGAAGGGCCAGCCCTATCGCTTCTGGCAGAAGGGCGGGGGTTACGACAGAAACATTACCAACGTCGCCACGCTCGTCGCGGCGGTGCGCTACATTCACGGCAATCCCGTGCGAAAGGGTCTGGTCGAGACGGCAGACCAGTGGCAGTATTCCAGTGCGGCGGACTGGAAAGGGGTCAGGGTGGGTCCTCTCGCATTGGATTGCGACAGCTTTCCAACGCACTGAGCCATCGCCAAGCTGCGCTTGACGCTGCCACCCGGCGCAGTGGATTGTGACAGCTTCCCTGCCCACTGAACCATCGCCAAGCTGCGCTTGACGCTGCCACCCGTCGCTACGTTCAGGATGACAAGGCGCATGCGCGTCCGGCGGAATCCTGGCCGGGGTGGAGATTTTGCTTGACGGCGAAGTTGTTCACCTGTATCTTATCGATATAACACAATCGACGATCATCATGCGAGAATCAACGATCAACAGTCCATCAGCGACAATCAGCGGGCGGCGCGGCGGGTCGCCCTGCCAGCGGGCGGAACTGCTCGCGTCTTCGGGCTGCGGCCTACAGCCTGTTTCGGCCTGGAAGGCGAGCCCCAGCCAGAGGGCCGACGCGCCAAACGAACCCAATTGCTCCCGGCCTGCGACCGCCGTGGGCGTTTCGAGACCGGGAAATCCGAAAGCAATGCGGCGGGCGGTCGCCGAGGGCCGAGGGACGAAAAGTGTCAAACGAACCCAATTGGTCCGCCGCGCTTCCCGCGAGGCCGGCGGACCAGGAAGACCCCACTGTGTCAAACAAAGCCAATTTGCCTTGCCAGGTGCCGCGGGGATTCTCGTATTGGCGGCAGCCCGGGAGGGCCCGGTCGCGCCAAACGAACCCAATTTGAAGGAGGCCGGCACACTCCAAGTGCTTTCAGAAGAAGGAGTTACCCGAAAAACGAGGCGGTACGGCCCCGTGAAAACAAAGCCAATTTGCCTTGGCAGGCTCGGGCGGGCTTTGGGCGAGGGCGGCAGACCCGCAGGACCCGGTTGTGTCAAACGAACCCAATTTCGCGAGGCGGGCTCGGCCCTGCTTCTGGCAGTCGCGCCAGACCCGGCGGGACCGGGCGTGTCAAACGAACCCAATTTGCCCGGGGCCCGGGCACCGGGAAATCCGAAATCCCAAGCTCGAAATCCTAAAGAAATACGAAATCCGAATGCTCGAAACAGGCCCGGGCGCGCCAAACAAACCCAATCTCCGCGTTTTTGGGCCGGGAAGCGGGGTAGCGATGGAAAACAAAGCCAATTTGGCCTGGCGAGCCGTCGGCGTGCGGGACCGGGGAGTTTTGTGTTGCAGGCCGGCGGCGGGGTGCTATGCTTGGTGTGTTGTGCGTTACAGTGCGGTACTGGGCGGCGTTGGTCCGCGCCGGCGACCGGACAGGACGCGCGACGGGATAAGGAGCCAATCGATGGCCAAGATCATCAAAGTGGCGTGTACGGGCGCGGGACAGCACGAAAACGAGATCGATTTGGAGGACGTGATCGGGCCGGACGTGATCATCCACGGCAACCCGATCGACACGGGCCGACAGATCCCGGCGCGGATCGTCCGGCGCTGCGAGGTCTGCGACGAGGGCAAGGTCGTCGTCACCCGCGAGATGATCGAGGCGGTCTTCTAATACGGATTCTGATGAACTCTTGCGCGGCGTGTCATCCTGAACGGAGCGCAGCGAAGTACAGGATCTGGCCTGCGGACTGGAGATCGCTTCGTTCCCGGCCCAGATCCTGCGCCTGCGGCTCAGGATGACGAACGCCCAAGGACTTCTCCGAATCTGTATGGCCGCCCGTGCGGCGGGGCAAACAGAAGTACCTCTGGTACGGCTTCGTGGGATTGGGGATCGGGCTGCTGCTGGCGATGGTGGTGATCGCGGTGGCTGGGGACCTGACGACGGCGGGACCGGCCGGCGGCGCGGCAGAGTGAATCAGTCGTCCATGATTTCGTCGGCCTTGTGCTTGACGATCTGGTCGATCTTCTCGGTGTATTCCTTGGTGATATCGTCGATCTCGCTCTTGCCCTGCTTGAGGTCGTCTTCGGTAATCTGGGAGTCTTTTTCTTGTTTATCCAGTTGCTTATTGGCGTCGCGACGCACGTTGCGGACGCTGATCTTGGTCTGCTCACCGGCCTGTTTGGCCTGCTGAACGAGCTGCCTGCGGCGCTCTTCGCTCAGCGGCGGAATATTGAGCCGGATGAACTTGCCTTCCACCTGCGGGGCGATGCTCAGGTCGCTGCTTTTGATGGCCTTCTCGACGTCCTTGACCGCGGCCGGATCGAAGGGCTTGATCACGAGCATGTCCACGTCCGGCGCCGAGATGGTCGCCAGCGACTTCAGGGGCGTGGGGCTGCCGTAGTATTCCACCTTCAGATGCTCCACGAGCCCGGGCGTGGCCCGGCCCCCGCGAAACGCCTTGAGGTCGTCCTGGAGGACCTCCACAGCCTTCTGCATCTTGGACTTGCACTCCGAAATCACTCCCTGCGTCGGCATCGGTTCCCTCTTTCAAAAGCGTATACGTTCGCGATCGCCTGCCTACGAGGCGCCGATCAACGTGCCCACCTGCTCACCGCAGATGGCCTTTGTGATATTCCCTTTTTTGAAGATATTCAACACAGTAATCGGGATCTGGTTGTCCCGGCACAGACTGATGGCCGCATGATCCATGATGCGCAGACCCCGCTGCAGGACGTCATCGTAGGACAGCTTCGTCAGCAGCTCGGCCTGCGGATTCTCTTCCGGGTCGTCGCTGTAGACGCCGTCGACCTTCGTGGCCTTGACAAGCAGCTCGGCATCGAGCTCGGAGGCCCGCAGAGCGGCGCAGGTGTCGGTGGTGAAGAAGGGGTTTCCCGTCCCGCCGGCCAGGATGACGACGCGTCCCTGCTCGAAGTGTCGCAGGGCCCGGCGTCGCAGAAAGGGCTCGCACATGGCGGCCACTTCGATCGCGCTCATCACGCGCGTCGGCTGGCCCAGCTTCTCCAGGGTCTCCTGCAGGGCGCAGGCGTTGATGATGGTCGCCAGCATACCCATGTAGTCGGCGGTGTTGCGCGGGATGTGGCTGGTCTGGGAAAACGTCGCGCCGCGGATGAAATTACCGGCCCCGACGACGATGGCCACCTGGGGCCCGAGCCGACAGATTTCCCCGATGCGCTCGGCCAGGGATTCCAGCGCCAAGCCATCGATACCGAATTGGCCCTGCTGACAAAAGCTCTCCCCCGAGAGCTTGAGCAGTACACGAGCGTACTTACATTCTCCCATCGATCCGACACCCACCTTTCCCTGGCTCGAGCCGGGCTCCGTCGCACTGCCTTGCGTTGTTGCGTTATCCCACATCGAGCCTGACGAAGCGTTTGATCGTGGCCTGGCCGCCGGCCTGTTTGGCGGCATCGGCAAGAACCTGCTCCACGGTTTTGCTGTCATCCTTGACGAAGGGCTGGTGCAGCAGACAATTTTCGGCGTAGAACTTCTTCATCTTGCCCTCAACGATTTTCTCGACGATCTCCGGGGGCTTGTTCTGCACCTGCTCGGCATAAATCGCCTTTTCCTGCTCGACGGTCTGCGGGTCGATGCCGTCGGTGTCGAGGGCCAGCGGCTTGCTGGCGGTAATGTGCATGGCGATATCCGAAGCGGCCTGCTGCAGCGCTTCGGCGCCGGCGACCTGCTCGTCGCTGGCGTCGATCTGGAGAAGGCTGCCCACCTTGCCGTTGAAGTGAACGTAGATGCCGAACAGCCCGGCGCCATCGAGCTTGTAGCGCGTGTAGTCGCCCACCTCGGTTTTCTCGCCCGTCTTGCTGACCGTCTCGGTGAGGACTTCCTGGAAGCTCTTGCCGTCCACGACCGTCTGCAGGATGCCATCGGCTCCTTCGTCGGCCTCGCAGGCGGCGATATACCCGGAAATCATCTCCGCCAGCGCGCGGAAGTCATCGCTCTTGGCGACGAAATCGGTTTCGCAGCATACGGTGGCCAGGGCCGCCGACTTGCCGTCGGCGCTCCGCCAGTACACTACGGTGCCCTCCGAGGTGTCCCGCGCCGCACGTTTGGCCAGCGTGGCCAATCCCTTCTTGCGAAGGAGCTCCATCGCCTGGTCAACGTCACCGTCAGCCTCCTGCAACGCCTTCTTGCAGTCCATCATGCCCTGCCCTGACATCTTCCGCAATTTCATCACTGTCGAGGCTGAAATTTCCGCCATTGCGCCAACTCCCGTCTTGCTGAATATTCTGTTTCGTTTTGAATAGAAAGTCTACGAGCAAGGCTCCCTGAGTCGAAATCCGACGGCCCGCCCCCGCACGGCCGAAGCCGGCCAGGGACATCTGCCGCGTTGTCTCTCTGTGGCCTTGCACTCATCACATTGGATATTTTCCTGCCGTCTGTGCCGGTGGGGGGCCCCCACGTTACGTACCGGAGGACGCCGGGCCGGGTTCCGGTTGGGCGGCGTTCTCTTGCGGAGACGGTGCCGCCGGCTCCTCGGCCGGCGCGGCCGGCGCGGCCGGCGGGGACGACTCGGCTGCCTGGGCCGGTTGGCTTGGCTGCACCGGCGGGGACGATTCAGCCGGCGGGGCCGACTCGGCAGGCGGGGCAGGTGCATCGCTCGACGCCGGTCCACCCGGGGGCGTTGCGCCGTCGGCGCGGGCCAGTGCGTGCCGGCGGGGACGCACCCGTCTCGGCTTGGGTCCCGCCTCCTGCTGACGCACAGAAACCATCGTCTTGCCAATTGCCACAGCATCGGCAAGCTCATTGAGGATGAGTTCCACCGCCCGAATCGAATCGTCGTTGGCCGGAATCGCCACGTCCACCGTGTCGGGATCCGAATCGGTGTCCAGAATCCCAATCGTCGGCAGCTCCAGCTTGGCGGCCTCACGCAGGGCCAGGTATTCCTTCTTGGCGTCCACCGCCACGACGACGCCCGGAATGCGGCCCATCTTTCGCACGCCGCCCAGGTTGGTGCGAATCTTACGCATCTCGCGCTTGAGTCGGGAGGCCTGCTTCTTGCTTTCGGCGTCCAGGGTCCCGTCCTGCTCCATGCTTTCGAGCTGCTCCAGACGCTGGAGGCGAGAGCGGATGGTCCTGAAATTGGTCAGCATACCACCGAGCCACCGCTCCGAGACGTAGTGCATACCGCACCGCTCGGCGGCCGCCTCGACGGCCTTCTGCGCCTGCCGCTTGGTGCCGACGAACACGACGTCGCCGCCCGAAGAGACCACCTCGGCCAGAAGCTTCTTGGCGATCAGGATGCCCTCAAGGGTCTTCTTGACGTTGATGATGTGTATGTTACCCCGCTTCGCGAAGATAAACGGAGCCATTTTCGGATTCCACCGACTCGCGCCGTGTCCGAAATGCACACCCGCGTTAATGAGTTCCCGTGCTAACTGTTTAGCCACAAAAGCCTCCAAATCACGCCTGATCTATTCGTTCTGCACTATGCAAACGGCCAAATTGCACAACTTTAAGGAAAATCACAATTTGTGTCAAGCACTTTTATCGCGAGATTTTCGCCGGGAGTCGCTTATATTGCCGCACACGCGCATTAAGCGGGGCTATGGGCGTGATGGATCGGCGCGCCGATCCTGCGGGTGCCCATTGGCAGGCGCCGGCATCGCGGCGAAGACCCGCTTGCCCTGCGTGTGCTCTCGCCGGTGGCGCCGACGCCGCCTCGTCCGATAAAAGCCGCTAAAGCAGTAGCACCCGCGTCATCCCAGCCGCAACACGAAACGGCGAAGAAGACACCACACCGCCCTGCCCGGGTGCGATGCGCTCATCGGCACCGGCGGCGCACCGCAAGCACTCGGGCGCACCGGACCGGTTCATCCGCCCATCACGCCCGCAGAATTCCCTGGCTCGACTCCTCCGGATGCCACTGCGTGTTCGTGCCCCGTCGAACGACGGGTTCCTCAAAACCTGGTGTCAGTACCAAACGGTAATGAGAATATTGGGCTCGGTCTTCTTGGATTGTACGTCGCCGACCGCCACGTTTGTGTGCTTGATTTGGATACTCGGGTTCTCCTTGAGCCAGGTCGAAATCTGGTTGCTCAAGAAATCCAGGGCACCGCCGTGCAGCTTGGCGAAAAACACCTTGCAGTTCGTAATCCGCGCGCCGGATCCCAAGGCCGGTGCCCCGACGGGTTGCCGTGCGACAGGCTGAGGCGACGCGGCCCGGGGCGCCGGTCTCGGTGCGGGTTTCGGCGCCGGCCTTGCTGCCGGTTTAGCCGCCGGAGCCGGAGCGGAGCCGCCCCCGCCACCCAGATTCAGCGGCGCCCGCGAAACACCCGCGGAACCGCTGGCGGGTTTGGCTTCCGCCGGGATCGGCTTGGCCGAGCCGTCATCAAAGGGGATCGGTTTGTCGATGTCGTCGATGGGTGGATTGTTGCTGTTGCCCAGGTTGTCCATGTACGGTGCCTCCAAACGGGTTAGCGCGTACCTGCAACGGGAATCACGGACAAGACCGCGGGCCCCGGCTCTCGTGCGGCATTTCACAAGGCGCGACACGTCACTGCCAGCGAGGCTTGCCGAGCGCGGCAATCTCATACTCGCACTACCTGCAAAACGCAGTACCTGGCCGGGCGCGAGACGGCCCGGGTGTTCCCATGGTTCTCGGCATCAGCTCGGGTCTGCCTCCGTGGCCCGAAGCGTTATTATCCTGGGACGATCGAGCGTGCCACGCAACGGGTGCAGCCCGTTTCTCGGGCGACTCGCTCCCTGGCTCGTTCGGTTCCTACAGAACCTATTCCTGCTTGGGAAGGCTGGTTTTCTTCTCCGCCGGTTGGTCCGGGGGTAACTCCTCCGTTTCCTTCTGGACTTCTTCAGACTGGGCCTTGGTCTTCTCCAACTCCGTCTGGAGGGTTTCCACCTGTTCGCTGGTTTCTCTTGCCTCGGATTCGATCATCGTTTTCTCTGCTTCGGCCTGCTGGCGGCCCTCGCGAGCCTCATCAAGCTTGCGCTGTCGTTCCTCGTCGCGTGCCCGAAGGCCCAACGGGTCCATCACCGCCTCGTGCAGCCCCTGGGTCATGGGCGAGGAATGCTTCTCGCGCATCATCTCGATGATATCCTCGTTGGGCTTGCCGCCCGTGGAGATGGTCGGGGTAATGATGAAGATAATCTCGGTGGCCCGTTCCTCGAAATCTCTGCCGGAGAAGAGCAGGTTCAGACCGGGAATGTCTTTCAGAATCGGCACGCCCCGGATGACATCGCGTTTTTCCGACTTGCGGATACCGCCGATCACGAGACTCTCGCCATGTCGAATTCGGTTGTCCTTGTTGGTGATCGTGCGCTCGGTGACGATCGGGACCTGCTTGATTCCTTCGGGGGTCAGGTAGGCGGCGATCTGGGCCTCTGTTTCCAGGCCGATATACCCGTCCGCATACACGTGCGGCGTGATCTCAAGCGAGTCGACGACGTCGTAATACTCGGTGCGCGACTCGATATACGTCGTGCTCCCGAAGCCGCCCGTAATCGAAATCTGCTGCAAAGGCTGGTGCTGGCTGGATTGAATCTTCGCCGTCTGTCCGTTCACCACTTCCAGCGTGGGGTTCATCAGGATCTTGAGATACCCGCGCGACACCAGGATGTCCACCAGGGCATCGAATCGATGTCCCTCCTCTCCGGTGGCCACGCCGATCTTCAGCCCGAATTTTTCCCGGGCCGGGTCCCGCAGGGAGGCGCCCGGGAAGGCCGGCAACAAGTTGCCGCTGTCGTCAACCTTGCCACCCAGCGTAACGGCCTCGCCGAAGAGATTCTGGATCAGAAGCGTTGTCTCCCGGTCCACGGTCAGGTCGGCGTAGATTTCAGAGACCATGCATTCGATTTTGACCTGGATCGGCGGAACGTCCGCGGCCTCGATGATTTCATAAACGGCGTCGACATCGGCTTCCGTGAGACACCGAACGATCAACTGGTTGGTGTCCGGACTGGAGGTGACTCCGAAGTTCGGCACCGTCTTGGATTTGCCCTTGGCGTCGAAGATCGTGCTGGAGAATTGCTCCTGGAGGATCTTCTTCATCTTGTCGGCCGTGTGGTACCGGCAGAAATACACCAGCTTCCACTCCTCGGCGCCCCCGACGATCTGCTTGAATCTCTGCGGAGGGGCACCGTAGATGGCCGGGATGGCGATATTCGGATCGGAGACGGTGTCGATCCGGCTCAGGTCACGCAGGATGTTCTGCGCTTCGATAGCGGTGGCACGTTCATCGGGCCAATCGTGACAGCCGGCAAGGCCGAGCAGCCCGATGGCAACCAAAGCGAGAGACAGCGCCTTGATGCGGCTGGTCATGTAACGATCATTCTCCATAGGTGTACTACTACCCTGAACCCCTACCTACGAGGTGCATTTGCTTCTTGTTCTAACCTGAAATCCCCTGGTCCGCGCAGGTAGACGGCTCTCTGGAATATTCTATTGCACCCTATTTTATCGTCAAGCCGAATTTCACCGGATTAGCCAAAATGCGCCTTTTCACCCGGTTGACGCGAAAAGATTAGACAAATGCCACTTTCTTGCTACCTTGTGCGCCTATGAAAAGAAAAACACGGAAAGAGGTGACCGTTGGCTTCGTGGCGCTGGGTTGTCCGAAGAACGTAGTGGACAGCGAGCGCATGCTCGCCCAAATTGCCCAGGCGGGCTTTCTTATCGCCGCCGATCCGGCGCAGGCCGACGTGGTGGTCGTCAACACCTGCGGGTTCATCGAGCCGGCGCGGGCGGAGTCGTTCGAGGCCATTCGGCAGGCCCTGGCGAACAAAAAGATGGGGCACGTCCACAAAGTGATCGTCGCCGGCTGTATGTCGCAGCATGTAGGCCGGGAGATCCTCGACGAAGCCGCGGGCGTGGATGCCGTTCTGGGGCTGGAGCAGCGGGACGCCATCGCCGACGTGATTCGCGAGACACTGGCGTCCGACGCCCCGGTTGTCCATGTGAGCCCCCCGGCGGCCACGATTGCGGACGACCGGACGCGCTTGCGCATCGGTCCGGCCCACTCGGCCTATCTTCGTATCAGCGAAGGATGCGACCACCGATGTTCGTTCTGCACCATCCCCTTGATCCGGGGACCGTTTCGCAGCAAGCCGGCGGAGTTGGTTTTGAGCGAAGCGTACGAGCTGGCGTCGTCCGGGGCGGTGGAGCTGAACGTCATCGGCCAGGATACGACGCGGTACGGCCAGGATGTGAAAGCTGAAGAAGGACTCGCCGCGCTGCTCGGGCACCTCGAACGAATCCCCGAGGTTGCGTGGATTCGCCTGCTGTACGCCTATCCGGCCGGCGTGACCGACCGCCTGATCGGCACGATCGGCCAGAGCGGGAAAATCGTACACTATCTCGACCTGCCGATGCAGCACGTCAGCGACCGGGTCCTGCGGGCCATGCGGCGTCCCGACACCAAGGACCGTCTGCGCGGACGGATCGAGAAACTCCGCTCGGCTGTGTCCGATATTGTCCTGCGCACGACACTGATCGTGGGCTTTCCCGGCGAGACGGACGAGGACTTCGCCGAGCTGATCGACTTCGTGAAATGGGCCCGCTTCGAGGCGCTGGGGGCGTTTCCCTTCTTCCGGGAGGCCGGCACGCCTGCGGCCGAGTTCCCGGACCAGGTGCCCGACGAGGTCAAGCAGGAGCGACTCGACGAGTTGATGCTGACGCAGCAGGAGATCGCGTTCGCCGAGAACCGCCGGCGGGTGGGCTCGCGGCTTACCTGCCTGGTCGATTCGCTCGACAGCCGGGGACAGGGCCTCGCCCGCTTCTACGGCCAGGCCCCCGACATCGACAGCCTCTGCGTCGTCAAGGGCTGCTCGGCGGCGCCGGGCCAGTTCATCACCGCCGAGGTAACCGGAACCCGCGACTACGATCTGCTGGTCGAGCAAGTTTGATCTGAACTTCTGCAAAACTCCTCTTTGATATTGAAGCCCCGCCGCCGCTTCAGTACACTTGTCGCTATGATAAAGTCGCTTCCGAACATCCTGACCCTGGGGCGTCTGGTTCTAACCGTCGTCTTTCTGTTGATGATCCTCTACAGTCCGCAGGTGGAGCGTCTGTCGCTCTTTCTCGACGTGGCCTTCGTTCTCTTCGTGGTCGCCGGCGTCACGGACGTGGTGGACGGCCACGTTGCCCGCCGCTTCGATGCCACCAGCAAATTCGGACGCATAATCGACCCCCTCGTGGACAAGGTCCTCGTCTGCGGGGCGTTTATCTGTTTTGCGATCGTCGGTTTGCCCGCGCTCTTCGGCTGGGGGCCGTTGACCTTGGCCGTGATTCACTGGTCGGTCTTTGCGATTCTCTTTTCCCGAGAGGCATACGTCACGGTCCTGCGTCACGTGGCCGAGGCCAAAGGCGTGAACTTCGCCGCCACCAAATCGGGAAAGTTCAAGATGCTCACCCAGGTGTTCGCCATCGGAACGGTCCTGATCAAGACGGCCCACGTGCCGGAGGCCGCCTGGGGAGACTGGTTCACCGCGGTCATCTTCGTCGTCATGGTCGCAGCCACCATCGTCTCGGGCTTCCTGGCCACGCGCCGACCCGGTTGGAGACAATTCAAGAAAGAGGAGGCAGGAACGCATGAGCCCTCGACAACATCAACATGATTTTATCCTCGTGATGGCAGGTGCCCTGATCGCGTCTTCCCTGGCGGCTCCGAGCTGGAGCGCCGAGGAGTTTCTCCCACCCCTGCCCGACGGGCAGCGCTGGCAGCTCGCCTGGAGCGACGAGTTCGAAGGCGACGCCGTGGACCAATCCAAGTGGGAGATCTGCGGCGACTGGAAACGGCGCGACGGCTTCTGGGTCAAGGAGGACGCCTACGTCGACGGCAAGGGCCATCTGATCCTGCGTACCAAGAAGGACGGCGACCGCTACACCTGCGGCGCGGTCCGCACGCGCGGCAAGTTCGAGCATCGCTACGGATACTGGGTCTGCCGCTGTAAGTTCCCCGAGGAACCGGGGCACTGGCCGGCCTTCTGGCTCTTCGCCCCCGGCGTCGGCAAGGTCGGCGACGGCGGACGCGACGGCACGGAAATCGACATCATGGAAAAGCCCTGGCGCGAGGACCGCACCACGCAGAACCTGCACTGGGACGGGTACGGTAAAGAACACCAGTCCGCCGGCACCCGGTTCATGGTCCCCGGCATGAGCGAAGGCTTTCACACCTTCGGGCTTCTCTGGACGCCGGAGGAGTACGTCTTCTACGTCAACGGGCAGGAGACCTGGCGCACCGCCGCCGGCGGCGTCTCGCAGGTGCCCGAATACGCCAAGCTCACCGAGGAAATCGGCAAGTGGGGCGGGGACATCACCCAGGCCAATCTGCCCGATCACTTCGTCGTGGATTACGTCCGTGTCTATGACGTCGCGGGCGTCACGGAGCCGGCCGAAGCCTACAAGCGCAGAGAGCTGATCACCCGGGCCGCCAACGTCAGGCCCTCCCCGCAACAATTAGCCTGGCAGAAGCTGGAATTCATCGCGTTCATCCACTACACCGTCAACGCTTTCACCGACCGGGAATGGGGCGACGGCACGGAAGACCCCGCAATCTTCAACCCCACGCAGCTCGACGTCCGCCAGTGGGTCAAGACCTGCAAGGACGCGGGTATGAAGATGATTATCCTCACCGCCAAGCATCACGACGGCTTCTGTCTGTGGCCCTGCAAGTACACCGAGCACTCCGTCAAGAACAGCCCCTACAAGAACGGCAAGGGCGACATCGTCGGCGAGCTGGCCGAGGCCTGTCGGAAGGCGGGACTGAAGCTCGGCCTCTACCTCTCGCCCTGGGACCGGCACGAGCCGACCTACGGCGACACCGAGGGCTACAACAAGTTTTATAAGAACCAGCTCCGCGAGCTCCTCACCAACTACGGCGAGGTCACGGAAGTCTGGATGGACGGCGCCAAGGGTCGCGACGCCAAAGACATGGAATACGATTTCCTCGGCTACTATGCGATCGTCCGCGAGCTTCAGCCGAACGCCGTGATCTTCAACGGGCCCGACATCCGCTGGGTGGGCAACGAACGCGGCTACGCTCGCGAGAGCGAATGGAGCGTCATGAACCGTACCAACGCACCGTTCGGCTTCGTCAACGCGACCGCGAAAGATCTCGGGAGTCTCGAAGCCCTCGGCGACGCCGAGCGTCTGGTCTGGTACCCGGCCGAGACCGACGTCTCCATCCGCCCGGGCTGGTTCTATCACGCCAGCCAGGACGACAAGGTCAAATCGGTCGAGCACCTTCTCGACATTTACTTCAGCTCGGTCGGCTACAACAGCGTTTTGCTGCTGAACCTGCCGCCGGACCGGCGCGGCCTGATC
>JAFGCA010000776.1 GCA_016932895.1 Sedimentisphaerales bacterium | reverse complement strand
CGAACAAGCCTGTCTCGCAGATTGGCCTCGGCACCGTGCCTTCAGCATCTCGCGGCGGGCCAACTCCACCAAGCAGGACCTCGTGGCCGGTACCCTTCAAAGGTAGCGGTCGATGTCGAGGGCGGTGTGGAAGACGCTGAGTATCTCGATTGTGTTGCCGGTACGGATGAGGTAGGCGATGCGATAGTGGCCGTAGGAGAGAATCCGGATTTCGCCTTCCGGCTCGCTGCGATGGACATGGCCCATGCGGGGAAACTCAGCGCAGCATCTGGGCCTTCTCGTAGATGGAAGTGACCACGCGCAATGCCGCTTGGGGATTGTCTTGTGCGATGTAGCGGCAGATGTCCTCAAGCCAGACAGCAGCCTCTTCGGTCCATCTCAGCTCTGCCATCGCTGGATTCGCCTGCCCATTTCTTCGTTGGAGACGACGCGTCCGCCCCGCACGTCCGCCAGACCGCGCTCGACCATGCGTTCGAACGCCAGCTCGCGCAGGATTTCGTCATACGACGCATCGTCGGGCTGTGTCTCCAGCAGTTCTCTGATTCTCTCTTTAGCGGTCACGTTCTCATGCTCCAGCGCTTTGGCCTGCCCGTCGTATACCATCTGGCTGTCTCGGAGCCAACAGCCACCGTGCGAATCCCCCACCAGTTTCGTAGGATGGGCAGATTCTGCCTCCGCGGCTTCTTCCGTGCAGACGCCCAACTCGGCGGATGACCACGGAAATCCGCTTGAAATGCGAGTGTAATCACAGTACTCTTTCCATAGAGGCAAAGAACCGGAACGGATGGAATTGCTTTATGACGCCGCAGAGCCAACGGATTCTTCGTGAAGCCCTTGAGTTGCCACCGATCGATCGGGCGGAATTGGTCGAACAGATACTGGCGAGTTTCGAGTTTCCCGCACGCAAGGACATCGACGCCGCCTGGGGCAAAGAGGCGGAGGATCGCATCGACGCCTACGATCAGGGCAAGATCGGGTCATCGCCTGCCAGTGAGGTTTTCCGAGAAATCGACAGACGGGCAAGCTGATGAGAGTTGAACTGCTTGATACGGCGAAAGAGGAATTCGCCGAGGCCATCGCCTATTACAACGAGCAGAGCGAAGGGCTGGGATACAGATTTGCCGCCGAGGTGAGGAACACCCTGTCGCGTATTGTGCAGCATCCCGAGGCATGGGCACCGATCTCACTGCGGGCGAGGCGCTGTAGAACGAATGGCTTTCCGTACGGTATCATCTACCAACTCCGTCAAGACGTGATCCTCGTTGTCGCCGTGATGCACCTTCACAGACATCCGGATACGTGGAAGTCGAGAGTGCCTTTGCAGTAAGCAGAGTCTGTAGAGAGATGTGGCACAGGCGGTTTTTGCCCGGCGGTCCGGTCGAGATGGCACCCAGCCGCAACGGCTGTCATCTGCCCGCCGCATTCGCAAGTCAGTTGTTCGGGAGACATGATGGGCCAGGCAGTTGAGACGGAGGTCTTCAAAGCGGAGGAACGACTTCGGCAGGCGATGCTGGGTAGTGATGTGAGCGCGCTTGATGAACTGCTGGCGGCTGAGTTGGTCTTCACCAATCACCTGGGGCAGGTGTTGGGGAAAGAGGACGATCTCAACGCGCACCGCTCCGGCCTCGTGAAGGTGACGGAGCTGACGCCGTCGGAGCGACATGTTCTGCTCAAGGCCGACGTGGCGGTCGTCTCGGTGCGGGTGCACCTGGCGGGCAGCTACGCGGGCGTCGCTTCCGAGGCCGACTTTCGTTTCACGCGCGTCTGGGCCCTCTCTTGCGGCGGGACCTGGCAGGTCATCGCCGGTCACGTCAGCGTTGTGGCGTAGTCGTACAAAGGAAGCACGTCATTTCGCATCTTTCTGCCAGACTTTGACGTAGTCGACGACCATGTGCGACGGGTCTGGCGTTCTGTCCGTGGGCCATCCTGGACCGAGGGCAAGGTTGACCAGCGGGAACAGGGGGGTCTTGACACATTCCGGCGTCTTCTCCCGGTGCAGCTCGACGCCGTCGAAGTAGAGGATGACGTGCTCGGCGTCGATCATGACGCCGTAAGTGTGGAAATCCTCCTCCATGCCGAAGACGACGAAGCGCTTTTCGTCGTGCATGCTCTCGGCGCCGTCGAGGCCCCACTGGTGCAGGGCGTAGTGAAACCGGTACGGCCAGTGACCATAGTGCTCGACGACGTCCACCTCCGGGTTGACTCTCGGTCCGGTGTTGCCCGGCATGCGCTTGAGGCTCTTGAGACCCATCAGCCAGAAGGCCGGCCACGTCCCAGGTCCTTGGGGGAACTTCGCTCGACACTCAAAGTAGCCGTACTGCTGCCGGAAGCCGTTGCCGTTGGGATCGACCGCCGAGAGCAGGCCGCTGCGCCAGCGTCCATCCTCCTGGCGGGCCTCAATGCGCAGCAGGCCGTTCTGGACCGTGAAGGGAAAGCCGGGCTTGGGATCGCTGAACCGGGCGTCGCCAAAATCTCCGTACCAGGGCGTGTGGGCGATCCAGCGGGTCCCGCCCGCTCCGGCCGGACCCCACGCCGTGACGCTCAAATCGTCGAACTCCTCGTTGAAAGTCACATGATAGCCCGTCAGATCGAGCGTCTTGGCGCCGGGACCGGGGATCGGCGCCTGCGCGTCGATCGTGAGCAGGCCGATCTGGTAGCGTCCCTCGTCCGCCTCCGTCACGCCGGGCCCGGCGCCCAGTGGGGCCTTCTGCCCTCCCTGCTTGTCGTACAACCCTGCATAGATGGCGTACCGGCCTTTAGCCAGTGCGACATCAACAGTGCGTTTGTCCTCGACCCGCCACTGCTCGATCGGCACGGTGCGCGTGTACGCCACGAGGCCGCTCCACGTCGAGGTTGGCATCGGTGGCTCATGGTCGTCCTGGAGTACGATCCTGCCGGTCTCATCGACGACGTGGACGAACACCGTGTAATCCTTGTCCATGGGCGCCGCCTGCCAGCGGTAGGTGATCTTGAAACCGCTGCCCGGCCGAGCGGCGGGCGTGTCCGGATCGGCCTTCAGAATCGTCACGGCGCCGTTTGCGGTGGTCAGAAGGAAGCCGCACAGAATCACTACGCTGGATGCATACACTCTGCCTGTCATGCGAATCGCCCCAGTCTTCTTCAGCGCTGTCCACAACCACACGCGCCTAATTGACTGGAACCACCGGCCGAAATCAAGCCCATTCCCGACAGGCATTCCTATGGGGCTGTCTCTCGCCGGCGCCGGCGCGCTCATTCAGTACCTGGGGCGTAGCGCGCGTTTGAGCTTCTTCCACCAGATGCTGATGTACAGCCGCTTGAATATCTTCAGCTTCTCCCCCCAGTCCTGCTTCGGCCCGGCGGCATTCTTCGGTATGTACCAGCAGTTGAACCCGGTCCTCTTGCACAGGCGATACCCGTGCCGCACCAGGTGCCGGTGCTTGTTCAGTGCATAATGCTTGTCTTCGAGGAGAATCAGGCGCGGCCGATGCTTGTGGAGATCGAAGCCGTTGAGCACTTCCATTTCCGCGCCCTCCACGTCGATCGAAAGGAGATCGATGGAGGTGACACCCGTTTCGTTGAGGATGTGCGTCAGCGGCCGGCCACGGACTTTGATCGCACGAAACGAATGGTAGTGATGGCCGTCCAGGTTCTTGCCTACGGCCGCATGGCTGGTGACCTCGCCGCCCTGCGTCAGCGGAACGTAAAGTGTTTGGTCCGTCTCTTCCGCACAACACGCACACTCGAAGACCAGGGCGTTCGGGCGCAGTCGTCTTGCCTTCTCCGCCAGTTGAGGATAGGGCTCGACCAGGACGGCCCTCCAGCCGAGTTCTTGCTCGAGGTGCCACGATTGACTGAACACAGTGGCGGGCTCGTTGGCGCCCACTTCGACCACGACGCCCGACTTCATGTGGCCGAAGTACTCGCGGATCATGGCCTTCTCTCGCTCTTCCAGCACCTCTCGCGGCGGCTTCGCCTGCTTGAACATCCTCTCTCTCCTCTGCACTCAGTTGGGACAGAGACGCCAGGGAACGACCGTCGGCACCTGGCGATCTGCCGTGTTGGATTTCTCCGTCTCCGACGTCGCGACGTCATGACGATATCGCAACGCGGCGGATGAGTCAACAGGGTGGACGCAAAACTGGCTGGATGTGCTTTCCAGCCGGGGGCCGTCTACTGCCGCTTGTGGGACAACAGGAATTCGTAGACCGCCACGGCGCTGCGCTAGTCAGAGCGCCACGTGCCCATGTTCATGCCAAACGCAGGAGGTGGACCCGGTCCAGGTCGCTGTTGAGTCCCTTTGCTCGAACGGACAGAACAGACAGAAACCGCGCCAGACGACAACATGGCCTTGAGAGTCTTACTGTCTCTCCTCCCGGTCCTGCGCCAAGACAGGCTCCTGCTACAACTGATGCTTCAAGTAGCTCTCCCACAGGGCGTAGGCGTCTTTGTAGGCGGCGGCGAGCTTCTTGTTGGGGGCTACCTTGCGGACGGGTTCGAGGCCGATGAAGGCGTCTTCGGGTTTCTTATAGAGCGCGGCGCCGATGCCGGCGCCGCGGGCGGCGCCTTGGGAGCCGTCGGTGTTGTAGAGTTCGACCGTGGCGCCGCTGATCGTCGCGAAGGCCTCGGCGAACAGAGGGCTCAGGAACATGTTGGCGTTGCCCGCCTTGACGGTCTTGAGCTTGATGCCCATGTCCCGCATGATCTCCAGGCCGTAGTTCAGCGCGAAGACGATGCCCTCCTG
>JAFGCA010000775.1 GCA_016932895.1 Sedimentisphaerales bacterium | reverse complement strand
TACAGGGCGCTGAGACTGTGGTAATAGGTCTCGCCGAGGAACTCGACGCAGCCGGTCTGGGCGAGCTGCTGGAAGCTCTCCAGCACCTCGGGGGCGTAGTCGCGAAGCTGTTCCAGGACCACGCCGGTGATGCTGTAGGAGACCTTGAAGCGGCCTTCGTGCCGCTCGATCAGCTCCAGCATGAGGCGGTTGGCGGGCAGATAGCATTTCCGCGCGACCTTCCGGCAGATTTCGCGGTTCTTGTCATCGTCGAAGTAATGCTCGTCGGCGTCGAAAATCGTGTAGTGTCGCAGCCGGTAGGGCTGGTGAACCTGAAAATAGAAACAAACTGAAGCCATCTATACCTCCGTGTGGCCGGTTGCTCCTGTCCTTTGCAGGAGGTCGTGATAAATCTGGTTGATTCGCAGCGCCGAGTCTTCCCAGCGGAATTTGAAGGCTTCCATGCGGCCCTCGGTGCGCAGGGTCTTCTGCAACGGCGCGTAGCGCAGGACCGCGACCATTTTGTTGGCCATCTCGTTGACGTCCCAGAAGTCCACCTTCAGGGCGTTGCGAAAGGCCTCGGCGATGCCGCTCTGCTTGCTCACCAGCACCGGGACGTTGTGCTCGAGCGCCTCGAGCGGGGCGATGCCGAACGGCTCGGAAACCGAGGGCATGACGTACAGATCCGCCATCTCGTAGGCCTTGTCCACCTCGGCGCCGCGCAGGAAGCGGGTGAAGAAGACCCGGTCGCCAATGCCGAGCTCGGCGGCCATCTCGATACTACGGTAGAGCAGATCGCCGTCGCCGGCCATAACGAATTTGACGTCCTCCATCTTCTCGAACACCTTTTTAGCGGCCTGCAGAAAGTACTCCGGTCCCTTTTGCCTCGTAATTCGCCCGAGGAAGAGGACGACCTTGTCGGGCTTGCCGGCCTTCGGCTGCGGCAGGGGCTCATGGCCGCGGTCGTGGAGTTCTATACCGTTATACACGACGGCGATCTTCTCCGGTTCGATGCCGTAGCGGTGGACGATGATATTCTTCGTGTAGCGGCTAACCGCGATGATTTTGTCGGCGGCCTCCATGGCGTATCGCTCGATGTCGTAGACGTACTGGTTGACGTTCTGGCCGCTGCGGTCGAATTCGGTCGAGTGGACCTGCACGACCAGCGGTTTGCCGGTCTCGGCGGCCAGCGCCAGGGCGGCGGGAAACGTCATCCAGTCGTGGGCGTGGATCAGGTCGAATTCCTCGGCCTGGGCCACTTTCAGGGCGCGGTCGGCGTAGAACTGGACTTCGGCGCCGATGTCCGGCCCGTAGTTGCCGTCGGCGTCGGCGGACATTCCGTCGGCCAGAAGGGCGGTCGTGGTGCGGTGGCGGCCGTTGCCCGCGGCCAGTCCGGCGCGGCCGTAGGGCGTCAGGGTCGAAGGGACCGCACGGAAGCGGATGTGGCGGAAGCCCCGCTCGCAGGATTCGGCGGAGGCCCCGATGACGGCCAGCGTTCCGGAACCGGCGGCGCAGCGGGCGGGCGCGGCCCGGGGCAGGACGAAGATCACCGGCATGCCCAGGCGGTCCATCGCCTTGGTCAGCCCGTAGCAGGCTGTACCCAGGCCGCCGCTGATGAACGGGGGAAACTCCCAGCCCAGCATGAGCGTCCTGATCTTCACCTGTCGTTCCTCCCTGAGCGGTACGGCCGGACTCAAAGCAGTGTTCTCTCGTGATGCAGCCGATCTTCTCGCCTCGCGGGCGCCGGCGACGGAAAAGGTCCCTGACGACCGCCGTCGGGGCTGCTGAACTCAAAATTACCAGATTTATCACGCCGGTCAACGGGATTGTCCGAACATTCCCTCGCTCTTGCCATAAATTCATGTCGGGTCGACCATCATGACGCCGATTGGGCCGATTTAACCCTTTGCACCCGGCGGCCCGGTGCGTATAGTGTGACAGAAATCGGCAAGACATGTGACACGGATTACGATCGCTCTCTGGGCGGTTTGTCATCCTGAAGGAAGCGCAGCGTAGTGGAGGATCAGGGCTGCGCACGGAAGGGACTCTTCGGTCTAGTGCCAGGTCCTTCGCCTGCGGCTCAGGATGGCAAAGTCCTATCGCGCGAGAATCTCCCGTAATTCGTATGACAGGGCTTTGATAACGTTGCGTTTTGGAAGGAGAGCGACATGAACGATGAGATCGTCAGGATTTTAGGTGCGGATGCGGATGAGTTGTTGAGCCACGAGTGCCGGACGGTGCCGAAGGAGATGCTTCATCTTCCCGGCCCGGCGTTCATCGACGAGGTGTTCTCGGCGACGGACCGGCCGCCGGCGGTCTTGCGGAACCTCCAGACGGTCTTCGATCACGGCCGGCTGGGCGGGACCGGCTACCTCTCGATTTTGCCGGTGGACCAGGGGATCGAGCATTCGGCGGGCGCCTCGTTCGCTCCCAACCCGATTTACTTCGACCCGGAGAACATCGTCAAGCTGGCCATCGAGGGCCGGTGCAACGCCGTGGCCTCGACGCTGGGTGTCCTGGGGTCCGTGGCGCGGCGGTATGCCCACAAGATTCCGTTTATCGTCAAGATCAATCACAACGAGTTCCTGAGCTACCCGAATTCGTTCGATCAGAGGCTGTTTGCCTCGGTGGAGCAGGCGTTCAATCTGGGCGCGGTCGCGGTCGGGGCCACGGTGTACTACGGCTCGGAGGAGTCGCGACGCCAGATCGAGGAAATCTCCGAGGCGTTCGAGCGGGCGCACGAGCTGGGCCTGTTCACGGTGCTCTGGGCCTATCTGCGTAACAACGGCTTCAAGAAGGACGGCGTGGACTACAACACGTCGGCCGATCTGAGCGGCCAGGCCAACCACCTGGCGGTGACCATCGAGGCCGACATCGTCAAGCAGAAGCAGCCCACCTGCAACGGAGGCTACAAGGCCGTCGATTTCGGCAAGACCCACCCGAGGGTGTACGAGAAGCTGACCTCGGATCACCTTATCGACCTGACGCGGTATCAGTTGGTCAACTGCTACATGGGGCGGGTTCCCATGATCAATTCCGGCGGTGCGTCGGGGCAGAACGACTTGCAGCAGGTGGTCAAGACGGCC
>JAFGCA010000774.1 GCA_016932895.1 Sedimentisphaerales bacterium | reverse complement strand
CTGGGTCTCGCTGTTGACGCTCTGAACGACATAGGTGCCCATGTCGGGTCCTGTCGCAATTGCGAAAATATCCCCCGCCTGCACGCCGTCGGTGACGAAGGTCGAGGAGGCCGATGTGACGACGGCCGAGCCGGCCGTTGTCACGAGATCGGTCTTCACGTTCATGTAGACGCCGGAGTTGGCGAACGTCTCGTAGACGGTGACCGCCTCGGAGTCGCCGGTCGCGCTGGTAACGGTGACGGACAGGGAGCCGGCGCCGGTGCGATTGGGGTCCGTCACCTTGATCCAGACCGGATCGTTCTTGAAGTAGCCGTTGACATCCAGTGTCCCCGCGCCGTTGGTGAACTCGACGCGGCCGCCGCCTGCCGTATAGAACAGGGCGGCCTGACTCGTGTAGGGCGCGCCGTTGTAGGTGTAGGTGGCCGTCACGGTGGCGCCGTCGACGTCCTCCCAGACGCCGTTGTTGGAGGTGCGGGTGGTGGAGACCACGCTGGGCAGTCCGGTCGTGTTTCGGAAGATTCCGGTGTTGGGTCCTGTCGCCCTCAACACGTAGGTCCCGCTCATGACCTCGGCATCATTCCCCGTCAGGTTCACCGTGATCGTCTCGACTACACTGGGGTTCTGATTGGCGGCGGGATGTGTCACCGTGACATAGAGGGGATCGCTGTCGCCCTGCACGGGGTTGAGCTCGTAATGGTCGGTCGGCGTGCCGTCGGCCCATGTGAAGCGGATCAATGGGTCTCCTGCGTCCAGGATGTCGGCATAGTCGGTGTAGTCCTTGCCGTTGTATGTGTAGGTGGTGTAGATCCTGTCGCCGCCGAAGGCCTGGAGGTCGCCGTCGTCGTCCGCCCCTGCGGTGTTGGAGCAGGTGAGCGGATCGGCGGCATATGTCGTGAATGTGATCGCGTAGTTGGTCGGGTTCTTGGCCTCCCAGACCGTGAAGGTCACCTGTCCGTTGTCCGAGGTGTACTGGGTGCCGGGGGTGAGTGGGTTGGTCTGGACACCGGAGACGCTTCCCGTCACGGTGTAGGTGCTTCCGGTTTTTGTGATCGTCCACGTCTCGTCGACGGTGGTCTTGGACGTCATCACGTTGGGGACCCATCCCTGCGTCGGCGCATTGGAGGTGGGTTGGGTCGCCCCTCCGGCGTTGGAGAAGAGGCCGCCTTCGGGGCTCATGGCCCTGAGCGTGAGGGTCTCTTCGTCCCCCGTGGAGGGATTGGCGACGGTGACGGTGAGGGTTTCGTTGACGGTCTGGCTGGTATTGGCGCCGTCATGGATCACGGAGACGTAGAGGTCGTCTCCGACCCAGTAGTACTCCATCTTCCGCATGATCTCGTCGTCGGTGAAATAGATGTACGGCGAGCCGTCCGGAATGACGGGATCGTCCGCCGCGATCGGGTTTGCCGGGTCGTAGCTGGCGCCGCTCTGGAGGACCTTGAACCAGTCCTTCTGCAGGGGGTCCTGGTTCGATGCGCCGGTGGAGTAGTAGGGAATCAGCGGCATGTCCGGATAGACGACCTGGTTGCCGTTCAGGTCTCTGAACGCCGTGATGGGCACCTGAATGTCGATCCACCAGTTGCCGGTGCCGTCGTTGCAGGGGACCGCCCTGGTGTGAGAGAGGTTGGCCGCGTCCTCATCATTCCTTGCCACGTATTTCTCGATGATGATTTCCGGGTTCTTGCTCCGGTCGGGCATGATCTGGCTGTTCGCGTTGTCGTACAGGATGTGCAGCTCGTCCGCGCCATTCGCGCTGAACGGGCCGTTGAGGTCGACCCAGAACTCCTTGAATCCGTCCCCGTCCGTGTCGAGCACCACGTTCCAGTGGTATTGCTCGAAGCCCGCGCTTTTCCTTGGGTCGTCGTCGACGCGCATGCGAAACAGGATGAAGTCGTCCTGCATCGTCGCGGGATCGTTGGGATCGTAGGGCGTGCCTCCGTCGTAGTAGCCGACCTGGCTGGTGGGCAGTACGCCCGGACCAAACGGGTTGGGCGAACCGGAGGCGAGGTCGATGGCCTTGGGCTGCACTGCCGCGCCGCCGTTCGTCGGGTCGGACGAACTCTCGTAGTCGCTGATCTGCGAACCCAGGTGCGTGACGGGCCTTACGTCGAAGTTCGACCAAGCCGTGCGCGTATCGGTGAGGTCGGCGCGAACCGAGGGAGCACGGAAGAAGAGCGAACTGAGAACCGCGAGGCCAATCAGCAATGCGCCCCTGCAAGCCTGATATCGGGGATACTTCACTGTCGCGCTTTACCTACCATTCCATTCACAGGTGCAACCAAGCGCTGGGTGGTTGGGAGACCCCTCTGGCTGGGTTGCCACATCCGTGTATCGCTGTATCGTTTCCTTGCTCCCGAAATCCGCCAAACACTCTCCCGGCGGATGTGGGAGAACAACCCCCGTGCAGAGCCGGGTCCACTGGTGGGCGCCGCAGATGAACATAGTCCACCACCTTAGCGCTCAGCAAACGTTGTGCCCACGCGACGACCCGGACAGTGGAAACCCGTGATGTGGTAACGTGCTGCCGCCAATGAGGTTACAGCGGTGCGGTCCAGCGACGGCGCGCAGGGCGAATTGCCAAACAGAGAAACTCTTGCCACAATGAGAAGGAATTCTCACAAAGGGAATGGGGCCTCGCCGCCGCCGCCTTCTCCGAGACGCAGATATTTCACAATAATGAAATATCCCGGCCGTGCGTTGACGGGGTGAGACACGCGATCGGGAAGGCGCGGTACTCGCATGGCGATTTGACTTGACTTGCCGACACAGGTGGCGCAAGATTCCTGGCACAGAGCGCGAGCCCAGGAGGCGCCTGCCTCCCAGGCCGACGCGACCGCCGCGACGATGACATGACGAGGTGCGGAGCCATGATCCTGAAGAGAGTGTCGGGTCGCCTGACATGGACTGTGGGCTATGTCTTGTTTGTGTTGGGCCTCTCCGTTCGGGTGGGCCTCGCCGCAGACGATATCTCGCCGGAGGTCGCCAACCTGTACAACCTTGTGAAGAACGGCGGCTTCGAGGAGGGAGAGAGACTGCCCGCGGCGTGGGCGCGATATCCGAAGGAGGATCAAGGCGGCAACGTGCAGCTCCGCGACACCCGTATGTTCCTCACGGGGAAAGCGAGCGGACTCATCTGGAGCGTGACGCCGTATGAGCCCGGCAAGCCGCCGATGCAGTGGAACCAGTACGGCGTTCCCGTGGAGGGCGGCGCGACGCTCATCGTGTCGATGGCCATGAAGACCGAGGGCGCGGCGCCGGGCCATGGAGGGATCCACTTCTATGCCAAGGACCGCACGCACCTTGGTTTCGCAAAAATCAACGGGCCTAAGACGGCGAACGACTGGGCGCACGTGCGCCAGGACGTCGTCGTGCCGCAGGACGCCGCGACCATCGGCTTCGTCGCCTACGCGAGCGAGAAGGGGAAGACCTGGTACGACGACCTGGCCGTGATCGGCGCGCCGAGCGCGACCGCCGCACGCGCCACGCCCACGGTCGACGGTGCGTTGGACGATTCCTGCTGGAGCCGGGACGCCGCCGTCACGACGTTCGTCTCGCACACCGGATCGAGGATCATCACCGAGCCGGTGCAGGCCTGGCTGGCCTACGACGATCAGAATGTCTACGTTGCGTTCCGATGTCCGCACCCCCTCGGAGCCAAGCTGCGCGAAGAGGCCACACAGCACGACGGCGACACGTGGCTGGACGACAGCATCGAGGTCTTCCTCGACCCCGGCCGGAGGTGCAGCGACTACGTTCAGTTTTGCGTAAATTGTCGCGGCGCGATCCGGGACTCGCACGGCACCGACGCGGCCTGGGAATCCGGCGCACGCGCGGCAGTGCAGCGCGGCCAAACGGAATGGACGGTCGAGATCGCGATCCCGCTCGATTCCCTGGGCATCGGTCTCGACGTCGGGGATACGTGGGGCGTCAACCTTGTATGGAACGATCGCGTCCGCGGTCAGACCGCGACGTGGTCGCTCGGCGGGTTCCATGCGCCGGGCAGGTTCGGCGCTGTGCGGCTGGAGCCGGACCTCGAACGCTTCTACCGATCCGACGTCGTGAAAACGGTCAAGGAGAAGGAGCAACGCGGACAAGCCGTGCTCAAGGAGCTGCAGGGCGCGGAGCTGCCGGAGAACGTTCTGGCGGTGGGGCGGAGACTTCTCGACAAGGCGAAGACCGACCTGGACGCGCTTCGCACCATCGGCGCAGGCGAGGCGAAGCTGCCGGACGGCGGCTGGCCCGCCGTGCGCAAGATGCTGACCGACGCCTCGAACACGCTGGCGTCGGCCCGTGCGGCGGCGGTGGAGGAGTTGTTCAGAGCCGGCGCGTCGGATGGACGGGGCTTCCGCGTCGCGATCGCGCGCTCGTTGCAGAAGGTTCGCCGCACCGGCCCGATCACGGATGCGCCGCTCACGCGCCGGGTGCGACTCGACGCCGCGCGCGACGAGGCCGAGTCGTTCCAGCTTGTGGTGATGCCCGACGGTCAGGCGCTGAAGGGCGTGACGGTTGAGGCGAAGCCATTGACCGGCGACGGTGGGGCGATTCCCGTCGAGTGGCGCCGCGTGGACTACGTCGAGACGGCCAAGCCGCCTTACCCGACGGAGTATGTAGGCTGGTGGCCCGATCCGCTGCTGCCGGCCGGGCCGTTCGACGTGGCCGCCGGGGAGCGGCAGCCGTTGTGGTTCACGGTCATGGCCCCGCCG
>JAFGCA010000773.1 GCA_016932895.1 Sedimentisphaerales bacterium | reverse complement strand
TCGAAGCGGTCGGAGGCCGCCAGGACTTCGCGCGTCTTCTCGGAAATCTCGCGCCAGTCGTGGTACGGGGCGACATCGTCACCGGCGATCAGCAGGACCTCGATCTGCTTGGGCTGCGCGCCCCCGTCCGCCGCCAGAGAGAAACTCACACCCACCATACCGATCAGCACCAAAGCCAAAGCCAAACGCCGCATGCCATTTCTCCTAATTGTCAAACCCATTCGACTCGTATCAGCCGCCGCACAGCCGGCCCACCCGGCCGACGGCGTGACGGGATTGTAGCCCATTTCCCGCGCCGGCGATACCGAAAACTTCGCAGGGCACTGCCACCCGGCCAGCGCAAATTCTCGTGTGCGTGAGAACATCCCGGCGATTGCAGATTCCGGCGTAGGACGCGGACCTTGTCACCCCTGCGGAGGCAGGGGTCCAGGAAACGACCGAAGCGTCCTGGATTCCCGCCTGCGCGGGAATGACAAGGGGCGTCGCCATCGAGAGCGGGTCGTGGACCCGAGACGCGATGCCCTGAATTCGCACAGACTCAAATCCTCCGACGCCGGGAAATTTCCTTGACGGGTCATACGGTTCTTGATAGGGTTGGACGACAACGTTGAGGCTGACCAGTGAGAGGTGGTTATGCGGATTCCCGAGAATTCCAGAGACGTTGACAAGTGGCTCAGGTTGATTCGCGCCGACGGCGTGGGTCCGGTGACGTTTGTGCGGCTGCTCAAGCGGTTCGGCTCGGTCGATGCGGCGTTGGGCGCCTCGGTGGCGGGCCTGGCGAAAGTGGCAGGCATCGGCTTCAAGACGGCCGAGCGCATCGCCGCCTCGCGGGACCGGTTCGAGGCGGAGGCGGAACTGGAGCGGGCCGAAAAGCTGGGCGTCTGGCTCGTCCACATGGAAGACGCCCGCTATCCGACGGTGCTGAAACAGATCTACGATCCACCGCCGGTGCTGTACGTCAAGGGGACGCTCGGGCGGGAAGACAATCTCGGCATCGCGATCGTGGGGTCGCGGCGGTGCAGCCTGTACGGGCAGGAGCAGGCCAGCCGCCTGGCCCACCTGCTCGCGGCGGCGGGCATCACCATCGTTTCCGGACTGGCCCGGGGCATCGACAGCGCCGCCCACCAGGGCGCGCTGGCGGCCGAGGGCCGCACGCTGGCGGTGCAGGGCTGCGGCCTGGCCCAGGCGTACCCGCCCGAGAACAGGAAGCTTTTCGAATTGATAAGCGGCTCCGGCGCCTGCCTCTCCGAGCTGCCGCTGCAATACGAGCCGCTGGCCGAGAATTTCCCGACCCGCAACCGCATCATCGCGGGACTGTCGCTCGGGACCATCGTCATCGAAGCGGGCCTGCGCTCCGGAGCCTTGATCACCGCCAAGACGGCGCTGGACAGCAACCGCGAGGTCATGGCGGTGCCGGGCAAGGTCGATTCGCCGCTCAGCAAGGGCCCGCACCGGCTCCTCAAGGATGGCGCCAGGCTGGTCGAATCGGTCGAAGACGTGATGGAGGCGTTGGGCTACGTGGGGGACCAACTCAAAGAACACACCGCCACCGCGAGCCGCGAAGCGGTGGAGAAGGTCGAAACGCCCCTGTTTGAAACTGCCAGACCCAAACTCAAAGGCCATGAGCAAAAGGTCTACGAATCACTGGGGAAGGAGCCGCTGCACGTCGATCAGATCATCGCCGAAACGAATCTTCCGCCCGGCGCGGTCAACGCCGGCGTCATGTCCCTGCGTCTCAAAGGCCTCATCAAGCAACTGCCCGGCAACCTTTTCTGTCGCCCATAATCGCAGTGACACAACATGTTGCCGCACCTCCGGCCTGTTATTCCATCCATGTCACGAAGACGTTCGTCATGAACGCGGGCGACGGCGCGCGGCTCCGGGTCGCCGACGACGCGGTGAGCACTCCGCGAAATGTGACGTTGACGCGGGGCGCCGGCAGCCAAGACCGACGGAGAATAACGCGGAGTACGGTCAATCGTCGGCGCCGGGTGAGCCGTACATGGCCTTGCTGGCGCGCCACAGGCGGCGGTCGCCCCACTCGTTGGGGTCGGCGGCCGGGTCGATCACGACAAGCGAGAAACCGTCGCCGTCGGCGGGCGGATACCAATCGTCGTCGTATGTGAAATCGTGAATCACCGCGCCGGCGGCATCGACGAGACGAAGGCGCTCGCCGCCGTTGTCGAGACTGCCGCGGTACTGACCCGCGACGTTGTGGCCCGCGCCATACTGCCTTTCGAAGGCAGCCATGTCCCTGACCGCCAGCACGTGCTCCCCGGCCCCCAGCGGTACGTCGCCAAAGACAAAACCCACTCCTTTCGTGAAGGCCACGAGATTGAGATTCAGCGTGCCGGCGCCGAGGTTCTTGAGTTCGATGTACTCGGCGTTCGGGTCGCGCGGATGAAACATGATCTCGGTGATGCGCAGATCGTCGGCGACCGGCCCCACGGCGAATGTCGCTTTCTCCAGGGCGCTCCACCCCTGCGGTCCCAGGACGCGCGTCCAGACCACCGCGCTGGCGTCCAGCGGAACGGGGCCGTCGTATAGCAGGGCCGTCGGCGCCACACCGGTTTCCGCTGCGCTTCGTACGCCGGCGATTAGTTCCACGGAGAGAAGGAAATCGGAGCTGTCGATCGACGAGTTCAGCCCGTGCAGAGCCAGAACGTTCTCGCCCGAGATCAGGACGTCGAGATACTGCGACACGTCGAAATCCTGAAAGACGATGGCGTCGCCGTCCGCGTGGCTGCTGCCCGCCGGCGTGTCCCAGGTGAGCTCTCCGCTGACATTGGCCCGGCAAATCTCGACCCCGTTGAGATACGCGACGAAGCCATCGTCGTATCGCGCGCGAAGCGTCATGAGATTGAAGCTGCCGGTCGCTTCCGGCGCGACGAACGGGATGCGGACGTAGCAGCCGGGATTGTACCGGTACATCCGCCTCTCCAGATCAAGGCTGATCAGGTCTTCGTAGCCGGTATTGGCTTCGTAACCGATCCCGCCGGGAGCGCCGGCAACCTGTATCCAGGCGGAGTCGTCGAAGTCTCGTCCCCCTTGCCAGGCCTCGTCGATGGGGCCTGTTGGTACGCGTGCTTTCTTGTCGGCGTCCTCGGCAATCAGCGTAACCGTGGTTTCGCTCACTGCCGGCACGCCGCACCTGGGATCGGAGCCGTCCAGTGTGTAGTAGATGACACCGGCGTCGTTTGGATTCGCCAGCGCCAGCGCATACTCGGCGGACACCTGTCCCCCGCGCGGCGTGAGAACGGGTGGGTCGATGTCGGGGTAGTACCCTTCATCGCGCAGGGAGACGACGAAGCGCGCCGCGTTGCCATCCATGAAACCGGGCCCGAGCATCTCGGCCTCGGCAAACAGCCAGTCCACGTTGCGCGTCCGCGTCGCCTGCCCGAGACCCTCGCAGGTATCGCCCCACCGGGCCGACTCGGCCACTACGGCATCGCGAATGAAATCGTTTAGAACCAGATACCGGGCTTTGCAGATGTCGTCGGACAAAGCGCCGTCGTGAGACAAATGCTCGTAGGCGCGGTCCGCGAATCGCATCATGAAATCGCCGTTGCGTCGCAGCGAGTGCCAGAGCGCGGCAATGGTGTCCCCGCCGCTCTTGTTCTCGCGAAAATCCGGATGGACCCAGCCGTTGTTGTGGCCCCGGGTCGTTTTCCAGGACCATTCGGCATCCCAGCCGAAATACAGAAACGGCAGCGGAACGTCGTTTCGGTTGCCCCCCCACCAGTTGTTTTGGGGCCAGTCCGTCATGCCGACGAACCAGGAGAGCATGACGTAGTCGATAAACGCATCGATATCGAGATAGTCCTCCATCTCGGCGTAGTTGTCCGGGTCGGACATCTCCTTGTTCTTGAGGGCGCCCTTGAGGTAGTTCCATCGAGCGGGATCCCCGCCATGGGAGCCGCCGTGGCTGACGGAGTACCAGTCCTCTGCTTCCCCACCAAGATACGAGGCGGCAAACGCCGCATCCGGGCGTTCGACGACGTTGTACAGCCCCCAGTACAGCCCGTTGATGTACAGGTGCACAAAGGTCCCGTGCGAGCCGACGCCCGACATCACGATCTGGGTGTCACGGTACCACTGGTCCATGGTGTACGTCGTTCGCTCGGGGTTCCACACGCGCGCCCACGAGCGGTTGTTGCCTCCGCGCAGGATGAGCTTGTCGAAGCTGTCGGCGGCCGAATCGCCGTTGAGCGGACCGTCGCGCAGGAATGAGGATTCGAGCCGGGCGTCGCCAAATTCCGCGCGGAAGTTGAGACGGAGGGAGCGTTTCATGCGGTTGTGGCTGTGCGGCTCGGCCCCGCAATCGGTCTGTACGTTCTTCCAGGGCTCGTCCGGATGGATCAGCTCCATTGAGATGCAACTCTCGCCGGAACCCCAATAGAACGTATCCAGGTCCTCGCGGGCGCAGGCCAGAGCCATCGTGGGAATGGCCTTGAGGGCGTCGATGATGACACCGCGGTACGCCGGGTCGTTGACCACGTCCGGGTCCATTTCGTAGTCG
>JAFGCA010000772.1 GCA_016932895.1 Sedimentisphaerales bacterium | reverse complement strand
GAACATGGCCCTGGACCTGGACCCGAAGGCGGCCATCCCGCTGCGACAGACCCGACCGGAGGATTTCGACGTGACCTGGGACGGCGAGAACGGCGGCACGCTGCGAATCATGCCCGACTCGTCTCTACGGCTCGCTACGCCCTCCTGGCTTGAGCCCAAATGGAACGAAATGGTCGCATGGGCCCATCGCATACTCCCGAAGATCGCCGAAAGCACCGACACGAGCGTATCGGCTCGCGAGAGCCGATTTGCCGCCATCCTGACCAGCGAGGGGAATCTGGTGGTCGTTCAAATCGGCGACTACGACGAGAGCAAGGCCCGGCTCCAGTGGCAGGTGGAAAGCCCCACGCCGCCCGGCTATGGCCCCGTGCAGGTCGTGACACTGGCCTGCATCGATCCCGAGAAACCGGCGGCGCAGCCCTGTGCGATCGACTTCGACACCGGCCGCACGAGCGTCATTCCCGCACAAGTGCGGAGCTTGCCCCCGGAAGACTTTCTGGGCTGGCTGGAGCAAAACGGCATCGACGCCATCGCTCGGATGACAGACGACGGTGGCGGTCTGGCCGGTGTGGGGCTGGCATGCAAGGCGATCGCGCCGGGCGTCTGGACCATAATCGACGCGCTGGGAGTCCGTGACGTCATGAGTGACATGCCATACCAGTCCCGCGACCCGATCCTGTTCGAGGAAGGCCGGTATCAAGTCGTGACTGCCTTCAAGACGCGTGAAGGTGGGATCGGCATCCTGCAAATGCGCGGCGCCGACCGCGCCGGGCAAACGACGCAGTTCCGCTACAAGATGGTGCAGCCCGATTCGCCCGGCACCACCGAAGCCCAGGCGCAGGAGGAAGACGAAGCGCTTCCGCTCTACGTCTCGGCGCGGTGGCTCTGCGACCTCGGGAAATACGTACTGATCTACGCCAATGACCATGAGGACCGGCTCCCGCAATCGCTCGCGGAACTCCGCGAATTCGCCAAGAGCGAGGAGAACTATCAGTGGATGGTTCGGGACGTGGAGTATCTCGGGGCGGGACTGACCTGCGCAGACCCGCTCTCAAAGGTGGTGGCCTACGACAGGGCCCTGCTGGGCGCGGGCAAGGGAACGAACGTGCTGTTCCTCGACAGCCACATCGAATACGTCGAGCCGGAGAGATTCGCGGAACTCGGCCTGCCCGCCGGCCCCGAGGAGGCCGCCACGCCCCAGAAATAAACCAACAATCGCCTACCCAAGCCAACCACAAGCGCCGGACCCGCCAGGTCCGGCGTCTTCTTTTTGCGCGGCCCCGTCGGGACGGCATCTTTCGGCGTGCAGCGAGAATCTCGGATTTGTTATGTCCAAACACCGGTCGAGATCGTGATAATGGTGAACGACGATCGTTGTGAGGTTACTTGCGGTGCGAGTTGATGCTTGAAGATGAATGGCTGAAGCTGAGGTTCAAGGCGGGCAGCCGGGACGCGTTGCGGCAGATCTACGAGAAGTACCGCGACCGCCTGCTGACGCTGGCGATGGCGCTGCTGAATGACAGCCACGCGGCCGAGGACGTGCTGCACGACGTGTTCGTGACGTTCGCGCAATCAGCCGACGGGTTCGGCCTGCGGGGCAACTTGAAGGGCTATCTGGCCACCTGCGTCGCCAATCGGGCGAAGGACCGCCTGCGAGGCAGAAAGCGCCGGCCCGACAACCTCGACGTCGAAGTGGACGGCGCTTGCGAGTCCGACGGGCCGGCGGCGCGGACCATCTCGACCGAGCAGTCCCAACGGGTCAGCGCCGCTCTGGCGCAGTTGCCCCACGAGCAGCGGGAAGCCGTCGCCTTGCACCTGAACGCCACGATGACGTTCCGGCAGATCGCCCGGCATCAACACACGTCGGTGAGCACCGCCAAAGGCCGCTACCGGTACGGCCTGCAGAAACTGCGGTCCCTTCTGAATGGGAGACTCGAACCATGAGACCGGCAGAGGAAATAGAAAACGTCGTCAAGCACATGTCCTTCGCGGCCCGCCCCGAGATGGACCAACGTCTCTGGGCCGGCGCATCAAAGGCACGAGAACAGTTCATCAAGACAAGACCGGCTCCGAGCCGGAATTGGGAAAGGAATACAATCATGAGAAGTCCCATTGCTAAATTCGCGGTCGCTGCGGCCGTCATCGTCGCCGTGCTCATCGGCGCCGCTCTATTTCGCAGCTCCGCCTCCGGCGTCGTCTGGGCCGAGGTCGCCCGGAAGGTGCAGGCCAGCCGGGGCGTCATTTTCCGCAGCGCCGAACAGATCGTCCCGGATACGTACGACCAGGAAAACGACTACAGCATGCAGTATTGCACCAGCACGCAGTCACGGCTCGACGGATACAAAGACGGCCAGATCATCAAGACCATCTGGGGCGACTGCAACACGAAGACCGTGATCCTCGTTGACCATCTCCCCAGCCACAGATCATATATCAAGATGACCCTTGAAGAGAGGATGCCGGACCGTCTTCAAACGGCGGACCCGAACCGATGGGTCCAGAAGTTCCTCTCCTGCGACTACGAGAAACTGGGGCAGAAGACCATCGACGGCGTGCTCTGCGAAGGGATCGAAACCACGGACCCGGCTTTCTACGGCGGTGGCACCCCGCCGGAGACTCCCGTGGCCCGCCTGTGGGTCGGTGTGGAAACCGGCTATCCCGTCCAATTTGAAGGCGAACGTGTCTATGACGACCAGCGCCATACATACATCCAAGACCAGTTCCAGTGGAACGTGGAGATTGACGAAAGCCTCTTCGAGCCCAACATCCCCGAAGGCTACATCGACATCTCGCCGGACCAGTAGTGATCGAGGGGGACCGAGAAGGAAACACAAGCACATGGCTACCACGAGGCCGGGCGATTCTTGGGCTCGGCCTTTTCTTTTGCGCTGATTGTGTAAAATGGGGGCTGAGCTGCGTGGTATAGGGAAAGAGCGTTCTTTTGCCCGGGTCTGTGAGTTGATGATGATCGAAGATGAAGTGCTGAAATGGCGGCTCAGGCGCGGCAACCGGGAGGCGCTGGCCCGCATCTATGGCAAGTACGTGCACCTGCTGCTGAGCCTGGCGTTCGGGCTGCTGAACGATCCGCATGAGGCCGAGGACGTGGTTCAGGATGTGTTCGTCACGTTTGCACGAAACGGCCGCTCGCTCGATCTGAAAGGCAGCTTGAAGGCGTACTTGTGCAAGAGCGTGGTCAACCGCGCCCGCGACCGGGTCCGCAGGCAGCGCAGCCGGCAGCGTCGCGCCGAACAATGCGTCACACAGCGCACCGACGCGGGCCAGGCGGATCGCTCGCTCGTGTACAGCGAGCGGTGCGAGCGACTCGCCGCCGCCCTGGCGGAGCTACCTTACGAGCAGCGCGAGGCCGTCGTGTTGAAGGTCAAGGACGGCATGACCCTCAGGGACATCGCCCGGCTCCAGAGCGTCTCGGTCAGCGCGGCTCACGGCCGGTACCGGTACGGCATGAAGAAGCTCAGGGCCCTTTTGAATGGTGAGGTCGAACCATGAAGAAGCACGACAAACTCGAAGAAGTCATGAAGAAGGACCTGGACGTCCGTGCGAGCGACGAAGCACTCGACCGCATGCGGGAGATCGTCCTCGACGCCCACGGGCCCTCAACCAAAACCGAATCAGCGGCAACGCTGAGTAGCGCAAGGAGAAAGATCATGAGAAATCCCATTGCCAAATTCGCCGTCGCCGCGGCCGTCATCGCCGCCGTGCTTGTCGGCGTCACGCTATTTCGCAGCTCCGGCTCCGGCGTCGTCTGGGCCGAGGTCGCCCAGAAGATCGAAGCCAGTCGAGGCGTCATCTACCGCGAAAGACGCGGGACCGACAGCCAGGACGCACTTGCGATGAAATCCGATTATGGGATCACCTACCTGTCGCCGACCCAGTATCGAGCCGAGGGCTTCAAGAACGACCAGTGTTGGATAACGATGTATGACAACCGAGCCACGGCCAAGAGAGTGGTTCTCTTGCATGCCCTGAAGCAATACGTGATCGAGGACATCACGTTGACAGATGAGGGGGACCGGAAACACGCCAATTACCAGGACCCGACCTATTGGGTCCGGAAATTCCTGGCGTGCGAATACACCAAGCTCACGCGTCGAGAGATCGACGGTGTGCTCTGCGAGGGCATCGAGACCACCGATCCGGCCTTTTGCTCGAACGAAAGTCCCGGGATTGAGAGCCTCATCGCACGCCTCTGGGTCAGTATCAAGACGGGTTACCCCGTGCTGTTGGAGGGCGAATTCCACGGCGAATCCAACACCAACATGACCTTCGACCAATTCCAATGGGATGCGGAATTCGATGCAAGTGTGTTCGAGCCGAATATTCCCACCGACTACGAACAGATGTAGCGTTTCGGACACAGACAAACCGAGTATCCACCAAGCCGGGCCCAAACAGGCTCGGCCTTTTTCTTATGCGCCGAAAAAAACGGAGGCGACATACAAAAAACAACTCGTCGAGCGTGGTAGACTGTGAGAGCGATCGTTCTTTTGGATGATGTGAACGGACAGCCATGATCGAAGATGAGTTGCTGAAATGGCAGTTTCGGCGCGGCCGGCCGGAGGCGCTGGCACGAATCTATGAGAAATACCTCGATTCGATGCTGACGCTGGCGATGGGCCTGCTCAACGACCGCGCGGCGGCGGAAGACGTCGTACACGATGTGTTCGTCTCGTTCGCGAGCCTGGGACCGGGATTCCGGCTGCGGGGCCGGCTCAGCGGCTACCTGGCCACGAGCGTGGTCAACCGCGTACGCGACCGCCGACGGCGTCTGCGGCGCCAGATCGCGGTCTCGAACCGCCGGTCCGAACCCGCCCGCGAATCGGTCGAGCCGCACTGCGCCGCGAGCTTCGCAGAACAGGCGCTGAAGCTCAATGAAGCCGTCGCCCAACTGCCCGCCGAGCAGCGCGAGGTCGTATTGCTGCGACTCAAGGCCGACATGAAGTTCCGGGACATCGCCAGGTTGCAGAACACATCCATCAACACGGTCGTGGGCCGGTACCGCTACGGCCTGAACCGGCTGCGAAGCACTCTGAACGGTGAGGTGGAAACATGAAGCCCAGAAGGAAAGTCGAAAACACCATCCGAGCGAAACTGCATTTCCCCGCCGATGCGGCCTTCGGTGACCGAGTGTTCACGGACATGATGAATGCACAGAATCAATCCAAGGAAACCGCGCCGATCTTTCCCAAGGTCGGTCTAAGGAGAACGATCATGCACAATCGAACCGTACAATTCGCAACGGCTGCCGCCGCCGTCATTGTGGTCGCGGCCCTGGCAGTGAACCTGCTGCCGAGGCTCGGGGCCCCTGCCTACGGCATCGACCAAACCATCGAGGCCCTCCAGAACGTCCGTTACATGCACGTGATCAAGTACGACCGGGCCGGCAACATCGAAGACGAGCGGTGGGAGGAGATCGACGCCGACGGGTACCAGGCTCGATACCGCCAGAATACACCCTCCCGCTCGTTCTACGTGGTCGACGACCGCCGGACCGTGATGGTCTATCACGCCTCGCCCGAGAAGAACACGGTGGTGCTCCACGATCCGAGCGAGCAATCCTATACGTGGCATTACGCGCCCGGCAAGATGTTCGAAGAGATCGCCGACGGGCAGCCCAAGTACGCCGTGGTTGCCGAGAATGTGACGTATAAGGGCCGGCCCGCCCATCAACTTCGCAGCGTCGCGGGAGACACGCACGTCTACATCGACAGTGACACCAAGCTGCCGATGGCCATCGGAGACTATGAGATCAGCTACGAGGAACCGCCGGCGGGGACCTTCGACATCGTGATTCCCGACGGCGCGATCGTCGTCGACAAGCGACCGGGCGCCCCAAGCGGGCCCGAGCCACAGTGGATGGTCGAAGAAAGGCAGAAGCGCGAAATCGGTGACCTCGCGCAGGCCCATTTCGAGGACGCCCGACGGGCCCTGGCCGGCGGCGACTACCAGCGGGCTGCTGGATTGTTCGAGAAAACCATCGAACTGTCCGATGGGAAACGCAACTGGGCGTGGCTCTGGATGGGCAAGGCGCTCTATGCAGCCGGGGACTACGATGGCGCGATCTACCGGCTCACTGCTGTGATCGACATGCTGGCCGAGATCGGCTGGGACATTCCATCCTACCGGTACGCCCGGGGTCTGGCCTACGCGGGCAAGGGCATGACGGACATGGCGGCCCTCGACCTGAAGAAGATCCTGCCCAAGATGATCGAGTCGCTGCGCAACCCCGAGGCCGCCCGGTCGTTCGATCTTGCCGACGATCCGCTCATCGCCGCCGACGGCATGCGCGAGGGCTGCCACGATGCCCCCGGCCCCGAGGAGAGCACCGCCCTGATGATCGAACGTCTGCGCCTGGTGACGGGACAGAACTTCGGATACGACCCCGGTGCGACGGCTCAAGAGAACGAGGCCGCCATCGCCGCCTGGGAGCATTGGCTCGACGACGACGGGCAAATCAGCCTGCCCCCCGCCGCCGAGTTGCCCGGAGCGGTCCCCACGAACGACTCGCAATAGCAAGCGCCAGACCCAGCCGCCGAATCATTCCGCAACAGCACGGCCGGACCTGCGAGGGTCCGGCCCTTTTCATGCGCCGTCCCTCGCCTGAGAAAGACGCCGGCAGAAAAAACGCATTTTTCCATACCCACGCGGTCCCTTCGATTGTGTTATATATGACGGTGATCCTGAGCTTGGGAAAGTCGGTTGCTGATGCTTGAGGAAAAGTTGCTGATCTGGAGGTTCAAGTGTGGGGACGGGGAGGCGCTCTGCCGCATCTACCGGAAATACCGGACGGACCTGCTCAAGCTGGCGGCCCTGCTGCTGCACACTTCCGGTGATGCCGAGGACGCGGTGCACGACGTCTTCGTGTCCTTCGCCCAATCGGCGGACCGGCTGAAGCTCCACGGCAGTCTCAAGGGCTATCTGCTGACCTGTGTGGCCAACAACGCCCGCAATCGCAATCGCGCGCGGCAGCGAAGACGGACCGTCGGGCTGGACGAAGCGGAGGCGATGGTGTCCGATTCCAGGACGCCCGAGCAATGGATCACTTACAGTGAGGAGTTGAGGAAGTGGGCTGATGCGATGGCCCGGCTGCCCTACGAGCAGCGGGAGGTGGTGACCTTGCACGTGACGGCCGGGATGAAGTTCGGACGAATCGCCCAGTGTCAAGGCGTCTCAGTCAATACGGTCAAGGGCCGGTATCGCTACGCGTTGGAGAAGCTGCGCTCAATCGTGAACGGTGAGTTGGAACCATGAGATCGACAAGAGACATAGAGGATTCCCTCAAGCATTCCGACCTGGAGATCGACATCCATGCCCAGGCGGATCAAAGGGTCCTGAGCGAACTCGTCGCCAGGCACCGGAAGTCGATGGGAGCACGCCGCGCGATCCGGAGAACGCTGCCCCGGTCCTTCATAACGAAGGCAGCCGCCGCGGCCGCGGTCGTGGTGATCGTCGCCCTGCTGGCCCGGCATCCACTCCGGCGCGAGCCCGCGACGACGCCGCCCAGGCGTGCCACCGTGTCAGCCGCCGAACTGCTGACGGTGAGGCGTTTGAACACCGTCTACCGTCGCGCCGGAATGCAAGGTCTCGAAAGGCAATGTGAAGAGGCCGCCGAGAGAATGGATATCGAACCTACAAGAATGTCCATTGAAGATTTGATTGCTGAGTTCAACGGTTCCTAGATCCTGAAAGGATTTGATCATGAAGACGGTACCAGAGATAACACCAAGAATGGTCGTGTGCATGGTCGTGACACTGCTGGCGTTGGGCACAGTCACCCGGGCCCAACAAGCGGACAACGCCAGCCTGCTGTACTATCAGGCGTTCCTGCTCTACGAGAAGCCGGATGAGACGATGGCCCAGATGATCACCGACTTCCGCAAAGGCACGATCGGCGTCAACGAGACGATCATCGAGCACATCGAGAAGAACCGGCGCGTCATCGACTATGTGGTGGCCGCAGCCGACATGCCGACGTGTGATTGGGGTTACGACTATCGGCAGGGGCTCGATCTGGCAATGCCGAACCTCCCGGCCGTCAGGCGAATCGCCTTCTTGCTCTCGGCAGAGGCAAGACTGCTGGCCGAACAGGGCGACTACGCGACGGCATTGGACCGCTGCCTGACGCTGCGCAGAATGGCCGTGCAGACGTGCGACCGAACGCTGATATCGTATCTCGTGGGGATCGCGTTGAACGGCCTGACCCATGGGACCACCCAGAGCATCCTGGGCCTTCTACCGAATGACGTGACAGCCCTGAAGCAGTTCCGAGACTCCTTGGTTCAGACGCAGAAACGGTTTCCTTCTCTGGCGTACTGCCTGGCTCAGGAGGCCGATGTATGCGCCCAGACCATGCGAATGGAGAAAGCAGACGTACTCTTCCGAATGGCTGGAGAATCTGCCGATTCGCCCACAGATCCTGTGCTCATGCGCATCCGCGAGGCCCGCGACGAGGCCTTCTTCGAGAGAAACCGAAACTACTGGCACCGGACGATCGGCACCATAATAGACACGCTCGGGTCGACACTGCCGTATGACCAGATGTGTGCCACACTGGACGAATTCGACGACCGCGCGTGTGCCGAAGCCAAAGACAACCCGGACGCGACGCTGACGGCGTTCTCACTGCCGGCGGTCGGGAGGATCTACCAACTGTCGATAAGACAGCAGACGCACCTCCATGCCATCGAAACGGCGATCGACCTCTACATCACCAAGGCCGGCACCGGACGTTTGCCGGACGCCCTGCCCGCCGACTCTCCACGGGACCTGTTCAGCGGCGAGCCATTCGAGTACGAGAGAACGGACGGCGGCTTCATCCTTCGCTGCCGAGCGAAAGAGTACCCCGAGAAAGACAAGCCCCATGAATACGAGTTCATCGTGAAGCCATAGACCGCCGGTACCATCAGGATCATCGGCCGGGCCGTTGGGCTCGGCCTTTCTCTTGCGCGCGCCGACTGCGATTCGCGAACTGCCGCAACCTCCTATTCAGAAAAGAAATCCGCCTCACAAGAATAAAATGTTCCCCCGGGCGTAGTACTATGTGAGAATGATCGTTCTTGAAGGTGCGTGAGAGACAACCGATGTTCGAGGATGACGTACTGAAGTGGAAGTTCAAGAGGGGCAGCGACGAGGCGTTGGCGCTCATCTATGAGAAGTACCTCGACTCGATGCTGACCCTGGCCATGGGCCTGCTCAACGACGCGAGCGCGGCCGAGGACGTGGTGCAGGATGTGTTCGTGTCCTTCGCCCAATCGAGGCACAATTTCCGGGCGCGGGGCAGCCTGAGCGGCTACCTGGCGACCAGCGTAGTCAACCGCGTGCGCGATCACTGGAGGCGGCAGCGCCGACGCGGGGGCAGGGCCGCAGACGACCGCGTCCGTGCCGAGCCCGTGGGTCCCGAGCAGGCGGTCATCCTCAGCGAACAGGCGAAGCTTCTCACGCAGGCGGTGGCCGCTTTGCCCGAGGAACAACGAGAAGTTGTGCTGCTGCGGCTCAAGGCGGACATGAAGTTCCGGGACATCGCGAAACTGCAGCAGACGTCCGTCAATACGGTTCTGAGCCGGTACCGGTACGGACTGGAAAAGCTGCGGTCCCTGCTAAACGGTGAGGTTGAAACATGAAACCCGTCAGAGACATTGAGGAGACGATCCGCAGGAAGCTGCACGTCACGGCGGGCCCTACCCTGCACGACCGAGTGCTCGCCCGTATGCGTCATGCGGATCCATCCACCAAAACAGCAACGGCTCCGAAGGAGTCGATCAGAAGGAGAACGATCTTGAGAAGTCCCATTGTCAAATTAGCCCTCGCGGCGGCGGTTGTTGCCGCGGTGCTCATCGGCATGAGTCTGTTCCTCCATTCCGGCAGCGGCGTCGCCTGGGCCGAAGTGGCCGAAAAGGTGGAAGCGAGTCGAGGATTCATCT
>JAFGCA010000771.1 GCA_016932895.1 Sedimentisphaerales bacterium | reverse complement strand
GCCGACCCCCTGACGCTCTTCATGGAAGACCTGCCGGCGATGTACAAGTGATACAGACAGGCATGCTTATGCCAGCATAAGCATGGCGCCCATCGTTCTATGCCGCGGTCCTGCTTGGCCACCGGGTGCCACGCTTTCGCTGGTGAAAGCGTGCCTTCCCATCGTATTGGCTGAGCGCATCACCAGGGCAATGAGTCACGGTCTATTACGATGGGGATATCTTCACCCGTCTGCCAGGCACGGCAACTGGACCAATACCAGTCCTCCGGCGCAGCAACGAGGCCCCGCCGGACCGGATTGGCGTGGGTGTACTTGATCTTCTCGTAGATGTCGTGGACGCTACGAAGATTGCGGTCGTATCCGCCGCCGCGTAGCCAGAAGCGATAATGACAGCCGGCGTTCGACGTGCGGTGTGCCATGCGCTGGAGCAAGGCCGGTGAGTTCTCTTTCGCCCAGCGCAGCGCCCGCTTGGCGACCGACGATTTGACCGACGCCAAGATGCGGCTGATCGTTGTCTCACCGTGTGGCAGAAGGACCAGGTGTACGTGTTCCGGCATCAGGACATAGGCCCAAAGGTCATACAGCCCCTGCCTTCGTTCCGCCGACAACGCCTCGGCCATCCACCCTCTGGCCTGCTCGTGCAGCAGGAATGGTTGTCCTCGAAAACAGGAGAACGTCAGACAATGTGGCTGGCCTTCGATGTTGTAGCGTTTGCATCGCTTGCGATGGGGTCGCTCCATACCTCATCCTCCTCCGTCGTCTCGGTCAAACAGGCTTACGCTCGCGTAAGCCCGGCACGTGACTCCTGCGCAAGGCAATAGACGGTGCCACGTCATCTTCCACGCCACTGGACTTTCCGCATGTCTTGAAGTCGCTTATCTCAAGTATACCGGCAATCCACTCTGGGTGCCACGCTTTCGCGAGCGAAAGCGTGTTCTCACCGCATTCTGTAACGCCAGGTATGCGTCCGTGCGTCAGGCATGGCACCCAGGTCACGGTAACGTGACACTCTTACGGAGGGCGTGTTTCCAGTCTTCGGAGCCCGCGCAAAAAATCGCGGGCCGTGGCTTTGGGGGACCACGGCCCGTCCTTCCAGTGATAAGGGGGGCTTTCAGGTCAATGTTGGAGACGGCGTTTCCGCAGCAGCGCCAGGCCGCCGAGGCCGAGCAGGGCGATGGTCACGGGTTCCGGGACCGACATGGCTCCGCTGAAACCGCCGCTGCCGGTGTAGCCGCCGTCGAGCATCTGGGCGAAACTGTAGTATCCCGATCCACTTCCACCCTGAAGCGAAAGCTCGAAGTCGAGCGAGGGCAAGTGCAGGTTCTCAAGAATCGCCAGGGCCGCCGAGCCCAGGGTATGTCCTTCGTGCGTGACGAACAGGTCCGTGATGTCGATCTGAAACTGGGTGAAGCCGCCGGCTACCGTGCCGATCGTGGACAGGTCGCCCATGCCGAGGGTCCCGGTCAGGTACGTGACGCTGTTGTCGGCGCTGGTGATCGTGATCTGCGGACTGCCCAGCGGCGTCAGCGTGTACGGAGCGTCCGGGATGCCGCCCACCTGGAACGTGGGCAGGTAGATATGGGCGCCGGTCAAGGCGTCGTAATTGCTGCCCAGGGCGGTGTCGATGACGATGTCCTGATCGAAGCTGAGGATGCCGGCGCCATTGTAGGACCAGCCGCCGGCGGTGTCGGGCGCGGGGCTGAACTCCACGATGTTCTGCGCCACCTCGGCCAGCATCGGCGTCGTCGTCACGGCGATGAGCAAGGCGATGGTCGTCAGTGATATCTTCATCTTCTCTGCTCCTGTATGACCAGGTCGTCGGTCCTGTCTTCGTGTATAGCGCTGCAACTTTCCGAGTTGGGTGGGAATCAGATTGTGTTCGAGTCTGCTACGCTCGGGCCTTCAGCATGGGCCGGCGTCTGCGACTGAAGACGCTGAACGCGCCGCCGAGGCCCAGCAGCATGATCGTGGCCGGCTCGGGCACTGCGACGAGGTAGTCTTGTCCGCCTTGGTTGGTGAACACGCGCAAGTCTGCTTTGGGTCCGTTGCCGGTCAGGCCGTGCAGCCACTTGTTGGCGGTGAAGGAATCGAGGCCCGCGGCGTAGAACCCGCCGGAACCGGCCGTGCCGTCACTCGTGACATCCCAGCCGGCTGGTGACGTCGGCAGATCTTCGTAAACGATTTCCCAAACCGCGGCGGCGAAGGCGGCGGCCTTGCCGTTCTGCTCGCTGGTGTACGATCCGCCAGCGGCCCAGGCAGGATCGTAATAGGTGGCCCAAAGCTCGCGGAGGTAGTTGGCCTTCGTAGTGCCGAGAGTCTGACCGGTGTAGCTATTGTACGTATCGTCGGGCGCGCCGACGTCGTACGTATACGTCGCGTGCGGCGCCGGCTCGTGCAGCTCGATGCAGAAGCCGGGAATCAATCCGTTGGACCAGGTGTCGCCGATGCCGGTGTCGCCGGTCTTGTCAAGCATGTAGAGGCCTGCCACGACATCTGCGCCGCTGTAGCCGGCGCTCCAGAAGGTCGCGACATCGTTGGCGCCGAAGCCGTCGTTGACGATGTCCACCGTATTGCCCTGGGCCGCGCTCGTGGCGAAGACCGACAGGATCAGTCGCGCGCCGATCAACAGCATTGTCTGTGTCTTGGATCGTTTCATGTCACCACACCCCCCATGACCTGTCACTGCCGCTGCCCTGGCTTCCGGCAGCTACTACCGACCTGCGTGTTCCGGCCCCTGGCGTCTTCGTTGTCCGGTGCGAATGGACCCACAGCATCGGTATCGAGTGTCAGTTCCGAACCCTCGGTTCAGATGACGTGCAATGAACCACCCCCCACGGATGAATCAATGCCATTGCGTTACCAAACCAACTCTATCATTGGTGCCCAAGAAGGAGATTGTCGAGCACCCCCCAGTTAGAATCGTTCGCCTGTCGGCGATTGATATGCGTTAGTGTACCCAATTTGCGACCCGATGTCAAGAGAATTGGACGGCTTCACGGCCGCGCGAGCCGTTCTTCGGGAAAACCCGCCGCACGGATGTGGTCCCGGCGGGATTATCGGGACTATCCCGAGACTTTTTTCCAGAGTCTCGCCAATCGAGCGGCCGGGCGCGGGCGCGGCGGCCGGAGTGTGGGTCCTATAAGCCTGCCGAGTCGGATGTCGCCCCAGAGGCGCGCCGCAGTCAGATGCCGCCCGTGACGTAGCGGAGAGGCCGAAGCGGTTGCGGCTATTGCCTGTATGCAGAGGTCATTCCAAGACAAAGTGGCACGGAGTTTGCCCGAATGTTAACAACCGGTGGAAAACTTGCGGCCAGGCACGCGGAGATTCTCGGCGGGAAGTCGTGAAACGTCCCAGCGGCGGGCCCCGGCGAGCCGTTCTCTGCCGGTCTGTGCAGGCGGTCTTCGCAGGAGCGTTCCTAAGTGTCGAGTGTCAAAAGCGTTAGGAGTGACTTCCGCAGGGCTAGAAGAGATATGCGGCGGGGCGCGCCGACAAAGCTGACTCGTTTGTCCACCTTGCCCATGTTTACCGGGTGAGCCCTGAGACGGGCACCGGGCCGTGGATAAGCGGTGGACGAATGGCGAAAACGGGCTTCTGAAGCCGGTGGTAGCGGGTCCCAGGGCGGTCACTGTTGCGGCGGATTGCCCTGGTTTCCGCGGCGTTCTGTTCTATAATGGATGGCCGTTCGGCAAGGATAGGGCAAGAGACGGAAGGATTCCTATGGCCAACGCGAGAAACGGCGTCCTGTTGCTGCTTTGTCTGCTGGCGGCGGGGGCCTCGGGGTGCCAGAAACGGTCGGCCCGGCCCGCCAGGCTGAGCGCGCACGGAAACACGGAATTCGCCGCACCGGCGTGGGGCGCCGCCGCCGGCGGGCTGCAATGCCGCTTGCGGCCGACGAAACGGCTGTGGCGCGCCGGGGAAACGCTCGCTTTCAGGGTGGATCTCCGCAACGAGGGCAAGCGCGTCTTTGCCCTGGCCGTCGAGCCACTCCAGCCGCAACGGATCGCGGTAGACAGGCAATGGCAGCAACGGTCCGCCGCCGACCCCGCGGGCAGGAAGATGGCGCCTTTCGGTCCCGGGTCCGAGTTCGCAGACCTCCCGCTCGCTCTGCCGCCGGAAGCAATGCGCCGGCTCACCAAGGGCCGGCACATGGTCCAGATCGCGTTCGTGTTCGAGGGAATCGAGGTCAGAAGCAACCCGGTCGAGATCGAGATCGTGGGTTGAGTGACGTTCGCTCTAAGGCTGCACCTTGGAGACTGTGACGCACGTCACGGCCAGTTCCATGTCCTTGCCCGTAATGACCAGGCGCAGGTCCGCTCCATTGCACCGGCCCGCGAAGCGGCACTCGGGCAATCTGAAACGCGCCGTCTTCCACGCGCCGGTGTCCGCGACGGCCATGCTGCCGGCGGGTCGAAACGCGCCCTCCAGCGGACCCTCGGCGACCGTGCTGTCGTATTCAACGCCGAACGCCGAGCAACCCGCGTCTCGGTATGTCACTACTACCTCCACGTCCTTGCCGCGCAAACCAAAGGCAAAGGCATCGTCCACGTCGAAATACAGATAGCGCGCCGATTCAGAATGCGGATTGGGCGAGGCCATCACGGCGTTCCTGTCGGCGTATCGCCCTGGACGCCAGTTGCCGTCGCCGCCGCTGGGCCGCAGGCTCAAGCCCTTCGGCGCAGGCGGCTCCCACGCCACTTCGTTCGCATCGACATAACCCGAGGCCAGCCGCAGTTGTGTCCCGGCGTGCCACATGTCCGCGAACAGCCTCGTCAGGACGATGTAGCTGCGTCCGTACTCGCGCGAGCGGGCGATGTCGGTTCCCTCGTGCCACTCGTTCCACGTCTCGACATGCACCATCCAGGGACGCTGCCCCGCGGGCAGTTGCAGCAGCTTCGTCCAGCGCTCGATGTACGTCTGCCCATCCCGGCGGTCCACCACGAGCGGCTGCCGGCCTGGCACCGCGCTGTGGTCGTAGCCCGGGCCCAACGCCGCGACGTCGTCGAAGAGGATCGGACCATTGACCGCGCCGCCCCAGGAATACGTCGCGTCCGCCTGACCTTGCCAGCCAGAGGACTTGACGATGAACGGCTCGACGCCGAAATCTTCCTTGAACCGGTCCTTGGCATAGGCGAACTGCCGCTGTGGGTCCTGCCCGGCGGCGAAAGCCGCCTCGTACAGGAACACGATCGGCCGCCCATTGATCCGCGCCCACTTGCCCGGCGGGATCAGGCTGAAGAAATCGCGGATGGGCGTATAAAACCAGTCCTTGCCGAAGTCGGTGCCCAAGTCCACGTGATAGTTGCTGCCGTCGGCGTTGAACTTGTTCCACGACAGAATTGACGTGTCGTAGAACATGCCGATGGCCGGCGGGTGCAGGCCCGCCTGCTCCAGCGCCGTGTGCGCCTCCACCAGTGGCGGCAGGCCCACGAAACTCCAGCCCTTGGTCTCACCCGGCACGCCCCAGTACACCGGCAT
>JAFGCA010000770.1 GCA_016932895.1 Sedimentisphaerales bacterium | reverse complement strand
GCGTGTTGGTCGAGAGATGGGAAATGGCTGATCGCATTCCAGCCAGGTGCGCCTTTGGCAGACGCGCGATTCGTGAGCTACCCCGAGGGCCAGGTATACCCTATCTCCATGCCGAAGGAACTGGCGAAGGATAACAATACAATCTGTCTGGGGGCATCTGCCGATAAAGAGACGCTCTATTTCTATCAAGCAGGATACGATCTCAGTTATGGGGTCTGGGTTGCCTCGGCTGAAGGCACGGCCCTCAAGGATGTGGACATTGGGTGGTTTTATGGGTATGGAGCCTTCCAATGGACAGCCGATGGAAGGGAGATCATTCACCAGGATGCCAGATACTCTTATACCAAAGACTTCACGGAGCGACCGGGGGACAGGGTCTTGTTCTCGAGCCCTCTCTCCGGAGAAAGATCGACTCCGTTCACCCTCCCTCCCAACGTCTCCTCCGGAAGGGGCGTCTGGGCATCTCCCGACAGCAAGTGGTTGCTGTTCACCCCGGTTTCGGAATCCGGCGGCAGCGCGTTGGATTTGAACGTGATACCTCTGTCCATAGCCGACCGTGAGGCGAACGGACCAAGCAACGTCTTGTTCCGCATGACACGCTCGGCGCAAGGCAACTCACGTGCGGTAGGGGGTGCGTGGTCGCCCGACAGCACGCGGGTGGCAGTAGCCGGCAAGGCGGATTCCGTGAAAGAGCACGACATCTGGGTCACTTTTGTCGATGGTAGAACGCCGATCCGTCTCACTCAGACGGAAGCGATTGAGCGCGATCTGACCTGGTCGCGCGATGGGACCATGCTGGCTTTCATTTCGGACGACGCAGGTGTCAGAGCGCTGAAGGTGATCCCTTCGGTCGGAGGAGAAGCGGTGGTGGTCCGTCACCTGGCTGGCGCCGAGACGCCGTTATGGGTATGGTCACCGGACGGCAAGTCGCTGACTATGGCCGAGGGCGGCATGCTGGTGCGACAGCCTTTCTCCGGCGGCAAGGCCGAGCCTATCGGCAACTTGGAGACGTTCGGAATTACGGAATTGGAATGGTTTGATTGGAGCCCTGACGGCAGCCAACTCGCCCTGGCCAACCACACGCGCAATCGTGGGGATAACAATGGAGTGCTGGCCTCCTGGGGGCAACTTGTGTTTGCCCGGGTCGAAGGAGGCCGCTTGCAGAAAGCGGGAGTAACGGATCTGGGCCCGTCCCTTTGGGCCGGGATGTTTGCCTGGTCGCCGGACAGTGCGCATGTGGCCTGCGGGTATGAGGGTATTGAACCTGTGGGACCGGGCGGGCGGCTCTACACGGTGGCTGTGGACGATATCGTGGACAGAATTGAAGCGGGAGCCATTCCGCCCACCGGGCCAAAGCCGGCCGAACGGGACATGGCAAAAAGCCCGGCGGAATCCAAACCCACCCCGCAACTCGAGCCCATCACGGGTCCTGTCTTCTCGGACAACTTCGACAATGGGTTGTCCGAGTACTGGCAGGTTGTGCCCGCCAACGCAACCCATGCGGTCGAAAACGGTCAATTGATGCTCTCGAATTGCAGTGTCCGTCTCAACCAAATAGACTGGGCGGACTACCTCGTGACCGTTCGTCTCTGCGTGAAGGAGGGGGAAGCCTCTGAGCGGGGAATCGCTTCGATTCAGACGCGGGCAACACCCTTCGAATTCGACGTCAACATGCTGGAAAGATACGCCTTGCTCTTCATCTGCAGCAACGACGCTCCGGCATGCATGTTGCGACTCGCACTCTACTATCACAATGCGTCAGGTGCGGGCCGCGGGCCCACTCTGGACAGAAATCGCTGCCCTTTGGTTCCAGGCAAGTGGTACAAGCTTGCATTCGAAATCCGGGGCGAGCAGTTGCGAGCGTATCTGGATGACAAGCTGATGATCGAAACGACCGACGCGCGGCTGTCCAGGGGCCCTCTGTGGATCAGTGCTTCAGAGTCCCCTATCCTCTTCGACGATTTCAGCGTGCGGCGACTGCCATAGAATCAGATTCCGTCTATGCAAGGAGGTAGGGCAAGACCGATGACCAGCGAAGGTAAGCACAATTTGCCGGGAGGCAGGGGACCGCCACTTGACATGGCCTCCAGCATGACGAAAGCCACCCCCGGCAAACGTCAAGGAACGTCGTACAGCAGTCCACGAGAACAGCACAACGATCAGTTTCAGGAGGTACAGAAATGAGGGCGAAATGCCATTTCCTGCCCGTGGCAATAATAGTCTTGCTGCCTGCTTGTTTGTCTGCCACACCAGTTCAATGGGAGATTTCAGATGGTGGGAATGGCCACTGGTACGAGGCCGTATCCGACCCACACATCAACTGGACGGATGCGACACAAGCCACGCTGACCAGGGGAGATGGTTGGCATCTTGTGACGATCACATCTGGGGCGGAAAACGACTTCGTTCTCAGCCTGTTCGAGGATGAGAATGTCTTTTGGGAATTTGTAACGAGCCAGACTCTTGTTGGCCCTATCTACCGAGGCCCCTGGATCGGAGCCGTTTCTTCGTCAAACGCAAGCAATGATTGGAGTTGGGTCACCGGTGAGGCCTTCAGTTTCTCTGCATGGGGTCCATACGAACCGTTCGGAAATGGGGACAGAGTCTACTTCAGTCAGTTTGGATCGTCACGGCAACCCGGATGGAACGACGCCCCAAATCATTACCTCGCCACGGGATACATCGTTGAAACCGGCAACCTCGCTGGAGAGGTAGTCCCTGCCCCCGGCGCCATCCTGCTCGGCACACTCGGCGCGGGGCTCGTCGGATGGATGCGGAGACGTTGGACATAGAACGGTCACACAACTCGCATGTGTGCAGACCATGCCGCTGAAGATGCGTCATTGAGCGGCAGCGAGGGCTTCTTTGAGGGTTAGGGTTCCTTCGTAGAGGCTTCGGCCGGCGATGACGGCGGCGACGCCGATGGGCTTGAGGTTGCGGATGTCGTCGGCTTCCTTGACGCCGCCGGAGGCGACGACGGGCGTATCGACGGCCTGGACCAGTTCCCGCGTGCGTTCGATGTTGGGCCCGGTGAGCATGCCGTCCTTGGCGATGTCGGTGTAGATGATCGCGGCCAGGGGCAGCTTGTCGGCGCGGGCGGCGAATTCCAGCAGGCTTTGGCCGCTGCTTTCGAGCCAGCCGTGCGTGGCGACCATCGCGCCGCGGGCGTCGAGGCCGAGCACGATGCGGCCCGCGAATTTCTCGGCCATCGCGCTGAACCAGTCGAAGTCACTGACCGCCTTGGTGCCGATGATGACGCGCGTGACACCCATATCGAGCAGTTGGCCGATGGAGGCCTCGTCGCGCAGGCCGCCGCCGACCTCGACCTTGAGCAGGCCGAGCTTCGCGATCGCGGCGATGCTCTCGGTATTGACGGGCCGGCCCGCCTTGGCGCCGTCGAGGTCGACGACGTGGAGCCACTGGGCCCCATCGGCGGCGAACTCCCGGGCTTGTGCGGCCGGATCGTCCTTGTAGGTGATCTGGCGGTCGTACTGGCCCTGTATCAGCCGGACGCATTTTCCGTCTCTCAGGTCAATGGCTGGAATTACATCCATCAGTCTACTCCTTGCGGCCTTCATCCGGCCTGGGAATGAACGGTTTCTTCCGTCCGCAGCCCGGATCCTTCACTACGCTGGGCTCCGTTCAGGATGACAACGTTGCCGGTAGCGTAAAGATCGGGCGTATACAGACGCGTGGGTCAAGGACCCGTCCTACCACTTCATCCGTATCGGTCGGCGCGTGCGTGCACGTGCGATTCTACGAGACGGCATTATCTCCATTACGGCGCTTTTGTCAAATGTGCCTCAGTTGCGGCATCCGGCGTGCCTTCGGTTTGCGTATGCCCCTTCGTCCGGCGGGAAAAAGAGCTTGTTTTGGAAGGTCACCGCGTTACACTACCTGCGGTGGTTCTTTGGAAAAACTTCTTGGATTTGGAGGCTGAGCCATGATTCGATTCTCATGCATCGGCGCGGCACTAATTCTGGCGATTGCGGCCATCTCCGCGAACGCGGCGCCCAGGCCGGTCATTCTCGACACGGACATCTGCGACGATATCGACGACACCTGGGCTCTGGCGCTGCTGTTGCAGTGTCCCGAGCTGGAGCCGAAACTCGTTGTCACCGCCGTGGGCAACACCGAGGCCAAGGCCCGGGTGGTGGCGAAGTTCCTGGACCGGGTCGACCGCACGGACGTCCCCGTGGGCATCGGCGTCAAGCAGCACGACGGCTCGCATCGGCATACGGATTGGGCCAGGAACTACGATCTGTCCCGGTATCCGGGCACGGTGCACCGTGACGGTGTGGACGCGCTGATCGACGTCATCATGAAGTCGCCCCGGCGGATCACGGTGATTGCCGTGGGCCCGTTGCCGAACATCGGCGAGGCGCTCAAGCAGGAGCCCCGGATCGCCGAGAAGGCCGACTTCATCGGCATGCACGGCAGCGTCTACAAAGGCTACGGCGGCAAGAGCGAGCCCGACCCGGAGTACAACGTCGTGGCGGACGTGGGCGCCTGTCGCCGGGCGTTCACCGCGCCGTGGGACATGACGATTACGCCCCTGGATACGTGCGGCCTGGTCGTGCTCAAGGGTGACAAGTATCAGAAGGTGCTCAAACGCAACAGCGCCATCACCGGCACGTTGTTCCAGAACTACCGCCTCTGGTATGCCAACGGCCTGCGCGGCCAACGGAAGGACGTCGACGAGGCCGATCTCAGGCGCCAGGTGGACAAGAAGCTCAACAGCAGCAGCTCCACGCTGTTCGACACGGTGGCGATCTACCTGGCCGTCACGCGGGATCTGACCGAGATGAAGCGTTTGCCCATCGAGGTCACTGACGAGGGGCACACGAAGGTCGTCGAAGGCGCCAAGATGATCGATTGCGCGATCAACTGGAAGGACCTCGGCGCGTACGAGAGCTGGCTGGTGGAGAGACTGACGAAGTAGCGGCCCGCGCGGCGAAGCCCGAGCCTGCGTGTTGTTTGAGAGGAACGATCTCATCGGTACGAACGAAGTCAAGATAGTCGTGGTCGGCAGCTCCAACATGGACCTGGTCGTGAAGTCGCCCCGGATTCCGGCTTTAGGGGAGACGATCCTGGGGGGCGACTTTCTCATGGTCCCGGGCGGCAAGGGGGCCAACCAGGCGGTGGCCGCGGCCAAGCTCGGCGTGGACGTATGCTTCGTGGCCCGGCTCGGAGACGATCTGTTCGGGCATCGGTCGCTGGAGAACTTCAAGAAAGAGAACGTCGGCACCGACCACGTGACGCTTACGCCCGATGTCCCTTCGGGGGTGGCCTTGATTACGGTCGATGCTGCCGGCAACAACGCGATCGTCGTCGCCCCCGGCGCCAACGCCAGGTTGAGTTGCGCGGACGTCGAGAAGGCCAGGGCCGAGATCGCCTCGGCCGGCGCGGTCGTAGCGCAGTTGGAGGTCCCGATCGAGACCGTCGAGTGTGCCGCCCGCCTGGCGCAAGAGGCGAACGTTCCGTTCGTCCTGGACCCGGCGCCGGCACAGAAGCTGCGCCCCGATCTGCTGCGGCAGACCTCCGTCCTGACGCCCAACGAGACGGAGGCCCAGATCCTCACGGGAATGGAGGTGGCCGACGAGACGTCGGCCCGCCTGGCGGCCGAGCGGTTGCTCGACGACGGCGTCAAGGCGGTGGTCGTGACGATGGGCGTCCAGGGGTACCTGCTGGCCGACGGCAGCGGCATGGAGTTCGTCGCGGCGATACCGGTGCGGGCCGTGGATACCACGGCGGCCGGCGATGCGTTCACGGGCAGCCTGGCCGTGGCCATGGCGCAGGGTCAGACGCTGCGCGAAGCGGCGTCGTTCGCCCGGAAAGCCGCCGCGCTGTCGGTCACGAAAATGGGGGCGCAGCCCTCCATGCCTACCAGACAGGAAGTGGAAGAATTCGATGTACGCTAACGGGCTTGAGGAGAAAGCCATGAACGGACTGAAACGGTTGGCACGATGGTGTCTTTGGGTCTCTCTGGTAACGATTTGCGCCGTTGGGGGCGGGTGTCGCAAGCAGGACGACAAACCGAGGGTGGCGCTGGTCATGAAGTCTCTGGCCAACGAGTTCTTCAAGACGATGGAGGAAGGCGCCAAGGCCCATCACGAGCAGCATCGGGACCAGTACAACCTGGAGGTGGTCGGCATCAAGGACGAGACGGATGTCACCCAGCAGATTCAATACGTCGAGCTGATGATGGCCAAGGGGGTCGACGCGCTTGTCATCGCGCCGGCCGACTCGAAGGCGCTCGTGCCGGTCTGCAAGCGGGCGATGGACGCCGGCATCATCGTGGTCAATATCGACAACAAGTTCGACGCCGAGGTGCTCAAGGACAAGAACGCCGTGATTCCGTTCGTCGGTCCGGACAACCGCAAAGGCGCCAAGCTGGCCGCGACGTATCTGGCGGCGCGGCTGAAGGCCGGCGACAAGGTGGCCGTCATCGAAGGCGCGCCGAACGCCTTTAACGGTATCCAGCGCAAGCTGGGCTTCGAAGACGCCATGATCGGCGGCGGCATGAACATCGTCAGTTCGCAGACGGGCTACTGGGAGACCGACAAGGCCCAACCCATCGCCTCGGCGCTGATCAACGAGCACCCCGATCTGAAGGCGATCCTGTGTGCCAACGACAGCATGGCGTTGGGCGCCGTGGCGGCCCTGAAAGCGGCGGGCAAGGCCAAGGACATCTACGTCGTGGGCTTCGACAACATCGCGGCCGCTCAGCGGCTGCTGACCGAGGGCCGGCTCCTCTGCACCGTGGACCAGCACGCCGACAAACTGGCGCTGTACGGCATTCAGTACGCCCTGGAAATGCTGGCGGGCAAGGCCGCTCCCGCCGACAAGGAAACGCCGGTCGATCTCATCACGGCCGAAACGCTCTGAGGATGAATCACGGTACCGATACACTTCTGACCGTCGCAGGCGTCGACAAGGCCTTTCCGGGTGTGCAGGCGCTGTCTCAGGTCGATTTTGATCTCCGCGCGGGCGAGGTCCATGCCCTCGTGGGCGAGAACGGGGCGGGCAAGAGCACGCTGACCCGCATCATCGCGGGGGTGGAAACGGCCGACGCCGGTCGCATGTCCCTGGCCGGGCGGTCCTATGAACCGAAATCGCGCGCCGAGGCGGAGGCCGCCGGCGTCCGTATGGTCATGCAGGAGCTGAACCTGATCGGCAACCTGACCGTGGCCGAGAACATCTTCATCGAGACTCTGCCGAGCCGGTTCGGGTTCATCGATTACCGGAGGCTCAACGAGGACGCCCGCGCGGTCATGCGGAAGGTCGGCCTCGAGGACGTCGATCCGTCCACGCCCGTCAAGTCACTGGGTGTGGGCCGCCAGCAAATGGTGGAGATCGCGGCGGGGCTTTCGCGTCGCTGTGGCGTGCTCGCGCTCGACGAGCCCACGGCGTCACTGACCGACAGCGAGGTGGAGTTGCTTTTTACCCAGATCGCCCGACTCAAGGCCGAGGGCGTCGGGATCATCTACATCTCGCACCGAATCGAAGAGGTGCTGCGCATCGCCGATCGCGTCACGGTCCTTCGCGACGGACAGGTCGTGGCCACGCGCGCCGCCGGCGACGTGGATGCGGACGAGGTCATTCGTCTGATGGTGGGGCGGGATCTCGGGCGGGTGCACCTTGCGGCCGACACGCAGCGGGGCCGGCTGGCCCTGCGGGTGGTTGGTCTCACAGCCGGCGACAAGGTCAGAAACGTGTCGTTCGAGGCGTACGGCGGCGAGGTGCTGGGCGTGGCCGGGCTCATGGGCTCCGGGCGCACCGAGACGATGCGGGTCCTCTTCGGCGCCGACGCCTGCGAGGCCGGCGCGGTCTACCTGCACGGCTCGGATGGGCCGGCCCGCGTGAGAAAACCGAGCGACGCCGTGCGTGAGGGCATCGCCTTGCTCACGGAGGACCGCAAGGAGCAGGGGTTGTTTCTGCCTCTGCCCGTGCGCGCCAACGTCTCCATCGCCCGGCTGGCAGACGTCAGCACGGCTGGCTGGATCGATCGCCGCCGGGAGGACGAGGTTGCGGGCCGCTACGTGGAGGCACTGGGCATCAAGTGCCGGTCGCCCGAACAATCGGTGGTCCAGCTCAGCGGCGGCAACCAGCAGAAGGTCGTCATCGCCAAGTGGCTCTACCGGGACTGTGACATTCTCATCTTCGACGAGCCCACGCGAGGCATCGACGTGGGCGCCAAGTTTGAGATCTACCAGATGCTCACGGACCTGGCAGAAAAGGGCAAAGCCATCATTTTCGTTTCGTCCGATCTGAAGGAGCTGATGGCGATTTGTCACCGCATCATGGTCATATCGGCCGGCCGGGTCGCCGCGACGTTCGACCGGGGCCGCTGGAGTGAAGAAGAAATCATGACCGCCGCCTTCAGCGAATACGTCGCCACGTGACCGCCCCGCGCGGTCCGGGGCCGGGGTTGACGGGGGCGATCCTGGTGCGTACAAGAGAGCGGATTCGACGTTTCCCTCACCCCAAAGTGGGGCCGTGAAAGGTTTTATGGACGAAAGCAGCAAAAGTGCACGGGGCGAAATCAAGCGCGTGATCGTAGACTATGTAGGCATGGCCGGCGCGCTGGTTTTGCTTCTCATCGTTTTTGGCATTGCGGCGGAGAATTTCTTTACCCTGACCACTTTCCGCACGATTGCGAACCAGATTCCCGACATCACCATTGTGGCGGTGGGCATGACGTTCGTTTTGATTATCGCGGGGATCGATCTGTCCGTGGGGTCCGTGATGGCTTTGTCCAGTGCGGTGCTGGGTCTGTGCCTGGTCAACTGGGGTCTGCCTCTGCCGCTTGCGATCGGGGCGTGTTTGCTGGTGGGCCTGGTCTGCGGGGCCGCCAACGGTGCGGTGGTCGTCGCCTGGAGGCTGCCGTCCTTTATCGTTACGCTCGGTATGCTGGAGGCGGCGCGCGGGGCGGCCTATCTGGTAACGGGATCGCGCACCATTTACGTGGGCGGTCCGATCGAGGTCATCACGGCCACCTCGCTCTTCGGCCTGTCGCTGCCGTTCCTTCTCGCCGTGGTCATCGTAGTCGCGGGCCAGCTCGTGCTTTCGCGCACGGTCTTCGGTCGATACCTGATCGCCATCGGCACGAACGAGGAGGCGGTGCGGCTCTCGGGCATCGATCCGCGCCCCTATAAACTGGCCGTTTTCGTTCTGTGCAGCTCCCTTACGGCGGTCGCCGCCGTGATCCAGACGGCCCGCATGTCGTCGGCCAACCCCAACACGGCCATCGGCTTCGAGCTCCAGGCGATTGCGGCCGTGGTGATCGGCGGCACCAGCCTCATGGGCGGCCGGGGCTCGGTCGTCAGCTCCTTCTTCGGCGTCCTGATTATCGCCGTGCTCGGGGCCGGCCTGGCCCAGATCGGCGCCCAGGAATACACCAAACGCCTCATCACCGGATGTGTCATCGTGGCCGCGGTCATCCTCGATCAGTACCGCCATCGACTCCGCAAAGCGCCTAAGCGTAGTTGACAAAGGCGCTTATGGATTTGGGCGGGCGACGCAAGGGCTGCGACGCGACGGTCGCAGCCCCTGTTCGTGCTTGATTTACACCCGCGAAATCTGCATTACTCCTCTGCGGCCATGACGCCCTCAGGGTTTGGTCAGGCGAATCGCATCGACATACACAACACCTGTCTCGCCGCCTTCGATGCCGATGGTCATGGTCGTGACGTTCGTCAGGTTGACGCCGACCGAGGCAAGGTCGATTTCCCAGGCCACCCACCCGGCACTGGCGATGTCGGCCGGATCGCCGTCGTAGGGGACCTTGACGCCGTTGATCTCGACGTACAACGCGCCCGTATTGTCGGCTTCGCCGCGGATGTGTACGACCAGAGTCGTTACACCCTCAAGCGTCCAATTCTGTGGCGGGGTCAGGGTGTGATCCGCTTGGGAGTAGCCGGGGGCCGCGGTGTTGTCGTAGTAGATCGGCATGGCCTGCCTGCCGTCGTAGACGTCGCCGGTCTCCATGAGAGACGCGTAGCCGCCGGTCCAGATATCGTGTCCGACCAGCGCACCGGAGCCGTTGCCCGGAGTATCTACCGGCTGTGTGAAGCCGGCGCCGTCGATCCACTTTTCGAAGACGCGGGAGCCGACCTCGTTGGTGTAGCTCTCGAAGTCATCCACGGTCAGGTAATCCGGCACGGCGAACTTCCAGAGGTAGCCCGTCTGCACCGCCCCGTCGGCGGCGACTTCGTCGATCCGCCAGTAGTAGTCGCCGCCCCCAAACTCGACCAGGCCGGCCAGAGGAAAACTGGTGCCCGGCTGGCTGCCCTGGAACTCGGGCGAACTGTTGTCGGCGGTACCGACCGCCTCTGCGTCCGTGCCGAAGTAAACGTCGTGCTGGGATGCGCCTTGGCCTGCAGACCAGCTCAGCGTCTGCGCCACGGTCAGGGTCGCCACGGAACCGTTGCCGGGGCTGGGGGCGCCTGCCTTACGCGGGTCCTCGCCCCTGGTCATGATCTCGCTGACCTGTTCAGCGGTAATCGCGCGGTCGAACAGCCTGACGTCATCCAGGAAGCCTTTGAGAAATCGAAAGTTTCTGTTCGGTCGTCCCAACCGAATCACAGCCAGATCCGCTGCTTTGCCGTTGTGTGCCTGGATGTCAGCTTGTACGCCGTTGCAATACAACGTGCACCCTTCTGTCTGGTCCCACGTTACCGCCACGTGGTTCCAGCCGGTGCCGGCCAGCATCGGGCCGTCCAGGCTGACACTGGTGGCTCCTCCCATCCAGAAGCCCAACGCGCCGGTAGTTTGACTGTGGACATGAATCTCCTGCTCGCCAAAACCCATCAAACCCGTGCCGGTGGTTTCGGCTCCATACCAGAACGTACCTTCAGAATAAAGGTCGCCGGTCTGGTTGGTGTTGACCCACAGAGCGACGGAACCGCTGGCGGTGGAGACCATGCCCGCCGGCAGTTCCACGTGTCCCTGGTTGTCACCGAAAAACTCCAGCGCCAGGTTGAACTGGCCGGGTGCCCAAAGGACCTTGTCGACAATTGTTCCGTGATTGCCGTGGCCCGAGAAGTCCAACACCCTGTCACCGGCACCGGTCTCGAACTTCCACCAGCCGACGAGGTTGGGATCCGTGACGACGATCTCCGGCACGGTCGTGAAGCTCCAGACATCGCCTTTGACGGTGCCCGTCGGGGTGAACTCATCGATTCGCCAATAGTAGGTCGTATCCAACTCCAGGGCCCCGGGATCGTAGCTGGTCTCGACGAACTGGAAGCCGCCGGTCGTGGCATTGCTGACCTCGTCGAAGCTCTCGCCGAAGTAGATCGTGTGGAAAAGGGCGCCCAAGCCCACGTCCCAGCTCAGCGTCGAATCGGCAAGGACATATTTGGCCCCGTCGGCGGGCGCGGGAGCCCAGGCAATGGCCGGCCGCACCCGGAAGCTCCAGACTTCCCCTTTCAACGGACGGTCCGGATCGAGGTCCGTGACCTCGTCGATCCGCCAGTAATAGGTGGTCCCGGGCGTCAGGTCCTGCACCGTGAGCCTGGTCTCGCTCTGGTTCCCCATGAACGCACCGTCCTCGGGGGTGGCTTGATTGACGTCGTCGAAGTTATCGCCGAAATACACGTCGTGCGAAACGGCGAATGTCCCCGCGCGCCAGCGAAGGGGCGCCCAGGTGGTTTCGAGCATGGTGTCGTCCTTCGGATCGGGACTGGAGGCCTCGTCGACAACGCCCGTCACGTCGGCGAAGGTGTTCCCGAAACGGATTTCATCGGTGACTGCGTTGGTGCCGTCACACAGGGCGACCAGATTAAAGGCCGACTGGTCAAAATCGAGATTCGTGATCGATGCGATAGCCTCCGACTCCGCCGGTTCAGTGGTCAGATCGGTGACGTTGAAGAGGAAATACTCATCGGGCGTGCCATTGGGCTTCCAATTGATTTTGCCGACAATCAGATTCACCGCTGTGAGCGGACTGGGTGTATACTGAACGCCCGATTCGATGGTTGCGTTAGCACTGTTATTGAAGGCAACTGCGCTGATGGGGCCGTCGGAAGGACTGTGGATCGAGAACCCGAAACCACTACCCGGGGCGGCCATCGTATGGAGATCCGTATGATTGAGAGGCTGCGTTGCGAAAACAAACATCGCCCCTCGATTGGCGGCAGGTCCCGCGAAGAGCAGGCTAAACCAGATCGTCGTGTTGTCTTGTGTGAGAGCGGCCTGCGATGCGGCCGAAATCGTTCGGTGTGCTTCAGCCCGGCCTGCACTGCCATAGCGGGACAGGGCACTGCCGGCCACCGGCAGTGTTGAGAAGGACAGACCCGAGTCGGCGTTGAGGGGTTTTTCATCTGCAAATTCTGTTAACCCGACGTAGTAATCCCTGCCGTGAGACTTCGTTGCAACCCAGGGACCGTCAAAACCGGTTCCGCCGTCCAGGGTGTCCAGCATTGCAGCCTCGTAAACAAATTGCTCCTCAACCACGAGATCCGCGTGGGCCGCAGTGGGTGCAAGGACAAGCATTACCATCGCTGCAGCGGCGAGGATCAATGCTGTTCCGGCTCTGTTTCTTCCAGTCATGATCATCCTCCTGCAAAAAAAGGTTGAAAGTTGGAACCGCCACCAGTTTCTTCCGTCCTATTTACCTTCTCCGTCTGATCTTACACTCTGGTAAGAGAACACCCGTGGGGCATTCATGGTGATGACCTCAAGACATGGTTATCGTAGAGATGATTCGGGGATTTGCGGGTATCTTGAAGGGCACCACGCGTTCAAGCTGGGAACGAATGCCTCAGAGGCCGGCCTCCAAGTTGACCCAGGCAGCCAACACCACTTCACCCCGCGGCCCCTTGTATGCTCGATTCTTCATGTGAATTCCGCAACTGAACGGAGATTTCCCGTTTAGCTTCGTATTCTGCATCCTTGTGCGCGACCGGTTCCATAATACCACAATCGGGGCCTCGATTGCAACGTATGTGGCCCGCAAATCTACCGCGAAGGTCCCCAGAGACGCCAGTTCGTTCGAAGTCGGAAGTTTCGGCACTTTCGCGACCCACCTTACCGCGATTTCCGGCGGCGTTGGCTCGGTTGCAGCGGCTTCTTGGGGGGGCTGATTTGTGCCCCGCTTGGGGCCGGCCTGGCCCGGATCGGTGCCCAGGAATATACCAAACGCCTGATTACCGGATGCGTAATCGTGGCCGCGGTCATCCTCGATCAGTATCGTCATCGACTCCGCAAAGCGCCTAAGGGTAGTTAGATAAGGCATTTAGGGGTTTGCCGGCGACGCCAGGGACGGGCGCCGGCGTTGACGCGAGCCCCATCCAATACGCCGCATTGTTTTACTTGACAAGAGCGGCCAGACAAAGGATAATCGAACAACGCTTATATGAACCCGGATGCGGAGGCATTGACGATGCGTCTGGTACTAAAACACAAAGATGGGGAAACGAAAGAGTTTCAGTTCGCTCAGGGGCCCATCAACATCGGAAGGGCCGCGGACAGCCACGTCTTTTTGCCTGATCGGACCGTCTCGAAGAAGCACGCCTTGATTCTCTGCAACGACAACGGCAAGTGGCACGTCCAGGATCTCGGTTCGGCCAACAAGACCTATCTCAACGGGGAGGCCGTCCGTACCTCCGAGATCAAGACCGGCGACTCGATTCGTATTACTGATTTTACGATGGAAGTCAGCGTTGAAGATCAGCCGCAGGTCGCCCACCCGGCCCAGTTCGAGGACACGCTCAATCTCGAAGCGGGGCTGGCGACGCCCGTCCACGAGACCGTGGTGCGAAAACCCGATGCCGGCCATGCCCCGGCCATGCGGCTGCCGGCCAAGCGGCTCTCCGATTTCTCCCAGGCCTGCGAAGCGGTTTGCAGGGCCGAGAATCTCGAAGATCTGCTGGTGACGCTGCTGAACATCTCAGTCAAGCAGTTCAGCGCCTTTCATACGTGGTGCGCGCTGCGCGAGCAGCCGAACGGCCCGATGACGTATCACGCGGGTAAGCGGCGCGACGGTCAGTCCGTGGAGTTGGGCGACCTGAAGCTCGCGGCCAGGATCAACCAGGCCGTGGAGCGCGGCCAGTCTCTGGTCTTGCCCCGGGTCGGCGCCGACGTCGAGGAGAAGGCCCGCATCCGCTCGGCCCTGATCGCCGCCATCCGAAGCCAGAGCGGTTGTTACGGCGTCGTCTACGTCGACAACGCCATGGTCCACGACCACTACACGCTGGGCGATCTGGACTACCTGATGATGCTGTCCATCCACACCGCCGCCGTGCTGAGCCGCTTCCTCATCTGATCGTCGCCTTCGTGCCGTCATTGCGACGCCACAGATCTCTCGGCCCGGATATTCTCGGACTACGACCGCGACGAGAGCGTCACCATTGACTTGTCTCGCCTGTTTTCCTATAATGAGCGCGTATAAGAGTGATGATTGCGTTTTGCGCGATATGTCATCCTGAACGAAGCGGAGCGCAGTGAAGGATCTGGGCTGCGTACGAAAGAAACTCACCGTTCTCAGGCGAGATCCTTCGCCTGCGGCTCAGGATGACAACGTCTTATCGCGCGCGATTTGTTCCTGATCCGTATGAGAGAGGAGTGTAAGGGACGACACTTCCCATTCGCCATCCGGATGGGTCGGCGGCGATTTTGTGAGGAGGTTTGTCATGGACCGTATGCGAGCGGTTGTTGTTGTGACTGTAGCCCTTGTGGCTTTCCCTGTAGTCGGCCTGGCCCAGGACGTGGTTTTCGATCTCGGGCCCGAGGAGTTCGTGCAGGCCGGCGGTGGTGACATCGTCGTGCCGGGCTATTCCGTTCCGTCGTTTGAGGATTGGAACAACGATCTGCTCAAAGACCTCATCGTCGGCGAGGGCGGCAGCTTCGGCGACGCCAAGGTTCGCGTGTACCTGAACGTGGGCACGGAGGCGGACCCGTGCTTTGTGGACTACTTTTACGTGCAGGCGGACGGGGCGGACCTGGCCTGTCCGGCCCAGGGCTGCCTGGGCTGTTTCCCGCGCGTGGTCTACTGGGACGAGGACGACCGCAAGGACCTGCTCGTCGGCCAGGCCAACGGCACCGTGAAGATTTTTCTGAACGTCACCGATGACAACGAGCCGGCCTTCGATGCCGGCGCGAACGTCAGGGTCGGCAGCGGCGACATCTGGAATCTCGACGTCGGGGCGCGGGCGACGCCTGTCATGGTGGACTGGAACCAGGACGGCATGCTGGACATCGTCTCCGGGGCCCTCGACGGGATGATCCACGTCTACTACAACTGCGGCTGTGGCACCGCTATCCCCCCGCATTTCTACTATTCTCCGCCGGACGGCTCCTACGTCATGGCCGGTGATCGCGATTTGCTCGTCCCCAGCGGCCGTTCGAGCCCCGCGGTCATGGACCTGGACGCTGACGGCAGAAAGGACCTGCTCGTCGGCAATACCGATGGCCTGATCCTCTTCTATCAGAACACCGGCACCGAGTCGCTGCCCATGTTCGAGGGCTACTCGGTCGTTCTGTCCGAGGGCGTGCCGATCGATCTGCTCGGCTCGCCTCGTTCGCGCCCGTCCGTGTGTCACTGGACCGGCGACGGCCACTTCGGCCCGAAGGACGGGTACTGGGACCTGCTCGTCGGCTCCGGCGACGGTAAGATACGCCTCTATCGCGGCATCCCGAAGATCGGCGATTTCGACGCCGACGGGGCGCTCGACGGCGACGACTTCACCGTTCTGGTCCGTGCCCTCGATCAGCCCCTCGGGCCCGAAGGCTCGCCCGCCGACCTCAACAACGACGGCGCCGTAGACGACCAGGACCTCCGCCTCTTCGCCGACCTCTGGCGCGCCGACCACCCCGAATAAAGAGCCGCCCGCAGACGTACGCTGGCACGCTGATCGCAAGCAGGCATCGCCCGCCTCTGGCAGGGATAGTCGCGGGCGCGCCCGCGCCACCAATCCCCACCCGTCAAAACCTGGAATCAGCACCGGTTTCCGGGGGTAGACCGCCGCGTCTTTTTCGAAAAGAATGTGCATTTTTCTTGCTCCATCTTTCCGGTATGTCTTAGACTATGGGGGGGATTCGGTAAGTGTGCATAGGAGGCGCGTGGCAGTGAAACAAAGCGCAGTGTCTTGCCTGGTCGCAGCGGGGTTGTTGCTTTGCGCCGCCGGCTGCGAGAAGAGACGTTCGCATTCCTGGAGCGCGCTTCACCAGGCGGCCCGTGCGGGCGATCTGGAGCGGGCAGCGGAACTCATCGCCAACGGGACGCGCGTCAACGCCCGCGATGACGATGGCATGACGGCACTGCACAAAGCTGCCGCACAAGGGCATCTCGAGATGGTCGAGTTGCTCGTTTCCGCGTTCGCCAAACTTGACGCGGTCGACGCCAAGGGGCGCACGTCGACCGCTCTGGCCATGACAGCAGACCATCGTGAGGTGGTACGTTTCCTGGTCGGCGTTGGGTCGGATGTCACGATACATGCGGCGGCCTACCTCGACGATACCGAAGCAGTCCGGCGCCTCATCAGCACGGGCGTCGATGTGAACGCCCAGGACGCTTTCGGTCGCACCGCATTGCACTACGCTGCCAGGGACGGCAACGCCACCACGGCCGAGATACTCCTGGCACATCACGCCAACGTTGATGTCAGAGACGAAGACGGAGTGAGCCCATTCCACGTTGCCGTCGAAGTCGGCGAAGCGGGACTCGTCAAAGTGCTGCTTGCCCATGGCGCCAATCCCAACGTCGTGTTGACGGCCAGGCGCCACAGAGACAGCCCGCTCAAGATCGCTGTCGGCAGAGGGTATGTTGATGTGGTGGAGGCACTGCTCGGCGCCGGCGCGAGCGTCAATGTGGAGGGCCACGGGGGCAAAACGCTGCTTGATGAGGCCGTCGAAAGCGATTACTGGAGTAAAGCTGAGAGGGTTGTCAGGGACCGGCACCCTGACGCCGCCGAAATGGATGCGGAAGATCGTGACGCTCTGGTGGACCAGACGGTCCGCAACATCCGCATCCGGATCGTGCAACTGCTCTTGCGCCATGGAGCGAAGGCAAACGCAGTCGATTCGCAGGGGCGTACGTCGTTGCACAGTGCCGCCCGGCGGGGGGCCAGTGAGATTGTCGAACTCCTGCTTGCCGACGGTGCTGAGGTCAACGCGCAGGATAGGAGCGGTGTTACACCATTGCATCAGGCTGCTTGCGAAGGGGACGATAAAACCGTTGCCCTTCTGATTCGCCAAGGTGCCGACGTTCACGCCCGAACCATACACAATCCGAAACTCCGGCGATGGGAACGCGAGCCGGGCGGCCGGACGCCGCTACACGAGGCGATCCGAGGGGGACATCAGGACGGTGCCGAGATTCTCCTGGCCGCTGGTGCGCGAATCGACGCCCGCGACGACGCGGGCCGAACGCCTCTACACGGAGCCATAGTTGCTACGTATTATGCGGAAGTGAACCGTGTTTTTGCGCGCTACCGTCCCCACGCGCGGTCGAGTGACACGGATCTCTATGAGGCTCTTGAACGAGAGATTCCACAGCGAGTGGCTGCCCGGATGGTGGGTTTGCTTTGCGAGCGTGGGGCGAACGTCAATGCCAGAGACCGAGATGGCGATACGCCTTTGCACGACGCCGCGCTTCGAGGGCGGAAAGAGACTGTCGAATTGCTGCTGTCCCACGGTGCCGATGCTGACGCGCAGGACAATGCCGGCCGTACGCCGCTGGACGAGGCGCTTTGCCAGAAACATGAGGACCTTGTCCAGTTACTCCGCCAGCATGGAGCGGGCCGGGAGTGAGGATTTCGGAAGGCCCCTTTCGGCGTTATCGGTTGCGCGATGCGCGGGTGTTTGTTAGCGTTCTGGCTGGGCGTGGAAGTTGTCGTAGCCGGTTTTCATGTAGTCCCAGACGCCCGTTTTCCACGTGTTTACCCGCTGCTTCTCGATATCCGTACCGGCGAGCCTGGCGGCCTGCTCGATATAGGTCTGTAGTTCTTTCATGCGCTCGGGTGTTCCGAGGCGCTTCCAGGAGAGTTCGCGGGTGCGGCCGACTACGCCTTCTTCGCGGTTGATGGCCGCGATGCGATAGTAGAACTTCTTCATGGGCGCGCCGGCGGCGCCGAAATAGCGGGCGAAAAACTCGTCGATGAGTTCTTCGCCGTCTGTCTCCACGTTGAAGGCGGTCTGCATATAGAGATAGTAGTCAAGCTGCTGGCCGATTCCGCAGAGGAAGACGCCGCGAACACCGTCTCGGTGATAGCGCTTCACTACGCGAGATATGACGTCCGGCTCGAAGCACGGAAAGCAGTTCCACTTGCCGATCACCGCGGGCTCCAGCGGGTGGTGGAAGTAGTTCCAGAGATAGATGCGGCGTCCCTTATCCGCCAGCCAGGCTTCGTAGAGGGCCATGTCGTTCGCGGTCGTCGCCTTGTCATAGCCATAGCAGGTATGCAGGCAGGGGGCGACGCTGATGTTAGGCTCCAGCTTGAGGTTCTTCGGCGGGTAGGCGTAGGAGGCGTAGGCCAGGGCGGCGATGAACTTGTCCGGGTGGGTCCGGCGCACTTGCTTCGCCACTTCGTTGATGAAGTTGAAGATGTAGTAGCTGCTGCTGGCGTTGCTGAAGTGCCCGGCGCCGCGCTTGTCGGCCCGGCTGACAGCGAGCACCTCGCGGCATCGGTCGCACTGGCACCACGACGCATTGTCGTCGGGCACGACGGCGAAGTAGTCACCCATGGCCTTCAAGCCCGCCGGCAGTTCCTTGCCGTCGAAGTAGTCGCGGGCCGCCTGGGCGACCTTCCGGATGAGTTCGGGGTGGGTGTAGCACACCTGGCTGCCCTTGCCCCTGCCCTGGGCCTGATACTCCAAGTCGTTGAAAATGGACTGCACCGTGGCGCGGTGGATCGTATGGTTGCCGGCCCACTTCTCGCCCCCGATGCGCATCCGCCGCCAGTAGAGGTTCAGTTCGTCGGCGCTGGGGCGGTTCCACTGCACGTTGAGGATGGGCCAGGAACCGCCGGTGGCGTGGACGTGCTTCAGGTCGCGCGTCCGCCGGATCGTGTGGCCCGATACCGTCAGCGTTTTCTCGGAGGGAAATACGACGTTCAGCTCCGTGGGACCGTACCAGCGGACGCCGCAGTACCGTTCCAGGAAATCGTAGGTGGCGTAGCAGGTCCCCTGGTCGTCGAAGAAGCCGGGGAGCGTGATGGGGGTGGCGCCTTCCGAGCTTTGTCCCGTGGCCTTGTGATAATCGATTTTGTGGCGGTACGATGCCAGGGTGTCGCCGTAGGTGGACCGGCCGAGCTCCTCCCTGTTCTCCTGCGTGTCGTGCCAGTCGCGCCCGATCAGGACGATGGTACCGGGGCGGAACTGGATGAGGTATTCCAGCGGCTGGAAATCGTCCGCCTCGATGCCCAGGGCGCTCGTCTGCTTGCTCTGGCCGACGAGAATCCGGGCGCCAGTCGTGTCTTGCCGATCCGTGCGTATCGGCACGACGGCGCCCGTGATCTTTCGGATATGATACTGGAGTTCCAGGGCCGCCAGGCGGGCCGCCGGTGTTGGATTCGTCTCAGTGACAATGGAGACGACCGGCTTGCCGTCTTTCACCAGCGTCACCGTTTCCGGTCCTGTCCCTTTTGACGCAGGGACATTCAAATAGAATGCCGTCGTCAGAATCACTGCTGCCGCTGTCTTTTTCAAGCTCACCGGATACTCCTTTCTATCTGTCGGTCCTGATCGCCTGGATGGCAAGTCCCTATTACTTCTGCAAAAGGGGCTTTCTGTAGTCTCCTATCGCCTCTAAGCGGACAGGTCCCGCCGGGCCCGTGTCCAGCGGCGCGACGGGCAGCTTCAGCGTTTCACCCATAAACTCGATGTCGCCAAGTCGAGCCTTTTCCAGGGTGGTTCCAATCTTGCGGAAGAACGGGAACAGGTCCTCCCCGACGGCAATGCTCATGTCCTCCACCACGTCGTCCCAACTGAGCCGCCGGCCCGGCTCGTTCTGCCAGCGCGTGTGCTGCACCCAGCGCCAGCGCGGGTACCAGGTCGGTCCGTATCGATCGTCGAGCTTCTGCCAGATCCACCAGACCTTCGTCCACTCCTTGCCCTTGCCCCATTTCTCGCGCATCTGATCGTCCGGCAGGGCGAGGTCGAGCTGCGTCGCGTCCTTGTCGAAATCGAACAGCCTGTTCGGCTGATGACTGACCCTTTTGCCGGTCGCTAATGCCGCGGCCTTGCCCTGGAACCAGCCGGCGTG
>JAFGCA010000769.1 GCA_016932895.1 Sedimentisphaerales bacterium | reverse complement strand
TCGGGATATAAGCCCCATCTTCAAGGAAATCACACCAACGATTTCCTTGAAGAATATAAGCCTAATCTCCATTTTGCAAAACTCTTGATAAGAACTTAGAGCGTCCAGCCGTCGCGATACGTATCGCGGATATACCGGTTGGCCTCAGGGAGATTCGTTACCCGCATGTTCGGGCCGTCGTAATGGAGCTTGAGACCCTTCTCGTAGAGCTGCTTCTCCATCTTCAGCGCGACGTTGCCTAACAGAACCACCTCGGTCAAAGGTCCGGCCCAATCGAAATTCGCTCGCGCCGGCGGACCGCCCTTGCAGGCGTTGAGCCACTCCTTATGGTGCCCGGGCGAACGCTCGATCATCTGCGGCGGCTTGCCGTACTCCTTCATCCGCGCCTCCGGGAGCAACCGGTAGCCCAGCATCTTGCCCTTGTCCCCGATGAAGAGGTTGTCGTCGGCGTTGCCGAAGCGACGCCCTTCTTGAAGCTCCGCCGGTCGTGGCGGCATCAGCCCCCCGTCGTACCACGTCAGCATCAAAGGCGGCATGTCCTGGCGCTGCGGAAACTCGAATCGCACGATCGAGGACTTCGGAGCGGTTTCCTCTTTCACGGCGGCTCCCTCATCCATGTTGCTGGAGCAGGCCTCGACCGTCGTGGGGTAGCCAAGTTTCAGTGCCCGAAAGACCGGATCGAGCTGGTGGCAGCCGATGTCGCCCAGCACGCCCGTGCCGAAATCCCACCAGCTTCGCCAACGAAAAGGCAGATACACGGGATGATAGAGACGATACTTCGACGGCCCGAGCCACAAGTCCCAGTTCAACGTGGGAGGCACCGGCGGCGTGTCCTTCGGCCGCTCGATCCCGCGCGCCGAGATGGGCCGGTTGCACCAAGCATGGACCTCGCGGACCGGCCCAATCGCGCCATCCCAGATGAGTTCCGAGACAAGCCGATTGCTCTCCGATGCCTGGCCCTGGTTGCCGAGCTGGGTCGCGACGCCGGCCTCGCGGGCCGCCTCGGCCATCTGACGCGCTTCCCAGATGCTATGGGACAGGGGCTTTTCACAATACACGTGCTTGCCCCGCTTGATCGCGGCCATGCTGGCGACCGCGTGCAAATGGTCCGGCGTGGCGACAATCACCGCATCGATGTCCTTCTGCTCGTCGAGCATCTTGCGAAAGTCACGCCACTTCCGAGCCTTGGGATATCGCTTGAACACCGGAGCCGCATACGCATCATCGACATCGCACAGCGCCACAATGTTCTCGCTGCCGCACTCGTCCAGGTCGCCCTGTCCGCGCCCGCCGATGCCGATGCCGGCGATGTTGAGCTTCTCGCTCGGGGCTACGTGGCGCGGTCCGCCCAACACGTGTCGGGGAATGACCGTGAAGGCCGCGATGGCGGCGCTGTTTCTCAGGAACCGACGCCGCGATACGGCGCCATCTTTCGATGTGGCTGGGCTTGTGCCGGCAGAGACGATCCTTCCGTCCGCACGATTTGTCTCATTGCCTCTCATGCTATAGATCTCCTTGGAAACGGGGCCTGCATTGGTCACCCTGCAGGCCCTGTATGCATACCCGCGCTTCTCGCGCACGCTACACGAGATGGAAACCGGCGCGATAAAACTTCGTGATGTAATTGTCCGCCTCGGGGCAGTTCGGCGAGCGCATCGTTTTTGCATCCCACTCGACGCGTTTCCGCAACCGCACGGCCAGATTGCCGACCAACAGTGCCTCGGTGAACGGTCCGGAGTACCAGAAACCTGCCATGGCATCCTTTGGCTTGTTCTCTTTGCAGGCCTTGATCCACTCGGCATGATGCCCGATTGATCGAGGCAGGGTCTTGTCCGGCCTCTTGTAGTCCTGCATTCTCGATTCCGGGATGAGGCGGGGCGCGCCGGACCAGCCGCCGCAGAGAATTTTACCTTTGTCACCGACGAACATAATTCCATTGCCGTCTATCTTGCGCCCCTCTTCCAGCTCGGCCGGCCGGGGCGGCATCTTCCCGCCGTCATACCACTTCATCGTCACCGGTGGCATGCTCCCGCGGGCTGGAAACTCGTACGTAATGATCGACCATTTCGGCAGGGTCTCGTCGTTGACGTCACTGGTCTCGGCTTCAACCGCGACGGGCGCCTTCAGATCCAGACAGAAAAACGCCGGGTCCGCGTTGTGCACCGCCATGTCGCCCATGGCGCCGCAGCCGAAATCCCACCAGCCGCGCCAGGCGAAAGGCACGTAGGCTTTGTGATAGGGCCTCCACCGCGCCGGGCCCAGCCACAGATCCCAGTCCAGCGTCTTGGGCACGGGCGGCCGGTCGGTCGGCCTCTCGATCCCCTGTGGCCAGATGGGCCGGTCCGACCAGACGTGCACCTCGCGCACGGGACCGATGGCCCCGTCGTGAATGAACTCATACGTCAGCCGCAGCCCTTCGCCGGCATGACCGCCCTGTCCCATCTGGGTCACGACACCCATCTCGCGCGCCACGTCCGTCATCCGCCGGGCTTCGTAGATCGTGTGGGCCATGGGCTTTTCGCAGTAGACGTGCTTGCCCATCTTCATGGCCATGATGGCCGCCGGGGCGTGGACGTGGTCCGGCGTGGCGATCATGACCGCATCGATGTTCTTCTGTTCCTTTTCCAGCATGACGCGAAAGTCGCGGTATCTTTTCGCGTTGGGAAACCGCTTGAAGGTGCCGGCGGCCCGCTCTTCGTCCACGTCACACAGGGCCACGACATTTTCGCCGGCCAGGGCGTTCATGTCACCGCCGCCCTGCCCACCGACGCCGATCCCGGCGATGTTGAGCTTGTTGTTGGCCGAATCTCGTCCGGCCCCGCCGAGCACATGCCTGGGAACAAACGTGAACGCCGCCACGGCCGCGGCCGCACCGACGAACTCTCGCCGGGAAAAGCTCCCTCGGTCTTTGCCGGATACCTTCTTCGACTCGTTCGCATTCTTCATAAGCAGGTACCTCTCAGACGAACTATCACTGCGCCCTTCACGGCGCCACCCTTGGCGTCGCCTCGGGGCAATTCGGGGGCCGTATCAACCGGTTTCTTCTTGGGATGGGCCTGCACCCATGCCTCGGGTGCAGGCCCCCTATCCTCAAGTCAGCGACTTACCTACACGTTCGTTTCCAACGCGCCCCAGCCGTCGCGCGGCTCGCGCCAGGCCAGCTCGTTGATCTTCGGATCGTTGGTGATCTCGCCGGCTTCGTTCAGTTCGAGCTTCTTGCCTGCGCGGGCGCAGAGATTGCCGAGCTGAATGTTGGCGGTCATGGGACCGGCGTAGCCGAAGTTGGACTGGCTGAACTCGCGCGGCTTCTCGCCCCGGCAGGCCATGAAGAACTCCTTGTGATGGCCGGGCGAACGTTCGAGCAGTTTCGCCGGTTCGCCAAACTCGCGTTGCCGCTCCAGGGGGAGCAACCGCACGCGTTCCCAGTAGTCGCCTTCCACCAGCATCTTGCCCTTGGTACCGTAGATCAGATTGCCGGTTCTGGGCAGATTCATCGGGCGGCCTCTGCTGTTGAGTTCCTCGGGGGGCTCGGGCATGAGCGGCCGGCCGGTGCCGTCGTTGCCCTCGTACCAGAAGGTCTTGAAGCCGCGGCGACCGTTCTTGGCGCGATAGGTGCTCTTAACGATCATGCCGGCCGGCCACATATCCGTGACGGGTCCGGTCATGATGTACGGCTCAGCCGTCGCGGCATAGCCCGGATCCATGATCGAGTAGATCCCGTCGGTGGTGTGGCAGGCCATGTCGCCCAGCGCGCCGGAGCCGAAATCGACGAAGCCCCGCCACTTGAACGAATGGTAGACGTCCTTCTTGTACGGACGCATAGCCGCCGGGCCGATCCAGGCATCCCAGTCGAGCGTCGCGGGCACCGGATCTGAGCCTTCCGGACGATCGCCACCCTGTGGCCAAACCGGACGATTCGTCCAGGTATGGAATTCGGTGATTTCGCCGACGGCGCCGGCCTTGACGTATTCATACGCCTGGCGCCAGCCGTTGCCGGCGTGGCCCTGGTTGCCCATCTGAGTGACGACCTTGGGATTCTTGGCGTAGGCTTTGGCCAGCAGTTGCGCCTCGCGCACCGACCAGGTCAGCGGCTTCTCGGTGTAACAATGGATGCCCATGGAAACCGCCGTCATCGAGGGGGCGAAATGCGTGTGGTCCGGCGTCGCCACGAAGACCACGTCGAGGTCCTTGCCGTGGTTCTCGAAGACCTTCCGCCAGTCCGTATACCCAGCCGCCTGCTCCCAGCCCTCCTTGCCGTGGACGCCGCCCCACCGGGTCTTGTCGACCTCGGCAAAGGCCACACACTGACAGCCTTCTCCATGCGCGGCGCCCGTATGGGCCCCGGCCCGACCGCCCACGGCGATAAAACCAACCTGGAGTTTCTCGTTGAGCCCCTGCGCCCGGATGAGGCGCGGGAAAGCGATACTTGCAGTTCCCACCGCAACGCTGCGTTTCACAAATTCACGACGCGTAATGTTCGACATGAGCCTGGTTCCTTAACTTTGGGTGAATGAAAAATCGACCCTTATTCCAATCCGGGACCTTCTATCTTTTATTCATGACGATGTCCCTCTACGTCATATCGTTTCCATTGCCGGGCGAAGGCATGCTTCGATACGCCGGCAAACAAAGGATCTCTCAGTTCAATTCGACGATCCAGATGTTGCGAAACTGCACCGGATTGCCGTGGTCCTGCAGGTAGATGCCGCCCGGCTCGGCGGCGTTGTTGTCCAGCGCGCCGCCGGTGGGGCCGGGGATCGGGCGCTCGTCGTGAATCGCCACCCCGTTGTGCATGACCGTGACGACCGCGTTGCCGGTCTTGTCGCCGCCGGCGTTGAAACGCGGGGCGCGGAACGTCATATCGTACGTCTGCCACTGCCCGGGCGGCAGACACATATTCACCAGCGGGGCCCCGACCTTGTAGATGCCGCCGCACTCGTTGTCTTTGCTTTCGAGCCCGTAGCTGTCGAGCACCTGCACCTCGTAGCGTCCCTGAAGATACACCCCGCTGTTGCCGCGGGCCTGGCCACGGGCCTCGGGCATGAACGGAGTGCGAAACTCAATGTGCAGTTTGAAATCCTTGAATTTTCTCTTCGTCACGATCGAGCCGGTTCCCGCCTTGGCCTCCATCGCGCCGTCAACAATCCGCCATTTGACACGTTTGTCGTCGGGATCGTTGGCGTTGAACCACTTCCAGCCGAGTTCCCCGCCCGAGCTTTTCTCCGGCGCGAACGCGACGTCGAAAAGCGCCTCGGGCCCCTTGCCGCCCTGCTGGTACGGGCCGGCGACCTGCCACTGGGTCAGCACGCCGTTGTTCTTCCTGAGATACTCATCCGAACCCGTGTTCGAGGGAAACTGCGGCGACACTTCCCGGAGGTTCCGCAGCGGCTTGTTGTTCCGGTCCACCACGCGCACGATGGCGCCCCAGTCCCCGCCGCCGTTGGTGACCTTCAGCATCAGCTCGTTGCTGCCCTGCTTGAGAGTGACATCGACCTTGTCCTGCCCCGGCGTCACCCCGCGCAAAGCGTTGTTGGCGTGTACGATCGCTCCGTTGAGCCAGACCTTGACGCCGTCGTCGGTGCCTAATTGAAGGGTCGCGGACCGTTCCCGCGGCGACCAGATCTTCGCCCGCAAATAGGCAACCGCATTTTCCGTGCTGCCGAGGACTTCGGCAATGTTGATCAAGCCCTTGCGACCGCCCAGACTGGCCCACTCGTCGAAGTTGGTGCCGTCGAAAAGCACGATCGCGCCGGCGGGCGGTTTGGCGCCCAGCGTCGGCGAACGGCGAACGGTCTTCTCCAACGAGAATTCGCCTTTCACCCGTTCTCCACCGGAGGTCTCGCCCTCGAAGCGACCCGCGAATTTGCCGTTGACCAGAGTCGCTTCCATTTTGCCGTACAGGTCCGTTGTATCCGGATCGATCGGCCCGGCAAACTCCACCTCTCCGTCCTGCAACCGCCCTTCGAGGACCGCGAAAGGACGCACCGTCATGGCGAAGCCTTCGAGAAGACGGGCCCGGTAGCGACCCTCTCCCAAAGCGATGACCTCGGCTGCCAGCGAGCCCGACTCGTAGGCGTCGACGAGCTCCCACCGGCCCTGCCAGTCGCCCATCAGGGGGTCCGCCGGAGCCGCCCCGGCCACGGAGAACAGTGACACCGTCAGTGCAAGAAGCACAACCGGGATCAGCGATTGTCGCGCTTCCAAAGAAACTATGCTTTTCATACGCATTTCTCCGTCACCACGTCGTCGGGGCTCATCGGACGACATTCCATGTTCTATTCGGCGTTGACCTTGAGACCTTCGATCTTGTTCCCGTCGCTCTGGCGCAGACGAACGCACGTAGACCATTCGCCCCCGCCCTGGGTCACCTTCACCAATAAGGGATTCCAGCCTTCCTTGAGCGTCACCTCGACTTTGTCCTGGCCCGGCGCCGTCGGACGCGTGGCATTGTTGGCATGCACCACCGCGCCGTTGAGCCAGACCTTGATGCCGTCGTCGCTGCCCATCTCGAGCTGCGCCTTCTGCTCTTTCGGCGAAAACACCTTCGTGCTCAGATAGGCCACGCGATTGTTGCCGGCCAGGGCCTTGTCCTTGTCGAACTCCAGCAGCCAGGGCCGGTCCTGGCTGGTGCCGGCCGTCATGATGCGCCACTGAGCCTGGGCCCCTTCCTTCTCGGGAGCGAAAGCCACATCGAACAGCGCCGCGCCGTCGGCGTCGGCCTGCGTGTACGGACCGCTGACCTTCCAGGCGGTGATGTAGTCGTCGAAACGCTGGATCTGCTTGATGACCTCCTGCGCCTGGCCGCGGAGGGTATCGTTCTGCGTGACCTTGATAACCTTCTGCAGGACCGCGCTGCACTGCGGCGCGTAGCTGCCGTAAATCCCCTGAGCGACTTTGACCGCCGCCATCTCGGCTTCCAGGTGAAGGGTGAGATCGTCGAGGTACGCTCCGGCCATCTCCAGGGCGGCCAGCGACTTCGTATCCCCCAGCCCCGAAAGCACGCGCTTTTTCTCCAGCGCGTTCGGCGCCAGGTCCATCGCCTTCTTATACAGCTCCGCGGTCTCTTTCTCGGGCCGGTCGCTTGCCAGACCGAGCAGGCGTACGAACCCGCGCAGGGCCAGGACCCGATGCACGCGATTCTCCGAATTCTGCGCCACCTTCAACAGATCGGGCACCGGTTCAGACGTGGGCCAATCCGAAAGGGCCCGAATGGCGGCGTCCTGAATCTCGGCTTCGCGACTGTTGAGCGCGGTCCGCAGCATCGGCAGGGCGCTGCTGTCGCCGATCCGGCCGAGCACGCGAAGCAAGGACGCCCGATTCTCCACGTCCTTGACGTTGGGCATGACGGCCAGGACCGCCGCGGCCTGGCGGGTCTCGTCCTCGATCTTGTGCGCGACCGCCGCGATCATCTTCTCGGCCTCGGTGCGGTCCGATTTGGCGGCCAGGTTCAGGGAGAGATTCACCAGCGCCGGCAGGTCGTCCGGCCCGGCCACTACGCGCAGGATCTTGAACGACTCCGAACGCGTCTTGCGATCTTCCTCTTTGGCGGTCTTGAGCAGGATCTCGACGCCTGAGGTAATGTTGCGCTCGCCGACGGCGCGAATCAGCTCCACCTTCGTCTTGGCCTCGGCCGAAGGCAACACCTTCAAGACCGCCGCATCGATCTCCGGGCCGCGCAGCCGATAGAGACTCTCGCGAGCCGCCTTCTGCTCACCGCCCTGGGTGCCCGAGGCCCGCTCGGCCAGCATGGGCACGCTCGAGGCATTTCCCAACTGGCCGACGGCCTTCAGAGCCGCCACGCGAACCGATTCGTTCTCCGCCTGGGTCGCCTGAACCACCGCCGGCAACGCCGCGGCGTCCCCGCGATCGGCCAGAGCCGAGAGCAACTGCACCTGGGCCGTCGCCGAGAGCTTCGGCAGCTCCTGGGCCAGCGCCTGCGTCACCGCCGCACCGGGGATGTCCCGCACGATGGCGATCGCCCCCGTCTGCATTCCGGGGTCGTCGCTCTTGAGCGCCTCGATCACCATGTTGATGATCTCCTGGTCGCCCTCATCGGCCGGCGCCGGTGCAACGGCGCCCAGCAGACCTGCGACAAACACCATCAGCAACAACGAACAGAATCTCTTGGCGTGACGAATCATATGTACAATCCTAACTTGAGATCAAAACAGCTCACATCGAACCGCACACGCAGGCCCGATGCCGCCCCGGACAAGGGGGCGGCGTTCGAACGGTGCGCGTCGTGGTTCAGAAACTACTTGCCGCCTCCGGCAGCCTTGACCATGCCCCTCAGGGCGGCGGTACGCACCAACTGCGGGACGCCGGCCTTGTTCAGATCACGGTAGATCTTCAGAGCGTCCACCTTCTTGCCTTCAGCCGCAAGCTGGTCGGCGCACTTGAGGTACGCATCGTACACCACCATCTGCAAGCTGCCGGAGGTGCTGTCCTTGGCCTTGGCCAGGGCCTTCATGGCATCGGGGCCGCCGATCTTGCCCAGCGCGCTGATCGCGGCGCCGGCCAGCAGCTTGTCCGAAGCCCCCGTCAGCTCGCCGACGGCCGGGGCGGCCTTGCGACAGCCACGCTCGCCCAGCGTGTTGACGATCCCGATCTTCGGCTTGCCGTCGGCCTTCGCCAGCGCCGCCAGCAGCGCCTCGTCCGCAGCGTCGCCGGGAATGCGCTCCAGGGCGTAGCGGGCCATGTCCGAATACTTCTCGTCGGGGAGCATCGAAGCCAGCACCGGCACCGACTGCTCCGTGCCAATGATGCTGAGCTCGCGGCAGACATACTGCTTGCCCGCGTACTTCGCGTCCGACTTGAGGACACCGAGAAGCGCCTTCTCGATCGTCTTCAACTCGGCCGGCTTGCCATATGCCTGGCGGATATGATCGCTCAGCTCCGTCAACGCCGCACGGCTCTGGCCGTAATCATACGTTTTGACTTTCTCCAGTTGTTGCTCCATGTTTGATCCCTTTACTGATGCTTTCGGTTCGGTCTCTATGTCAAAGTCGCCGGCTACGAACTGAATCCCCCGCAGATAGTGTTCCAGAATGGCCGGGGTCCAGAAGATCTCGTTGTTGTGTCCGAGCGAACAATAGAAGACGCGGCCCTTGCCCCACTTCTTGACCCACGTGATGCCGATATCGGCGTCGTCGGGCTTCTCGGCCTTGGCCTTCGTCGTCGGATCGCTCATATCGAGACTCATCAGGACGAACTGCTTGTCGCGCGTGTACAGGGGCGGGTCCGTACGATAAATCTCATCTTTGACCTTGAACCCTTTGCCCTTGAACGGCGCGGTCAGCGGATGATCGGGCTCATCGATCTTGATGGCCCAGGTGCCGCCACCGCCCCAGGGATGGCCGGTAAACTTGTTGCCCATCATTTCCATCCCCTCGGGCCACTGGTAAAAGTTGTCCGCGGCAGCGTGGATGCCGACCAGGCCCTTGCCGCTCTTGACGAAGTCCATCAGGGCCTTGCAGCGCTCCGGCGTCTGCGCTGGATCGAACTTCAGACCGGTCGTGTTGTTCAGACACACGATGTCGAACTGCTTGAGCGTATCGGCGGTGAACACCGAGTAATCGTCGGTCACGACCGTAACGTCAAACGCCCCGGTCTTCTCGCCCATGACCTCCAGCGCCTTGTTCGCCACGGGGATCACCCCGTGATAGAACCCTTCGCAGCGCCAGAACACGAGCATCTTGCGCGTTTTGGCGGGCTTGGCCACTGCCTCCGACGGCATCGCGTCTTTGATCTTCGCGACTTCTTCGTCCTTCAACGGGCGCAATTTCTCGGGCGAAACCGCCCAGAGGGGGCCGGCCAGCAGGGACAGGCAGAAGCTGATCAGCAGCACCACGGTCATGGCTTTCGACTTTCGCATCATGGGTTGGCTCCTTTCTATTGCAGGGCGGCTCGACCGCTCTCGGCGAGCAGCGAGCCGGCCGGTTCTTCATTACAGATGCCACGGACTGCGCATCGGGCGGCGCAGCAGACGGTTCGCTTGGTCACTGTTGAGGAATCGCTCGGTTTTGATGTCCCACTTGAGCTTCTGCTCCGTGAGCATCGCGATCTCGCCCAGCAATCCGACGCTGATGGAACGATAGGCGGTCTCGATCGGCGTGATCGTCTCCTTGCGGGTCTTGACGCAATCCAGGAAGTTCTGCTGATGGTCCCGGCTTTCATAGAGGCGGATCTCGTTGGGCCCGATGACCTCCTCGAGGATCTTCGGGTCGCTGGCGCGGAGGCCGCCGCGATTGACGTGAATCCAGGCGTCCTTCTCGCCGTACCAGCACGCCCCCATGCCGTGCGCGACCTGCTTGTCGTTGGCGACCACCATCGTCAGGCCGTTGGCATACTTGCAGGTAAACTTGTACTGCGTGGGAACGTCATAGATACCGTCCTTCGGATACTCACCCCGACCTTCGATCTCCTCCGGGGCGCTGCGATCCAGTCCGAGTCCCCAGTGGGCGATATCGATATGATGTCCCGCCCAGTCGGTCAACTGGCCGCCGGAATAATCCATCATCCAGCGCCAGTTCCAGTGAATCACGCCGCGATAGGGCACCCACGGGGCCGGCCCCAGCCAGAAATCCCAGTCCACGCCGTCGGGCACCGGCTGCACCGCCTTGACGTCGCTGCCGCCGCCGGTGGGCAGGCCCACTTCCACCAGGCTCACCTTCCCGATACGACCGTTGACCACCAGCTCACAAGCCCGGCGGAAATGCTCTACCGACCGCTGCCAGCTTCCGGTCTGCCAGACGCGACCGTAGCGATGGAAAGCATCCACCATCTGGCGGCCCTCGTAGATCGTCCGGGCCAGCGGCTTCTCGCCGTAGATGTCCTTGCCCGCCCGCGCTGCCGTCACCACCGGAATCGAATGCCAGTGGTCGGGCAACGCCAGCGACAGGGCGTCGATGTCGTCACGCGCGATCAGCTCGCGAAAGTCCAGGTAGGTCTTGCAGTCCGAGTTGCCGTATTTGCCGTCGACGGTTTTCTTGGCGTTGTCGCGGTGGCCCTTGTCCACGTCGCAGACCGCCACGACCCGGGCGTCGTTCTTGTTCAGGAACCCGTTCATGTTCCCGCTGCCCTGACTGCCCACACCGATGCAGCCCATGACAATCTTCCCGCTCGGTGCATCGGCGCCCATCACGGACGACGGGACGACGTACGGAAATGCCACCGCACCGACCGAGACGCCGGCGGCATGGCGCAAGAACCCGCGACGCGATATCGTTCTCTTTTTCATGTGTCGTTCTCCTGACTCATAGTCCGAGGTGCCACGGGCTTCGCATCGGCCGCGACAGCATGCGATTGGCCTCGGGGCTGTTGAGGAACCGCTCGCTTCGCGGGTCCCATTGTAGCTTCTGCCGCGTCAGCATGGCAATTTCGCCGAGCAGGCCGACGCTGATGGAGCGGTGGCCGATCTCGATCGGTGCGACCGTCTCCCGGCGCGTTCGGACGCACTCCAGGAAGTTGCCGATGTGGTCCCGGCTCTCGTACAGGTGAATTTCGTTGGGTCCGATGGTCTCGTTGAGCACCTCGGGCGGATCGGCCTGAAGCTTGCCTCGCTTCACATAAATCCAGCCCTTGTCCCCGTACCATTTCGCGCCTTGCGCGAGTTGCTTGTTGTTCGCGACGGTGAGCTCGACGCCGTTGGCATATTTGCAGGTGAACTTGTACGTGATGGCCACGTCGTAGATGCCGTCGGCCGGGAACTCACCGCGACCCTCAATCTCCACGGGGCCCGTGCGCCCCAGCCCGAGCCCCCAATGCGCGATGTCGATGTGGTGGCCCGCCCAGTCGGTAAGCTGGCCGCCGGAGAAATCTCTGACCCAGCGCCAGTCCCAGTGTACGCCGCGCTTGCCGAATTCCGTGTAGGCCCGCCACGGCGCCGGGCCCAGCCAGCGATTCCAGTCCAGATTGGCCGGCACGGGCTTTACCTCGGCGGCCGGTCCGCTGCGGCCGGTCGGAAGACCGACCTCCACCCGGCGCACCTTCCCGATGCGACCGTTGCGAACCAGCTCGCACGCTTTGTGGAAATTGGCGGTAGAACGCTGCTGCGAGCCCGTCTGCCAGACCCTCTTGTACCCCTCGACCGCTTTGACCATCTCGCGGCCCTCGTGAATCGTCCGCGCCAGGGGTTTCTCGGCGTACATATCCTTGCCGGCCCGGGCGCCCATGATCACGGGAATCGAATGCCAGTGATCGGGCACCGCCAGTGACATCGTGTCGATGTCATCCCGCGCGATCAATTCGGCGAAATCATGGTAGGTTGCACAATCGGTGTTGTCGTACTTGTCGTCGACGGACTTCTTCGCCCGGTCCCGATGGTCCTTGTCGATGTCGCATACCGCGACGATCTGGACCTCATTGCGTCCGAGGAAACCGCGCATGACGCCCGATCCCCGGCTGCCGACGCCGATGCAGCCGTGCACGATCCGGTTGCTCGGCGCGACGGCGCCATCCCGGCCCAGGACCGAGGACGGAACGATGTAGGGGAAGGCGACCGCTCCGGCCGCCGCTCCGGCTGCTCGTCTGAGAAACCGACGCCTGTCCAACCTTCTTACTGACATGAAAAACCTCTCTTTGTGTCAGTCAAATCTGCCAGGGGCTGCGCATCGGCCGCGAGAGCAGCCGATTGGCCTCGTCGTCGCCGATGAACACCGCGCGATCCGGGTCCCACTTCAGCGGGCGCTGGAGCTTGTACGCGAGATTGCCCAAGTGGCATACGATCACCGAGCTGGCGCCGGTCTCGATATCACAGATCGGTTTGGTTCGGCTGCGAACCGCGTCGAGCCAGTCGGTATAATGGTTCTTGCTTTCGTACAGATGAATCTCGTCGGGGCCGATCTTTTGGTCCTTGAGGCTGTCCGGCCAAGTCTTCAGGTACCCCCGGTTGACCTCGATCTTGCCCTTGGTCCCCTCGAACAGGATGCCGTTGGCCTGGCCCCGCGTCATGGGGATGCCGTTGGCATAAACGTAGGTGAGATCCTTGCGCTCCTTGCCGTCGGGAGGAAGGATATCGACCGGGCCGCTGCCGTCCATGCCCAGACCCCACTGGGCGATATCGAAATGATGGGCGCCCCAGTCGGTCATACCGCCGCCGCCGAACCAGCTATGACTGCGCCAATGCGGGAAGCCGTCCCAGCTCAGGTGCGGCGAGAGCTCCGAATGGTAGGGCCTCCACATGGCCGGGCCCAGCCACCTGTCCCAATCGAGATAGTCCGGCACCGGCTGCGGCTCCAGCGGCTTATCTTCCGGCGGCCCGCCGACCCCGACGGTGACGTGCTTGACCTCGCCGATGTAGCCGTTCTGCACCAGCTCGCAGGCGAACCGGAAATTCCATGACGATCGCTGCATGCTGCCCGTCTGGAAAACGCGGTCGTACTTGCGAATCGCGGCGATCATCCCGCGTGCCTCGGCAATCGTCTGCGAGAGCGGCTTTTCGCAGTAGACGTCCTTGCCCGCCCTGGCCGACTCGACGACCGTGACCGCGTGCCAGTGGTCCGGCGTCGAGATCACCACGGCGTCGATGTCATCGCGGGCCAGCACTTCGCGGAAATCACCATAGGTATCGCAGCCTTTATAGGACAAAACACCCTTCTGGGAGTAATGGCCCTCGATGATGCCTTTGCCGCGTTCGAGCTTGAGCTTGTCGACGTCGCAAGCCGCCACGACGTGCGTGCCGGGCGAATTCAAGAACGAGCGCATCAGGTGCTTGCTCTGCTTGCCACAGGCGATGAACCCGATGGTAATTCGCTCGCTGGGAGCGGTGCGGCCCCCCTGGCCCAGGGCCGAGGAACTAACGATGTAAGGAAATCCAATCACCCCCGCCGCCGTGCCGACCCCTCTGCTGAGAAACTGACGGCGGCTTAACTTTTGCCTGCTGCCCATAATACCTTTCCGATGATCGGCACGACCCAGGCGCCCTTGCCGGCGCCTGGGCCATCCCGACACTCTGTTCTTGTTATTTGTCGAATTGTGCGTCGAATGCGACCTCCGACGGTTTGAAGTCCGCCTTTTTGATCGCCCCACAGGCCTCGGCGGCCCCGTGCTCGCGATCCATCCGGCTGTCTTCCCACTCGATCGAAAGCGGGCCCTGATAGCCGATGTCGTTCAACGCCACGATGATCTCCTCGAAGTTGATGTCACCGTGACCGATGGAGCGGAAATCCCAGTACCGGCGGGGATCCGCAAAATCCGTATGCCCGCCGAATACGCCGACGGTCCCGTCCCCGTGGCCCCACCACACGTCCTTCATGTGGGCGTGGAAGATGCGATCGCCGAAGGTGCGGATGAACTTCACGTAATCGACGCCCTGATAGCCCAAGTGGCTCGGGTCGTAGTTGAATCCGAAGCACTCGTGCCCGTTGACCGCGTCGATCGCGCGCTGCGCCGAGGCGATGTCGAACGCGATCTCCGTCGGGTGCACTTCCAGGGCAAACTTGATCCCTTCGGCCTTGAAGGCATCGAGAATGGGTGTGAAACGCTTGGCAAAATCCTCGTATCCGGCCTTGATCATATCGGGAGAGGCCGGCGGGAACGAGTAGAGCAGGTGCCAGATCGAGCTGCCGGTGAAACCGTTGACCACGCCCACGCCCAGCTTCTTGGCCGCCTTGGCGGCAGCGATCTGGTTTTCCGCGGCCCGCTGTCGCACGCCCTCGGGCTCACCGTTGCCCCAGACCTCCGGCGGTACGATCGACTGGTGACGCGCATCGATGTTGTCGCAGACGCACTGCCCCGTCAGGTGGTTCGAGATGGCATACACCTCCAGGCCGTGCTTCTTGAGCATGTCCCGCTTGGCCTGGCAATAACCGTCGTCCGCCAACGCCTTGTCAATTTCGAAGTGATCTCCCCAACATGCCAGCTCCAATCCGTCGTAGCCCCAGCCCGCCGCCTTCTTCGCCAGCTCCTCCAGGGGCAGGTCCGCCCATTGTCCCGTGAAGAGTGTAACCGGTCTAGCCATCTCAGAACCTCCTTATCTAACAGAACTCAAAGTTCTTTCCAAAGCGAGTCCTTTCCTGAGGAAAGAACGCTCACGATAAACGTTTTATTGCGTGCTTACCCATCCGGAGGGCAGCTACAAGCAGGCATCCTTCTTACCCAAATTCACACCAGAAATCCAGACACCTGCCTCCCTGGCGAAACCAAAGACGTATCATTATACCGGCTCAGAACGCATGGGCAATGGTATTTCCAGCCAAAATCCACCCGGCAGCCGATGGAAACGTGAGCTACTTAACCTGTGTAATTTCAAAGACATAGGCGTCCTGGCAAGGCACCTCATCGACGGACAGCGGCGGCACGTGAATGACCACATTCCGGCCGGACCGGTCCCGCGAGATGGATTGCGCCACACCCAGCATCGTTACAACGCTGTTGGCCGAAACCTCCACATCCTCGACCACCAGCTTCTCGCCCGGCCACCGCGGCGTGATAACGTACAGCGTGTCACCCTTTGATGTGAAAAATGCCTCAATAACCGCCGAGTCACCCGAAGGCGGGCCCGTCAGCGCGGCGATATCGTACTTGGCCTTGTACTCTTGGCCGTATCCGACGTCGGGCCGCTTGCCCTCGGTCCACTGAACCATCTTCCGCCAGGGCTTCGTGCCGTAGATCGCCGCGCCGTTGACCTCGAGCCAGTCGCCCATCTGGATGAGCCGCTCCTCCATGATCACCGGGATGCGTCCGTCGCCGGTCGGGCCGATGTCGAGCAGGAGGTTGCCGCCGCGGCTGACCAGATCGATCAGCATCAGCACCAGCTCGCGCGCTGATTTGTAGTCCGAAAGCGGCTCGGTCCTACTGTACCCGAACGAGTGCGCCATGCCCCGGTTCTCCTCCCACGGATGGCTCGCGCCGGCCAGGCCCGCGCCGTATTCCGTCGTGTAATAACCCCCGTGCTTGTGCCGAATGCCCTTGCCCCAGCGATCGTTCACGACCACCTCGTCCCGACACGGTGACTCGTTGAACAGCCAGGCCAGGAGTTCTTCGCTGCGCCACTGCTCGCTGGGCATGTCCCATTCCCCGTCGGAGAAGATCACCGAAGGCTTGTAGCGTGTCACCACGTCCTTGAACTGCGGGATCATGTGCTTGTCGACGTAGAGGTCGCGGTCCGCCAGCCAGAGCGGATTGTACCACTCGTACAACGAGTAATAGAATCCCATCTTCAGGCCCTGCCCGCGCACCGCCTCGGTCAGGTCGCCCAGCAGATCGCGTTTCGGCCCGACGTCCACCGCGTTCCACGGCCGGCCCCAGCTTCGGTTCGCCTGCTCGCTGGGCCAGAGACAGTAGCCGTCGTGGTGTTTCGAGGTCAGCACGACGTAGCGCGCGCCGCAGCGACGAAACACCTCGGCCCACTGATTCGGATCGTACAGCTCGGCTTTGAACTGCGGCGCAAACGCAGCATACGCGAAATCCCCGCCGTACGTCTCCTTGTGGTATCGCCACCACGGGCCGTTCTTGGCCTTGTCGCCCATGATCCGTCGCCAATACCACTCCGAGTATTGCCCCCGCACCGACCAAGCCGGCACCGAATACACCCCCCAATGGATGAAGATCCCGAACTTCGCATCCACCCACCACTGAGGCGTCGGACGCTGATCCAGCGATTCCCACCTCGCCTCAAACCTCCCAGCCCCCCCGCAAACCCCCGGCCACACAAACAACAAAACCAAGAAACTAACCACCAAAACCCAAACCCACGTCTTCACGAAAACACCCCTT
>JAFGCA010000084.1 GCA_016932895.1 Sedimentisphaerales bacterium | reverse complement strand
CCGCCGATGCCCGACAGCGCGGCGGCGTGGAACACGACGTCCACGCCGCGGCACGCCTCGACGGTGGCTCGCCGATCGGCCACGTCTGCGCGGATCGTCTCGACGCCCAAGGCGCACAGTTCGGCATTGTCTCGCCGGACGAGCGCGCAGACGCGGTCGCCCCGGGCGAGCAACTGTTCGACGAGGTACCGCCCCAAAGCCCCCCCGCCGCCGGTGACCAATGCGTTCACGAGGCTCTCGCTTGCTTGAAATCCCGGCTTCTGGCAGCCGGCGGCACGCCGACAAACCGCAGACGCCGCTCAGGTCGATGCACCGTCCGCCGGTATCACGAGAAGAACGTACCGCGCCATGGTTGTCAAGAACGGTCCCCGGCCGCCGGGGCGTGCGGCGTCCGTGCTTGTCGTGGCCGCGCTCGCATCACGGGAGCCGTGCCCAAGCATCGCGACGCTTCGCGAGGACCTGGCATCCCACTGCTGACGACACGATTCGAGCCTCTGGTGGCTGTGGACTCGAGCGGCCGGCGGGCACAAAGACGATTACGTTGACTTTGCCGCCGCGCACGGCCCTTGGGGGAGCGAGATTCGCCGCAACTGATGCGACATTGTATCACGCCGGTTTTTCCCGGGACCGATAGGAGACAAGGGGGTGCTCGCATTGCGGACGCGCCGCCGTGGGGGCAGCGAGTGTACTCTCGCCCACGCCGAAGTCAGTGGCCAGCTCAAGGAAGGGCGAACATGCGCCGAGGCCGAATCTGGTTGGCGAGGCACGTGAAGTGCGGCGCGATGCTTGTCTTGACGCTCGTCACGTCCATGCCAGCCTTGGCTCAGTCGGAGCCGGCCGGCTCTTCGGGCGGCTCGACCGCGGGGACCTCTTCTGGCGAGCAGAAGGCGAAACCGTCCGAACTGGAGAGTCTTCTCGACATGCCCATCGACCAACTCGCGAAGGTGGAAGTTCACGCCCCGTCGATGGAGGTTGAGGTGACCACGGTCTCGCGGACGTCGCAGCCGATCGCGCGGACTCCCGCGGCGGTCTACGTGGTGACCAACGAGATGATCCGCCGCTGCGGCGCCCGCAACGTTCCCGAGGTACTGCGCACGGTTCCCGGCGTCAACGTCGCGCGGATCAACGCGAGCACCTGGGCGATCTCGATCCGCGGCTTCAACGGCCGTTTCGCCAACAAGCTCCTGGTGCAGATCGACAACGTACCGATCTATACGCCGCTGAACTCGGGGGTGTTCTGGGACCGAGAGCCGGTGATGTTGGAGGACATCGAGCGGATCGAGGTCATTCGCGGTCCCGGGGGCACCATCTGGGGCAACAACGCCGTCAACGGTATCATCAACATCGTCACGAAATCGTCCCAGGACACTAAGGGAATCTACGCCGACGTTGGTGGGGGAAGCGAACACCGCCAGTTTAGCAGCGCTCGCGCCGGCGGCCAGAGGGGTGACGTCACTTATCGGGTGTGGGGATCAAACGTGGTCGATGACCATGGCTACGTTCCCCCGCCCCAGACGCCCTTCGACGGCTACCAGTACGCCCAAGGCGGCTTCCGCGTCGATTGGACGCCCGGTTGCCGCGACACCATCACCCTGCAAGGCGATCTGGTCAATGGCATGGAGGGGTTGCGCGAACCTTGGGATCAGCGTTTCCAGAAGACGATGTTCCTGACCCGCTGGACTCGCAAGATCGACGAAGACACGGATTGGCAGGCGCAGTGTTCCTACTACAATCCTTATGGCCGGGGCAGCTTTGCCGCATTGGAAACCACGGCCAACTTCGACTTCGATTTCCAGTATCACGCCAAGCGAGGCCGTCACGACTTCGTCTGCGGGGGCGGCTACCGCAACGAAAACGAGGCCTTCGCTCTGGCGCTTCTGCCCCTAAGGTATCACGACTCCGAGCAGATTCCCAGCTACTTCGTTCAGGATACGATCACCCTGGTCGACGACCGTCTCTTCGCCACCTTGGGATCGAAATTCGACCACAACAGCGTCACCTATTTCGAGTACCAGCCGACAGTGAAGCTGGCCTGGACCCCGAACGAGCGGACCTCTCTTTGGGGCGCGATCACGCGGGCAGTGCGAACACCGTCGCTTCTGGAGCGACAATATGACTACGGCCTTCGCTCCGAGGACATGATGGCCTACGAAGTGGGGTGCCGCCGCCAACCCAACGATAAGCTGTTCTGGGAATTGGCGGTCTTCTACAATCGCTATGACAAACTCATTGGCAGCTTGTCTCCTCCTATTCTGCCGTATGAGAACGTTGGTCACGGCGAAACCTACGGCTTCGAGTACGACGCGACGTATGAAGTCAACCGGCGCTGGCATTTGACGGGATCGTATTCCTTCGTCATCGAATACGTCGACTATCCGGCGGGCTACAGTTCCAACCTTCCGGCCGGGGCCACTCCGAGGAATCAGTCCTATCTCCAGTCGGGTTGGGACCTCGGGCGCGACGTCACGCTGGACGTGATGTTTCGCTACGTCGATTCGTTGGCGGCCGGCGTCGACAAGTACTTCGTTGGAGACGT
>JAFGCA010000768.1 GCA_016932895.1 Sedimentisphaerales bacterium | reverse complement strand
GCAGAAGAAACTGACGGAGGCGGTCCGCCTCGTCGGCCGCGTCGAGGCGCAGGCCATGCCCGAGATGTATCGCAGTCACGACCTTTTCGTCAGTGCCAGCATGCAGGAGGGGATGAGCAACGCGATGCTTGAGGCGATGGCCTCGGGCCTGCCCATTGTGACGACGCGCTGTGAAGGGGTGGACGAGCTTATCGCCGACAACGGTCTGATCGTCGATGATGTGGAAGCGGGTGCGCTTGCGGGCGCGATCAAAAAGATCGGCGCGGATCGGGAGGCGCTGCGGACGATGTCCCTCGCGGCCCGAAAACGGGCGGAAACACTCAGTTGGGCCGCGGCGGCTCAGGCGTATCTCCGACTTTACGCGAAGGTGCAATGAAGATTCGGGTAGTACACGTTATCGATCATCTGGGCTACGGCGGTGCGCCGATCATCGTCAAGAACATCGTCGAGCGCACTGACGCCGAGAAGATACAGACGCTGGTTTGCGCCTTACGGACGAACCCGCGCCCGCTGCCCGTGGAGGCCGAGCTCGTCAATCTGGGGCGTCACAAGTACGATCCATTTGTCTTCTTTGCGCTGGCGAGATTGTGCCGCAAGCGGGACATCGACATCGTGCACGCCCATCTGCAAAAGTCCATCGTCAGCAGCCTGCTGGCGAGCCGCCTGTGTGACAGCAGGATCGTCATCCACGAACACGGCGCCATCTTTCGCGGCGGCACGGGCTGCATCTATCGCTGGCTGCTCCGGCGGCTCCATCGCAGAGCGGCCGTCGCCATCGCCAACTCGCAGGCGACCAAGCGCGCCTTGCACGAAAAGGGCGGCTGGCCGGACGAGGCGATCGAGGTAGTGAGCAACTTTGTCGACCTGGCCCGTTTCGATCGGACGCTCTACGACCGGGGCCGGGCCCGGCGCGACCTCGGTATCGGCCCGGATGAGATGGTGGTCGGATTCGTCGGCAGGCTGGACGTCTGCAAGGGGGCCGACCTGCTCCTGGAGGCGGCGCGAATTCTCGGCGAAGAGAGGCGCCGGTTTCGCTTTGTCATCGTGGGCGACGGCGCCGAACGGGCGCGGCTTGAAGAAACGACAGCGCGATTGAAAGTGGACAAGGACGTTGTTTTTGCCGGATTGCGAGAGAATCCCGCTGAAGTGATGGCGGCTTGTGACATCGGCGTGATTCCCAGCCGGCGCGAGGCGTTCGGCATTACGGCCATCGAGTTTATGCATATGGGGGTGCCGGTGGTCGCGGCCCCGGTGGGGGGGCTTATCGAGCACGTGCGCGACCGCGAGACGGGGCTTCTGCTGTCTCGTCTGGATGCAGCGGCGCTGGCTCAGGCCGTTCGCACTCTCGCAGAGGACCAGGCACTGCGGGAAACGCTGATCCGGAATGCCCGTGCCTACTCCGCTCGATTCGACGGCACCGAGCAGATTAAAGACATCGAACGGATCTACGCGGCGGTCGCCGGGAGGTAAGGCTCGGCTGTCACGGTTGTCGTTCCAGGAACTCCTTCAGGATTTGCCCGGACTTCAGGGCCAACTGTTTCACCTGGGTGATGCGTTGTTCCAGGTGGGCCTTCACGGCGTCCCTTTGATCGAGCAGGTGCTGGATTCTCTCGGCGACGGTCTCCGGGGCAATCTCCCCGGGTGCGAGGCAATAGTCGGTGTGCCCGTAGACGTCGCGATTGATGCCCCGGGCCTTGATACTGTAACTGAACGACAGGGTCGGGACATTGTTGGAGAGGGCCGCGATGGTCGAATGCGTGCGTGCGCCGGCGAATACCGCCATGCGACCGATGATCCACTTGGTCTGGGCCGCGTTGAACGCAGGACCGATCAGCGTCACTTGATCGCGCTTCTCGATTTCGCGCTCTAAGACTCCCTGTAGAAACCAGTGGTCGTCGTTGGACAGCCCGCCTACGACGTGGGGAATCAGGTAGATCGGGCGGGACGTTTTCTCCGCCAGGCGATTGATGATGTCGGCCGAGACGTCCTTCCATTGCTCCACGTTGCCGCCCGTGACGAAGCGGGCCAGCAGCGGGCTGAGATTCAGTCCCAGGGCGCCTTCGGGAATCTCGATGTTCCCGGCGGGCCGCTCCGGCGTCATCACGAAGGCCGGGTCGGCGACGCGGTGCACGTTGTCTGTGAGCCCTTGCCCGGCCAGGTACTCCACTGTCGCCGGCTCCCTGGCGAAGATGGTGACCTTACGCAGGTGCTCGATCATGTACCTTTCAAACGACGGAGATTTGCTGAACGGGCCGACCGAGCTGCCCCAGATAACCAGCGGCTTATCGTGGGATACGGCCAGCTCGTCCAGCTCGGTGCAGACGATCGGACCTTTCGTCAGCCACAGGGGGCCTTTGGTATAGTCCAGGCTGTAGTTGTCCCCGCCCACCGCCAGGACCGCGCTGGCTTGCGGTAGGTAGGGCTTGAGGTCGCGGTAATAGATGTGCCGCAGGATATGGGGACAGACGACGCGCAGGCCGTTGATCGCAAACCACAACCGGTCGCCCGCCTTGTACGACTTGTGTATCTTCTCATGCACGATTGCGCGATCCGTTTCGTTCCGGCGCTGCTGCTCGAACTGTTCGTCGCTCTTGTAGGATGTCACCGCGACGAAGCGTGGCTCGTCGAAGGAGCGACGCAAGATCTCGACGGTCCCGCGGACGATGCCCTCACAGCCACGGTTGAAATACGAGCCGTTGCCCGCCAGGATGAAGAGCGGCCCTGATGCCTCAGTCGCGTCGGTGGGATTCAATTCAGTCATGACGATTCCGTATTCGTGCAAGCATAGGAACTTGTCTGATTACTGTGACTTGTCTTTTTTGCTGTGCGTCGCGGCCAGGGATGCGAGTCTCCTCTTCAGGCCCGTCGGGGCGTGGCGCAGCAGGTTGATCGATTCGCTCATTCTGACCCAGGGTCGCAGGCGACGGATGAAAAGATCGAGGCCTTCCGACGGTTCCTGTGCCAGGAAGGCTTCCTTGCTCAGGGCCCGGAGCTTGATACGCAGCCGCTGGAGGCATCGAAACAGCCACGATCCCGCTGTGGCGCTGGGCGCGACGCGTTTGCGCGGCCGCCACAGCTGTTTCCGGGCAGCCAGGTACAGGCGGTATTGCAGGCCGGCGCGTCGCTGTCGTATCGCCCCGGCCTGCGACTGGATGACCTTCTCGGCGGAAATCTCTGTCAGCGCCAGCTGCCCGTTGTTTCTGCCCTCGTTCAATACGTCGAGCATTTGCGGGCTGCGGCAGACGACGATGCTCGTGCCGCGATGGTCCTTGAGGTACTCGCCCAGCCACGCGTCGCCGACCACCACGTCGGCCGTCTCGGCGAACACGTCGTCGCAGCACTCGCAGGCCTGGAGCATGAACAGGTTGTTGCTCCAGGAACTGGCCCAGACGTTTTGCATCAGAATCTCGCGGTGGTCGTCGGCGCCGTTTTGCAGGGACACCGAGAAGGCGTACTTGTTCGCGGGTCTTCCCGGAACCTTGAGGCGAAAATCCACGGTGCGAATCCGGCTCTCGCTGACGCCGCAGTGCCGGGCTAAATACGCGGCATATTTCTTCGTCTTGAGGTGCCCGCACACCAGGCCGATGGTGCCTGCGATACGGCTCCGCAATTCGGCATCCACCTTCATTGCCAGGTGCAGGGCCTTGAGAAAGCAGGGCAGGGCGACAAACAGAACCTTGCCCGGCGACGCCTTGATCTTCGGGATGATCTGCGAAACCTCCACGGGGTAGTAGCGGGACTTCTTGCACGCAGCGAGTTCGGCGGGGTCCGTGATGAGGCGAAACTCGAACAGGTTCGGGCCTTCGTCGGCCGGGGCGACGCAGGCCACCGCATCAACCTGACCGGCCGAGAGAAGCTCGCCCGCGAGCCAGGTGATGATGCCGCCGGAGGTCGCCGCCATCCGCGCTTCTTCGCAGGTGACGTGACCGGCGAAGCACCGGAGATAGTACCCGGTCTCGGGGCGATGCCGGATGCCTTCGGCCTCTGCGAACAGGGCGGCGGCAATCGTGTCCTCGTCGTCCGCATTGTCGGCAAAGGGGCAGACTTGCAGGCTGTGTGGGCCCCAATCCTTGGCGTCGGTCGTGGCCGGCTCGGGCACGTACTGCCCGTACTCGTTCGTGCGCATCCGCAGGATGTCCGGCAACAGGCCCGCGCACATGCCGCAGCCTACACAAAGACCGCTGCGTACGACTCGTTGCAGAACACTCTCGTCGTCTGTTTCGTTGCTACTCATAACACTCCGAAGCAGGCACCCGCCGTCGGCCGTATGCAGTCTGCCGGCAGCGACACCCTGACGGCACGCCGAGAAACACCTGTACGCAAAGATTTCATCGGCTGCCCCATCAAGGACTTTCTCAAGCCCGGCGTTTTCATCACGGGCTGATACTTTTTACGGTTGCGAGCCTGAAGTTGCAAGCATATAAGAACCGCCGAGAGCTTCCATCCGCGTGGCGCCGGGGCGGTGGGCCACGGCCCGGCGGCCTGGAACGGCCTTGAGAGCTCCGGGATAATGCCGTATCATCCGGCAGATTGTGTGACAGAGTACAGAGGTTCCGCGGCATGGACGAACCGAAGTTTGATCCGTACGAGTACTATGCTTCTTATCCGGTGAAGGTGATCGGCCGGCCGGGATACCCGGCCCGCGCCGCCTTCAAAGGCGCTCTCCTGTGGAAGCTCTACGGCCGGGAACTTCGCCGCCGCCTTGGTGACATCAACACCTATGCGGATATCGGCGGATGTTTCGGCTTTGCGGCCAACGCTATGGCATTTCACGTGGCCCGGTGCCAGGGCCGCCCGCCGCAAACCATGGTCTTCGAGATCGCCTCGGATTTCGTGAACATCGGAAAACGACTGTTCCCGGACGTTCACTTCGTGGAAGCGGAATTCGGAAGCTGGACCGGCGCCCCGAAGGTGTTCGATCTGATTACCCTGTTTGATGTTTTGGAGCACCTTGTCGATCCGGAGGCACTGCTGCGCTGCGTGGCGGCGCGCTGCCGATACGTCCTGTTGAAAACGCCCATGGAAACGACGGGCCGGTGGCGGGGCTCCCGCCCCCGTGCCGAGGGCGGAGAGGCACATCCCGACGGCCACATCCAGTTTTTCTCCCCCGGCTCGTACGAGGCCCTGCTCGATCGCTGCGGTCTTGATCTCGTCCGCTCACGCCTCGTGCCTACCATCGTACCGCTCGGAGCGCGCCTGGCGTTGGTTCCGGAGAGTCTGGATGCTCCGTCGCCGGGTCCCACGGCGGCGGTAAAGCGGTACGTGCGGGCTGGAGTGCGTACGGTGCATTTGGGAATGCCCGCCTGGCTGTTCCGGATCGTTCGCGGGGTCGTGGGCGGCGGGACCCATCTTTGCCTGTGCCGGTCGCGCCGGGTCGGCCCGGGTGCATCCGATTCGTCTTCGGTGAAGCCATGACATGCCTTGGGGCGCGGCGACGTTCGTTC